>DATLFI010000130.1:0-46826 GCA_035524895.1 Thermoanaerobaculia bacterium | reverse complement strand
CGAGCCGCCGGTAGAGTCGCTGCAGGCGAAGGACCTTCCCCGCGCCCCGCATGAGCATCCGGCCCCACGGCGCTCCCAACGCCGCCCACGGGGGTTCCACCACGGGCTCCTAAGGAGCACACCGGCGCTCCTCGCCCCGCTCGCGGGTCCCAGGCGGGACTCAGCGGAGCCGTAGCGCCGATTCGAAGGCGCTGGGGTCGTCGTCACTCTTGGCGCCGACCGACTCGCCGCACGCGGCGCAGCGGTACTCGTAGCGGTTGCCGGTCGGCAGCACCAGCAGCAGGTGGCGGCGTACCGGCTGCGAGCGGCGGCAACGCGGGCAGAACAGCTCGGAAGCGTCCAGGGACTCGTATGCCGAACGGGAGGCGGGATCGCTCAACGCTGCGCGCTCCCTCACTTCTGCTTTTTTCCCGCGAAGTCGTGACGGAGCTTGCCCAGGAGGCGATTGAGAAAATGGTCCCGGTGCATCTTGCGGAGGACCGGCTCGCGGCGCTGACCGATCTCGTCGAAGAGCTGGTTGAGGTCCTTGTGATCCGGGTCTACCTTCAGGCCCTCCTCGATCGTGTCGACCGCCTCCTTGCGTCGGCGCAGGAGCAGGTACATGCGCGCGAGGTTGTAGTAGTTGTCCGCCTGGTAGAACTCGATCTCGATCGCCCGCCGGCAGAGCTTGAGCCCTTCCTCCTTGCGACCATGGATATGGGCCATGCCGTAGCCGAGGTACGAGAAGAAGGTGCCAGGCAGCTTGGCGGGGTCGATCGAGCTGGCAGCGACCTCGCGGAGGCAGTCGAGCCCCTTCTGCCACTGGCCCTCCCGGCACAGCCGCACACCCTCGACTACCAGGGCTCGCGCGGCGGCTTCGGCGGCGGCGAGGTCGTCGGCGGTGTTGGTCATCCGGCGAGACTTCTCCTATCGGTCGGTGGGCCCTTCCCGTCGGCTTGCACGCAAGCAAGGAGCGGTTGGAGCGGCGGGGGTGTGAGTATATTCGCTGGACCGGGTGCAGGCTTCTCGCGTGCCGGCGGAAACGATCGGGGAGGAGGCCGCGTAGTAGCTCCGGAGGGCCGCGTGGACTCGAGGCCCGACCGATGCGTCCGAACGCCGCCCAACCGCGATGTCTTCGAAGCGACCCCAGCTCGCCCGCGAGATCATCCTCGCCATCGGCGACAACATGCGCGAGGGCCTCGAGCCCCTGCTGACACGCGTCCTGGCTCCGAGCCTGTACCAGGTGTACCTGCACCCCGACGACTTCGATCGGCTGGGCGTGATCTTTCGCGAGATCGAGGCCGAGGCGAAGGCCTTTCTCGATCGTGAGCTGCAGGCGCTGGATCGGCAGGCGCGGCCGGCCCATGCGCGCCTGCGCGAGAGGCTGCCCCAGCGCGTGAGGTCCATGGCGCCCACCGGCGGCGACGGCGCGGTGATGCAGCACGTGCCCGCGGGAGGCCAGTGGCACATCCGATTCCAGGAGGATCCCAACGATCAGCTCGCAACAGGCGAGGTCGAGGTGGTGTCGGAGCTGGCGGTGGGGGACGAGGCCGGCTATGGCAGCGGCCGCAAGACCCAGCGCATCGCGGTTTCGACCACCCGCAAGCTGCAGCAGAGCACGTCCAAGCGCAGCATCGAGGAGCTGGAGGAGCTCGAGGAGGCTGCTGCGCCAGGCCGCGACGCGGCGGCTGCGACGGGGTCGCCGGCGGGCCAGTCGCAGGCCTGGCTCGAGTACGACGACGAGGCAGGGTCGCAGCGCTTTGCCCTGACCAAGGACGAGGTCGTGGTGGGTCGCGGCGCCGTCGACGTCTGGGTGGACCTGCGTCTCGAGGCCCTGCCCGACGTGTCCCGCCGTCATCTGAAGATTCGCCGCGAGCCCCAGGCCGGCAGCTACTGGCTGGAGGATCTCAGCCAGTTCGGTACCTCGGTGGACGGCCGGCCCGTGGGTCGGAGCGGCGCGGTCGAGCTGAGGGACGGATCACGCATCGGGCTGGCCGATGTGATGTCGATGGTCTTCCGGCGGGCGTCATGAGAGGACGAGCGGGGAGGCCGAAGCCGGTCGCCGCGCCTGGCTGCTGATGCTGCATACCCTTCTACTCGTGGCGTTGGCAGGGTTCGGGGTCCTGATGTACCGCGCGGCGCGCGCCGAGGACGCGGCGGCGAACGGTCGATTCGCGCCGAGGCGACCCGGAGGCGAGAGTGCTCGATAGGTCGGCGGCGGCTTTGGGGAGGCCGCGGCGCCTGCGTGCCGCGGCGCTCTCCGATGCTGGCGTGGCCCGTACCAACAACGAGGACGTCGTGCTCTGCCACGCCGACCTCGGCCTGTTCGCGGTGGTCGACGGTGTCGGCGGCGAGGTCGCGGGCGAGACGGGAGCTCGCACCGCGGCGGACATCCTGCTGCGCCGGCTGCGGCGGCGGGAAGGTGGGGCGCTCGAGGCTGAGATCCGCGAGGCGACCGCGCTGGCCAACAACCGCATCTTCGACCTGGCTGGGGAAGACCCCCGCCTGCGGGGCATGTCGTGCGTGCTCACCGTGGCGGTGGTCGACGGCGAGCGCGTGGTGGTCGGACACGTCGGGGACTCGCGGCTCTACCGCCTGCAGCGGGGCCGCATCGAGAAGCTCACCCGCGACCACTCCCCGGTGGGCGAGCTGGAGGACCGCGGCGAGCTGTCGGAAGGTGAGGCGATGCGGCACCCGCGGCGCAACGAGATCTACCGCGATGTCGGTACCGCCTACCACCGGCCCGACGACGGCGACTTCGTCGAGGTGCTGACGGCTCCTTTCGGCTCCGACCACGCCCTGTTGCTCTGCAGCGACGGCCTCACCGACCAGGTCCTCTCGACGGAGATCCGCGCCATCGTGGAGCGCAACGCCGGAGAGCCGGGACGGGCAGTGCAGGAGCTGGTCGCGCGGGCCAACGCCGCGGGCGGGAAGGACAACGTCTCGGTGGTGCTAGTCGAGGGCGAGGACTACGCCGTGTCGGTGCGCCGGCAGGCTGTTGGGCGCGACGGCGCGGCGCGACGTGGGCAGGGATCGGAGGACACACAACGGCTGCGGGCGGTGAAGCCCGACCCGTCCGAGGCGCGTGGCGGGACCGTGCGGCCGCAGGCGCCGGTGCGTGGGCCGGTCAGGCCGGGCACCACTCGCGAGCCGGTGGGTCGGCCCGCCCCTGCGGCTGCGCAGCCCGAGCGACGGCGGCTGGTCCCGCTGGCGCGCGCCGGCTCCGCCCGCGCCGAGGCGCCTCGAAGGACGCGATCAGGCCGGCGGCTCGCATCAGGAGCAGGTGTCGTCGTCGCCGTTCTGGCCATCGCGGCGGGCGGTTGGCTGCTGGGTCGGAGCGACCGGCTCGGTGGGCTCTGGCCGCAGCGGCAGCAGGTGTTGCGGGTGGGACCGGGAGCGCCGCACGCGACGATCGCGGCTGCACTCCAGGCGGCGCGGCGTGGTCAGACGGTGGAGGTCGAGCCCGGCGTCTACCGCGAGCGCGTCGAGCTGCGGACGGGCGTGCGCCTGCGCAGTCGGCTGCCGCGTGCGGCCGTGCTCGAGCCTCGGCGCGAGGGCACGCTGGACGACGAAGCGGCGGTCTCGGCCCGTGGGGTCGTCGGTGCGGTTTTCGAAGGGTTTCGGGTCTCGGGCGCGGGCGGCGTCGAGACCGGCCTGCTGCTGCACGACTCGACCGTGGAGGTGATCCACGTCGAGATCGTAGGGGTGGGCGGCGCCGCGGTCGAGCACACCGGCTCCGACCGCTCGACGCTGCGCTACTGCCACCTGCACGAGAACGCCGGCGCGGCGGTGCGCGTGCACGCGCCGGCGGCACCGCGCCTGGTCGACAACCTCGTGCGAGGCAACGGCTCGGCGTCGCCCCTGGTCGCTGCGGTCGAGGTCGAAGCTGGGGCAGCGCCTCTGATCGCCGGAAACCGCTTCGAGGCCAATCGCGGGCCGGCCGTCGTGGTGCCCGGAGCCGACGGCGTCGCCGAGATCGAGGGGCTGAACGATTTCTCTGGCACGCCGGCGTTGCTGCGTGTGGTCGTCGCGGCCGCGGGCGCCGCGGGTGCCGAGGGCAGCTCGTGAGGCAGCGATCATGACGCTGGTCTTCCGCGAGCGCGAACGCTTCGGCCGGTTCGAGCTCCGGCGTTTCTTGGGCCGTGGTGCGACCGGCGACGTGCACCTGGCTCTCGACCCGGAGCACGACCGCGAGGTGGCGCTCAAGCTGGTGCGGCACGACGGGGTGGACGCCGACGCGTTGGTCGCCGAGCGGCGCGGCGCCGAGTTGCAACGGCGCGTCGCGGAGGCGGTGCCGCAAGTCGCCGCCGTCTTCGAGGCGGGCGACCTCGACGGCCACTTCTACATCGCGATGGAGTACGTCGCCGGCGAGGATCTGTCGCGGGTGCTCGCACGAGCGCGCGAGGAGCCGCTGCCGCCGGAGCGCGCAGTGAAGATCGCGGTGGAGCTCTGCGCGGTGGTCGAGGAGCTACACGGCTTTTCGACGCGCTTCGACGACCGCGAAGTGCGCACCGTGATCCACGGCGACCTCAAGCCCGAGAACGTGCGCATCGAGTCGCTCGACGGCGGGGAGCGGGTACGGTTGGTCGACTTCGGTATCGCCAAGCACCTGACCCACACCCGACAGGCGACCCGCAACCTGTTCGGGACCTATCCCTACACCCCTCCCGAGCGGCTCCGGAGCGGCTGCGTCGATTCGCTCTCGGACCTGTGGGCGGTCGGGATTCTCCTCTATCAGATGGTCAGCGGCCAGCAGCCTTACGAGGGCCGCACGGCGGAGGAGCTGGAACGGTTGATCCTGAGCCGTCCGCCGGCGCCGCTGCCCGAGAGCTCTCCGACCGCCCTCCGGGCCCTGCTCCAGCGCTGCCTGGCGTTTCGTCCCGAGAGCCGCTTCCAGTCCGCCACCGAGCTGCGTCGGGCGCTAGAAGGGCTGCTCGCGTCGCCGGAAGCGCTGTCGGCGCCTCCACTGGCGCGTGTGCTGCCGCTGCCTGGTGGTGCGACCCGTCGCACGCTGGCCGCAGCCCGCGAGACCACGTCGACGCGCCAGACGACCTTGGGCGCCCCGACCCGCCGTACTCGCCAGCCCGAGGGCTACGGCGACGGCCACGAGGGCTTTTCGGCCGCTCCGCCAGCGCCAGCCGCGGAGAGCGCAGCCTGGGAGGCCGAAGCGCCGACAGCTCGCGTGCCCGACATCGACCCTCCGCCCGTCCTGGAGCCTCGTCCTCCCGCGCTGCCACCCCTTCCTCCCGCGACCGACGAGCGTTCGGGGTTGCGCGGCCGGTGGTCGCGGCTGTCCGCGAAGGGCCGCATCGCAGTCTTGGCCGTGGCCTTCGTGGGCCTCCAGTTCTGCGCCCAGAACGCCGCAGAGGACATCTCGCGCACGTTGGCCGAAGACTCCGCGCCGGACGCGTGGTCGGCCTGGCAGCGCTACCGAAGGGCGGCCTGGCTGGTGCCCTTCGACCTCGGGCTCGGAGATGCTCGGGACGACGTTCGGAGCGCTCTCGTCGCCTCGGGCGAGCGAGTGCTCCACGGCTTCCGGCAGGACATCCCGAGCACCCGGCTCGCCGACTGGCAGGACGCCAACGCCGCCTTCCGTGCCGCGCTGCAGCTTTCGCACGACGACCCCGCGGTTCGGGCGCGGCTCTACTACACGCAGGCTCACCTCGACCGACTGCGGGCGAAGAGCCTCGAGGATCGCGATTCGGATGGCGCCGAGCGTGCCTGGGCGAATGCCGTGTTCGGTTTCGAGCAGGCCGCCGGGATGGATCCGGAGTGGGCGGATCCGTACCTGGGACTCGCGCGGATCTATGCCTACGAGCATTTCGACCTGGTGAAGCTGCTGGAGGCACTGCGAGCGGCGCGGGCGCGCGGCATTCCTTGGGGCAAGCGCGAGCTGGCCCAGCTCGCCGACGCTAACCGTCACGAGGGAGTGCGGCTGCACAACCAGGCCGCCGAGCTCCGTGGCGAAGGGGGAGAGGCCGACCTGCTCTACGACGCGCGCCAGCACCTGGAGTCGGCGATCGTCGGCTACGAGCGCATCCTGTCCTTCGGCAACGCGCGCGCGAATCGCGACAGCGCCCGGGAGAAGCTGGAGGCCGTGAACCTGCGGCTGCGCGAGGTGAGGAGGCCTTGGTAGGCGCCGCGCTAGGTCGGGCGATCGCGTTCGTACGAGCCCGTCCGCGCGGTCGCGATCGAGTCGGCACGACCCGCACGGGCGGTGTCGTGGTGACGAGGCGCAGCGCCACGGCGGAGCCCCCGCGGACCCTAGAGCTCCGCTCGACGCGTGGTCGCGAGGCACGCCTGCTCGGCGCCGCGCTCGTCATCGTCCTGCTGGCCCTGTTCCTCGTCCATCGCTCCTTCCGCGAGGATCTGGCGGAGGCCCAGACGGCGCTCGAGGCGGGCGAGCTGGTGAACCTGGGAGCGGTGGAGAGCGCCGCCCAGCTCGAGCGGCTGCTCCCCTCCTTCACCGACGGTCGGGAGCGTTCGTTCGTAGCCGCCGGGCTCCTGAGCCACGCGCGTGCTGTCGGCGGCCTGCCGAACGTAGGCGAGCTGTCGCGCGCGAGAGTGTCCTCGTCCGAGCTGGCGGGTTGGAGCCATCCGTTGCCGGTTCTGGCCCAGCGCGCGGCGGCACTCGGCGCGAGCCCTGAGAACCCTGAGAACGAGGTCCTGGTGCCGCTCCTCTCGGCGGCGCAGGTGCGGGAAGCGCGAGCACAGGCGATCGTCCGCACCCCCGCATCGTGGCGAAGCTCCTTCTGGCTGTGGACCCTGGGCGCACTCGCGGCGCTCGGCTCGGTGCACCTGCTGTGGCGCCTGCGAGGCTTCTCGGGTGACCAGCTCCTGTTGCCGCCGGTGGCCCTGCTCTGCGGCCTGGGCGCTTGCGCGATGGCCAGCATGCGAGATCCGTTGCGCGACCTGCTCCTTCTTCGGTCGTTCGCGCAGGGGGTGATCGCCGGGGCCGTGGTGCTCGCGATCACCACTGTCTTGGCGGCGCACCACCTGCCGCGCCTCCGCCGGCTCGGCTTTCCGGCGTTGCTCGGAGCGTTCGCCCTGTCGGCGCTGCTGGTGGTGTTCGGTACGGGTCCCGGAACGAGCGACGCCAAGGTCAACCTGTTCGGCTTCCAGCCGGTGCCCGTGGTCTGCCTGCTGGTGGTGCTGTTCCTGGCGGCCTACTTCGCCGAGCGTTGGGAGCTCCTGCGCGAGGTGCGCGAGTCGCGTTGGGTGGCCTCGCAGCTCGAGCGTCTGCCGCGGTCGTTGCGCTGGCAGGTCCCGAAGCTCGAATACCTGCTGCCGCCGCTGGTCGCGATGGCGGTGGTGCTCGGTTTCTTCCTGCTGCAGCGCGATCTGGGACCAGCGCTGGTGCTCTCGTTGCTGTTCTCGGGCCTCTACTACGCCGCGCGCGGGCGCCCCGGGCTGGCCTTGCTCGGGGTGTCGCTGCTCGCGTTGGGCTTGGGCGCGGCGTACCGGCTCGGCTTCCCGCGCACGGTGACCGGCCGCATCCAGATGTGGCTGCACCCGTGGTCCAACGAGTTCGCCGGCGGCGACCACCTCGCGCAGTCGCTGTGGGCGTTCTCCTCGGGTGGTTGGCGCGGCGCCGGGCTGGGCGGCGGCCGCCCCGAGACCGTGCCCGAGGTCCACACCGACCTCGTGCTCGCGGCCTTGGGCGAGGAGCTCGGCTTCGTGGGCTTCGCGGTGGTCGTCGCAACCCTCGGACTGGTGCTGCAGCGGCTCTATCGCCTCGCGGTTGCCGGAACCCGACCCTACGAGGTCTTCCTCGGTCTCGGCTTGTTTCTTGCTGTGGCTCTGCAGGCCCTCGTGATCGCCGGCGGCGCGCTGGGTCTGCTGCCGCTGACCGGCATCGTGACGCCGTTCCTGTCCTACGGGCGTTCCTCGATGCTGGTCCACTTCGCGATGTTGGGCCTGGCCGCGGCGCTGTCGGCGCGGGTCGCGGCCGGGTCGGAGCCGGAGGTCTATCTCGCGCCGTTGCAGCGGTCGGCGGGAGCCGTTGGCAGGTCGGGGCCGAAGGCCCCTCTGGCTCCCTTGCGACGGTCGTCGCGGGTCCTTGGCCTCCTGGTCGCGGTCGCCATGACTGCGGTGCTGGGCAAGGCTGCCTGGGTGCAGGTGGTCGCAGCCGACGACACCGCGACGCGAGGCACCTTGGTGGTGCACGCCGACGGCGCACTCCGCTACCGTTACAACCCGCGACTGGTCGAGCTGGTCGATCGACTTCCTCGCGGCAGCGTGCTCGACCGCAACGGCATGCCCCTGGCGACCAGCGATCCGGAGTTGCTGGGGAAGTTCCGGGACGCGTACGTCGCGATGGGCTTGGAGCCGCCCTCGCCGGCGATCCTCGATACCCGGCGCTGGTACCCGCTGGGCGGCCGTTCGTACCACCTGCTCGGCGACTGGAACCGTCGCTGGGACTGGGCCGCGAGCAACACTTCGTTCGTCGAGCGCGATGACAACGCGCGGCTTCAAGGTTTCGACGACCGCCCGCGAGCTGCCGGCCAGAGCCAGGACGACCCCGGCGTCGTCCGCGGCGCCGCCCCCGGCGCGCGCAATTTGGCCGAGCTGCTGCCCCTGCTGCGTCATGGAGAGGCCGCGAGCCGGCGGTCCGTGCGCGAGCTCGTCGATCGAGAACGCAACGTGAAGCTCACAGTGGACGCGCGTCTGCAAGCGAGCCTCGCGGACTCGCTGGCGCGCCACGTGCGGGAGGCCGGCCGCGAGCGCGGCGCGGCCGTCGTGCTCGACGCGACGAGCGGCGAGTTGCTGGCGAGCGCGAGCTACCCCTGGCCCGCGACAGGCTCAGCCGACCCGGTGCCGGGAGATCCGTCGTTGCTCGATCGATCGCGCTACGGCCTCTACCCTCCCGGCTCGACCTTCAAGGTGGTGACCGCGATCGCAGCGCTGCGCAAGGATCCCGCGCTCGCGCGCAAGGAGTACGCGTGCGTGGCCCTGCCCGGAGGCCGCGTGGGTCATGCGGTTCGCGGCTGGGGCCGTCCGATCCGCGACGACCCCACGGCGCGCGAGCCCCATGGTGAGCTCGATCTGGCGGGCGGCTTGCGGTACTCGTGCAACGCCTTCTTCGCGCAACTGGGGACCTACGACGTGGGCGCGGCGGACTTGCTGCGCACCGCCGCGCTGTTCGGCATCGAGACAGCGCGCCCGAACACGACCGAGGCGCTCCAGGACGCGCTGCCCCAGTCTGCTTACGGCCAAGGGCAGGTGGTCGCGACGCCGCTCGAGATGGCGCGCGTCGCTGCCGCAGTCGCGAACGGTGGTCTCCTGCCAGCAGTGCGGTGGGTGCTTCCGGGAGCGGGCGACGCGGCCGACGGCCGCCAGCCCGAGCGAGTACTGGGGATCGAGCAGGCTGAGCGGCTCCAGGCTGCGCTGCGCGCGGTCGTGACGTCGGGGTCCGCGAGCGCGCTGCGCGACGCTCCGGTTTCGCTCGCAGGCAAGACCGGCACCGCCGAGATCGCCGGGTCGGCCTCCCACTCCTGGTTCATCGGTTTCGCGCCGTTCGGCGGCAGCGGCCGTACGATCGCGTTCGCTGTGTTGGTCGAGCACGGCGGCTACGGCGGCCGCGTCGCGGTCCGGGTTGCTCGCGATCTGGTCACCGAGGCGGCCGCAATCGGTCTGCTGCAGTGACGCTGCCCGCAGTCGCTATCTGTGGCCCGGAGGCAACCCACGAGGCCGGGGCGCCGTAGGATCGACAGGACGGCTTCCCAGGGCAGACCTACCATGGCAGTCGAAGATCCAGGACCCGCCGCAGTGCCTGCGCGGAGCGAGGCGCCAGAGAGGCTGCGTCGAGGGCTGCGCCAGCTCCGGGAGCTGGTGGTGCGTCCCTGGCGCCGCGGCAGGAGTCTGCTGGAGATCCGTCGCTCCCTCGTCGATGCCGCGGCGGCGCGGGCGACCTACGTGGGATCCGGTCGTCGCGTGTTTCCGTACAACCAGGTCGTCGTGACCTTGCGCCCGCGCGACGAGCGCGAGCACGCGGAGATGCGGGCGGCGATCGCTGCTGGCTGGTCCGACCAGGTGCGATCCGCCGTCGACGAGCGGCTGGAGGAGCTCGGCTGCGAGCCGGAGGACCTGGTCGTGGTGGCCGAGGTGGCGCCGCCGCCGCCGGGTGCCGAAGGCCTCGACGCCGAGGAGCGGGACACCGAGCCGTTCGAGCTGTCCTTCGAGACCACGGAGCGGCCCTCGCCTTCGCCCCCGTCCCGGGCTGGCGTTCGTCTGAGCCTGCGTGTAGTTCGTGGCCGTGCCGAGCAGGAAAGCTATACCTTCGAGCAGGAGCGCGTGTATATCGGCCGGTTGCCCGAGGTGCTCGACGAGCACGGGCGGGTCAAGCGGCGGAACCACGTCGCCTTCTTCGACGACGGTGAGGAAAACCACACCGTCTCGCGCGAGCAGGCGCGCATCGTCTATCGCGACGATCCGGCGGGGTACTGGCTGATCGACGAGCGCAGCGCCTACGGTACGCGGATCTTCCGAGGCGGTCGCCCCATCGACGTCAGCAGCCGCGACCGCCGCGGCATTCGCCTGCGCGACGGCGACGAGGTCTACTTCGGCCAGGCGGCCGTGGTCTGCACCCTGGTCGCCGGCCCTCGAGACTGAGTCACCTAAGGCTCGCAACGCCGTAGCGGCACCGGACCTGCCAGAATGGCTGGGCCGGCTCGTACGCGCGGGCGCCAACCCCGCGCGTGGGGCCTTCTTTCTGCGGCAGGAGACTTGCTTGCTGCGGAGCTCAGGAAAGGCCTGCGGAGCGATGGGTGGACCAGAGAAGGGCTCGAGACGATACCCTCACCTGCGGGTGGCGTTGCGGTCGGAGCACCCGCTCGCCCTGGTCGCCGCGGTGCGACAGGAGCTTCGGCGAGCGGGCATCGACTCCGACGAGATCGATCACTTTTCCCGCGAGGCTCTCTCGGACGACGACCCGGAGCGGGCCCGGCAGATCTGCGCGCAGTGGGTGGACGTCGATCCGCGCGGGTCGGACCTGGGCTGAGCGGGACGGTGGGCGGGTGAGGCTCGCTGCGGAGCTTCGCCCTACAGCCAGCCGCGCTGCTTGAAGATCAGGTACGGCAGGATCGCCGATATCACCATGAGCACGAGCGAGAACGGGTAGCCGAGGAGCCAACCCAGCTCCGGCATCCGCGCGAAGTTCATGCCGTAGATGCTGGCGATCAGTGTCGGTGGCAGGAACACCACCGCCAGGACCGAGAACAGCTTGATGATGGTGTTCTGCTCGATGTTGATGCGTCCCAGTGTCGCGTCGAGGAAGAAGTTCACCTTGCCCGATACGAAGGTGGTGTGCTCGGTCAACGCGGAGATGTCCTGGGCCACTGCGCGCCAGTGCTCGTCGAGCGGTTCGCTGCCACCGGCGGGACGGGACTCGCGGAAGAACGTCACCACCCGGCCGAGGCTGACCAGGCTCTCCCGGGCGTGGGCGGCCCGCTCCCCGGTTCGTCCGACTCGGGTGAGCAGGGCGGTGTAGTCGACGGAGGACCGGCGTTCCCCTGGGGGGCCCTCGTCTGGAAAGACGATGCTCGAGATCTCGTTCAGCTCTGCTGCCACGGACTCGAGGATGTCGGCGAGCCGGTCGATGATCTCGTCGACCAGGCCGATGAAGACCTTCTGCGCCGTGGGGTATGCGCCGGGAGCTCGCTCCAGCTTCGGCGGGAACGTCTGGAAGGGAGTAGGCGTAGCGAATCGCGACGTGACCAGTCGCTGCCCATGGTAGGCGAAGGTAACGGGGGTGGTCTGCGGGTGCGGGCTATCGGTCTTGACCGGCACCGTGGCGGTCATGAAGGCCGTGCCGCTCTCGATGTAGAGACGGCTCGAGACCTCGATTTCCTGCGCCTCCTTTCGCGTCGGAAGCTCGACGCCGAGGGTTCTCTCGACCAGCGCGGTCTCCTCGGGTGTCGGGTCGAGCAGGTCGATCCAGGTCGCGTCGCCCAAGAGGGCGGCGCTCTCGGCGACGGCTGGCACGCTGCGGATCTCGCCCGTCGACAGAAAGGCGGTGAGCATGAGCGGAGTGTACGCCGGGCTTGGCGCCCCGCGGATCAGGCCTGCGGGGCCTTCTCTGCGGTTACGTAGGCCTCGTGGAGCTTCACCGGCTTCTTGGACCTGCGCACCCGAATGTTGAGCATCTCCACGAACACCGAGAACGCCATCGCGAAGTAGATGTAGCCCTTCGGCACGTGGCCGTCGAGACCCTCGATGATCAGCGTCGTCCCGATCAGCAGCAGGAAGCTGAGCGCCAGCATCTTCACCGTCGGATGGCGCTCCACGAAGGCGCTGATCGTGCCGGCCGAGATCATCATGATGCCGATCGCGATGACCACCGCGGCGACCATGATCGGAACCTGGTCGACCATTCCCACCGCAGTGATCACGGAGTCCAGGGAGAACACCGCATCGAGGAGCAGTATCTGCACCAGCACTTTTCCGAACGACGGGTGGACGCGCTTCGACGAGTGGCCTTCTTCACCCTCGAGCTTCTGATGGATCTCGAAGGTGCTCTTGGCGAGCAGGAAGAGGCCGCCGCCGATGAGGATGAGGTCCCGCCCGGAGATCTCGTTGTCGAGCACGGTGAAGAGCGGCGCGGTGAGCCGGATGATCCAGGCCAACGAGAGGAGCAGGAGGACGCGCATGACCAACGCAAGCGACAAGCCGATCGTGCGTGCCTTGGCCTGCTGGCTCTCGGGCAGCTTGCCGGCGAGGATCGAGATGAAGATGATGTTGTCGATGCCGAGAACGATCTCGAGCACGGTCAAGGTCAGCAGGGCGATCCAGACTTGGGGGTCAGCGAGCCAGTCCATGCTCAGGGCTCCGGGTCGGTAGGCGGTCTTCGGGTTTCGGCCGGCGACGCTATCGGAGTGCCGGCTCGCCTGTCAGCAGCGAGAGCTGGTAGCGCGTGCGGAGCCGTAGCGAGCGGATAGGATCGGGTGCCAGAAACCTCTGGCGCGATCCCACGACAGTCTCGTCGACCGTCGCGCGACCGGGATCGCCGTTCACGCACCTTCGTCCACGCACTTTCGAACGACCGAACCGGGGTTCAGCGATCGCTATGGGAAGGATCTTCGAAGCTCGCAAACACACGATGTTCGCCCGCTGGGACCGGATGGCGAAGCAATTCGGTCGCATCGGGAAGGACATCCAGATCGCGGTCCGGGCCGGCGGACCGGACCCCGAGAGCAACCCCGCGCTGCGCCGTGTGATCCAGAACGCCCGCGCCATCAACATGCCGAAGGATCGGGTCGAGTCCTCGATCAAGCGGGCCTCCGGCGAAGGCGCCACCGACTACCACGAGATCCAGTACGAGGGCTACGCGCCCCACGGCGTCGCGGTGATGGTCGAGGCGGCGACCGACAACCCGAACCGTACCGTGTCGAACGTGCGCATGTGCTTCAACAAGGGCGGCGGCAACCTGGCAGCCTCGGGCAGCGTTGCGTTCCAGTTCAAGCGGATGGGTGTCTTTCGCCTCGACTCCAAGGGCATCGACCAGGAGACACTCGAGCTCGACCTGATCGATCATGGGCTCGAGGAGCTCGGCGAGAGCGTGGGCGACAAGGGTGAGCCTCAGCTCGTGCTGCGGTGCGCCTTCGCGGACTTCGGTCACCTCCAGAAGGCTCTCGAGGAACGACGCATCACGCCGCTCTCCGCCGAGTCCGAGTATGTGCCGAGCAACCTCGTAGAGCTCGCCGAGACTCAAACCACCGAGGTTCTCCGGCTGATCGACAGCCTCGAGCAGGACGACGACGTCCAGAAGGTGTTCCACAACCTCGGGTAGCGACGGGGCCGTCGAGCCTCGGCATCTTCGCGCTGCTCGAAGAGAGCTCGAGGAGACTCGAGCGCCACCTCGACCTCAGCGGTGGAGCTCAGTGGTGCGCATGCTCCTTCGCGGCCACGTACGCCCGTGCCTGCTTCCCGACCAGGTCGACCAGGTTGCCCATCGCGACGTTGACGTCGATCAGGTGTAGGCCCCAGTCGGCGAGGACCTGGCCGCCGGTGATGACGTCGCCTGGGATCTCGTCCGTGCGGGGGTCGTTCGGGTCGCCGTGTACCGTGACCTCGAGGTAGGAGAACCGCTCGTTCGAGGTGCACTGGGCGCTCAGCAGGCCGGGCACGCTCACGAAGGGAGTGTCGATCGCCGCTGGCGGCGTGACCCAGGGGCGCGGCTCCACCGGCGTCGCGATGCTCGAGCCGCCGGCGCTCAAGTAGGCGTGGAGCTCGCCTGTGCCGCCGGCGAGCGCGGCCGGATTGGTGCAAGCCGCGACCATGCCGTCTCCGGGGACCCGCCCAAACCTCGAATTCTCCGGCGGTGGCATCGTCGCGCGGAAGGTCACGTAGGCGACGACACAGCCGGTCTGGTCCGCTCGCCGGCAGATCGGCACGTGCTGGAACGCGCCGCCGACGTCTTTGCCCGCGGGCACCGCGACGTTGCTTCCGAGCAGCAACGCAGAGACCATCTGCTTCTGGATCGGCTTGCCGTCGATCTCGTTGCGCACGAGCTGGGTCAGCACCCCGGCACCCTGCGAATGCCCGATGAGCACGAATCCACGACCGCCGTTGTCGTGCTCGAGGTAGTGATTCCACGCGTCGCGCACGTCGTTGTAGCCGAGCGCCCGGTCGACCGCCATCGGCTGCCCGCCGATGCCGGCGCGCAGGGCGGTCAGAGTGACCTGGCGGTAGAGCGGAGAGAACGGCCGGCACTGCGAGGCGAAGCGCGCGAACTGCTGCCGGATGACGTTGAGCTCCTCCGGCCCCGCCGACATGTCGCTGTTGGGCGTGGTGTCGAGGCTCACTGTCGGATAGACGTAGAAGCAGTCGATCGGCGCCTTGGGGTCGGCCGCCCAAGACTCGCGCTCGAGCTTGCCGTCGGCAGCCACGACGGTCGTCGACATGTCGATCGCGCAGGCGTCCTGCCGGCCTGGGCGGCACAACCAGGAGTCGTCGTCGCCGTAGTCGATTGCGCTCGCCGAGGGTGGGGCAGGGGCCTCCTGCGCCGCCGCGAGCCGGGAATCGTGAACGGCCGCGAGTATCACGAGGTTTGCGATGGCGAGGGTTCGGAGCGTGCTCGCGTGCATGTGGCTTCCTCGGCTTTCGCCGGTCGTGGTACCGGCAGACTCTTTGGGGATGCAGGGCGGCGTGATTGTAGCGATAGCCCGGCACGCTTCCCCGGAGAGGTGCCGGCGCTGCTCGTCGCCGTGTTCGTCGCTTCCAGGTCGGCCCGAGCAGGTGGTCGTGCCAGCGGGGCGTGGGCGGCTGCCGCACTGAACGCGGTTCCCTGCAACCCGAGCGCTGGGAAGCGCGGAGCTAGGGCGCGACGATTGCGAGGCCGATGGATTACCGACTCGGCCCTGCTTTCGGAGAGAATGGACGGGCGGCTGCCCGCGAGCGCGACCCTGCTGCCGGCTCTGGCGCAGCCGCTGGTCTCTCGCTCCTTCACCTGTCGAGGAGATCACGCATGAAGCGCACGGCGTCCGCGGTTTGGCAAGGCACGATTCGCGAGGGGCAGGGCACGCTCTCGACACAGAGCCGTGTCCTCGCAGACACTCCCTACTCGTTCGGCTCCCGTTTCGCCGACGGCACGGAGACCAACCCCGAGGAGCTGATCGGCGCGGCGCACGCCGGATGCTTCGCGATGGCGCTGTCGGGACAGCTCGGCAGCGACGGCCATCCGGCCGAGCGGCTCGACGTGACCGCCACCGTGTCGCTCGAACAGGTCGAGGGCAAGTGGACGATCACCGCTATCCACCTCGACCTGAAGGCCAGGGTTCCTGGCATCGAAGGGACGAAGTTCCAGCAGCTAGCGCAGGAGGCCAAGGCTAACTGCCCGGTGTCGCGCGTCCTCGCAGCGGCGAGTATCACGCTCGACGCGACGCTCGACGGAGCCTGAGGCGCAGCGGGGGAGGTCAGCGCGGGAGCCAGAGCCTATTGTCGGTGACGCTCTCGAGCGCCAGCGACGTGGCGCGAGGAGACAACGGATAGCATCGGTCCTGGAGGGGCGGCATCCGTGGATCGTTTGGAGGTGCCGCATGACACGCTCTCGTTTTCGGTCCTCGACAGTCTGCGTTCTCGCGTTCGTGGCTCTCGCCGCGATCGCCACACCGCCGGCGGTTTCCGCCCAAGGTGAGCGCCACCGTCTCGCGATCCTCGACGACGTCGAGTGCGCGGGCGTGTCGGGCCGCTACGTCGTCCTGCTGGAGCCGGGTCGGGGAGGCGTAGTGCTTTCCGGGGCCCGCTTTCCGGGCGCGCGTGTGGCCGGCCGCAGCGCAGACGGAACTTTCGCGGGCACGGTCGCCGGCTTCGAGAACGTCAGGCTCGGGCTCGAGGCCACGTCGCCGGACGGTGAGGTCTGGGCGTTGCAGGATCGCAGCATCGCCGAGGCTCGAGGCTGCCTCGCGTTCGACAAGGATCGATTCACCTGGGAGAGCGACCTACTCACCTACGTTCACTACCTGGTAGACCTGCTGGTCGAGGCGCAGCGCCTCGACCCCGCGCGCAGCGCCCTGTGGGTTGGTGACCGCACGGTCCGCCTGGAAGTCAGCAGGCCGGGCGTCGACCGCGCGACGCTGGTGGGGCCGGAGGGCGCGATGCTCGGCTACGGCCTCGCCTCTGCGCCGGAGCGCTTCGTCTTCGTGCCGGTGCCGCTTGGTGTGCGCGGCGAGACCGTGCTGCTGCGCGTGCTGCGCTCGGAGGGCGAGGCCTTCGGCGGCAAGCCGATGCAGCACCTTGGCTGGGCGCTGGTGCACGCGGACGAGGACGCGACCACGCCGACGCAGCCCGCGTTCGTTGTGCGGCTGGTGTCGGTCGAGGAGCCAGGTTGAGCGCACTCGCGCCGCTCGCGGCGTCGCAAGAGCACCGTGTCGCCGCGGGGCCGAGTGCGCGTAACGTGGCGCGCGAGCTGTTGGCCGCCGACCGGTTGCCCGGCCTGACACTGGCGGTGTCGGTCGGAAGCGACCTGGTGTGCTCGGAGGCGCTCGGCTGGGCGAGCCTCGACCCGCCGCGTCCGGCTACGACGGAAAGCCGCTTGCGGATCGCGAGCATCTCCAAGGCTCTCACTTCTGTCGCGCTGGGTCTACTGTGGCAGGAGGGGTCGCTCGACCTCGACGCCGAGGTGCAGCGATACGTTCCGAGCTTTCCGCGCAAGCAGCACGCGATCACGGTGCGGCAACTCGCCGGGCACCTGTCGGGTCTACCGCACTACGCCGCGAACGACATGCTCAACCGTGAGCCCTACAGCTCGGTGACCGCGGCGCTTTCGAAGTTTGCGGGCCGTCCCCTGGTGCACGCCCCGGGTGAGCGCTTCGCCTACTCGAGCTTCGGTTGGAACCTGCTCGCGGCGGTCATCGAGGGCGTCGCCGGCATCGAGTACCTGCGCTTCATGGCGGACCGGGTGTTCGCGCCGCTCGGAATGGCGGATACCGCGCCCGACCTGCCGGGCCTCGCGGGCAACGAGCGTGCCGACTGCTACGTCGTGCGCACCCTCGGTGATGTCGTGGATGCTCCGGCGATCGACAACAGCGACGCCTGGGCCTCTGCGGGCTTCCTGTCGACCGCCGAAGACCTCGTGCGTTTCGCGCGAGGCGTGCTCGACGGGGGGCTGCTCGAGCCACCCACCGTGGAATTGCTCTTCACCCCGATGCGCACTCGCGACGGAGCGGCCGTGCCGTACGGGCTCGGTTGGGAGCTCGGCTCGCACTGCGGCCGACGGGTCGTTGGCCACGGCGGTTCCCACGTCGGCGCGACGGCGCAGCTCCTGGTCCTCCCCGAGGAACGCATCGCG
Organism: Thermoanaerobaculia bacterium; assembly: GCA_035524895.1. Classification (GTDB taxonomy): domain Bacteria; phylum Acidobacteriota; class Thermoanaerobaculia; order Multivoradales; family Multivoraceae; genus DATLFI01. The sequence goes on along the minus strand of DATLFI010000130.1, from coordinate 29,062 downwards.
GTGGCCTTGCTCGCCAACGCCAACAGCCGCAGCCTGCGGGCCGCGGCGGCGCGCGTCGCGAGGCTCGTTCTCTCGGGCATGTAGCGGCCCGTCTCACGCCCTCGGTGCAAGGGCAGCACGGGCTGCTAGAGTCCCGTGCGCTTCCCTCGGAGGTAACCGCGATGCGTTGCAACCGTGGCGTCGACACTCGTCCGCTCGGCGTGGCGCTTCTTGTCCTCTCCTCGATGGCGGGGTTCTTCGTGCTCGCGTGCACGCCTCCTCGGGAAGACACAGGGCTCGCCGCGGCATTGCGGCTCGTCGATCTCTTTCCCGAGGCGACCGTCGAGGGTAGCCCGGCGGCGCTCGAGCCGCCCTCGCCCATCGCCTGGTCCTTCGACATCGATGCCGACGCCGCGGCGTGGAGCGCGCTCGCGGGCGTGCAGGGTCTCTCTCGCGCCGACGGCTCGCTCCGCGGCACCACGACTCCTCCGTTCTCGGTGTTGTCGGTGGATTGGAGCCCGGCGGACCCTACCGACAGCATCCACGCGGTGGAGGTGAGGGTGCGCGTCTCGCGGCCCACCAACGTGCTCGCGACTTTCGACGCCGCCGACGAGCCGAACCTGCCAGCGCTGATCGGCAGCCCGTTCGGCTGGTCCATGCGCACACCCGCGCTGGCCGGCGACGCACAGACCTACGAGCTGCGCCCCAGCACCGTGGTGCGGCTCGAGGGCGTCAAACGCCTCCTGCTGCGCCCGGCCGACGAGCCCGGGGTCGAGTTCGCGATCGAGTCGGTACGGGTAATCACCCGCAAGGCGCACCTGCTGGCGGTGCCGCCGGGCATCGGCTGGCAGGGCGCTCGCGAGATCTATCGCGAGTCGATCGCGACCCGCGCGCCCGAGCGGGTGCGTTACTCGCTCGACTTGCCCGCCTCGCCCCGGCTCGACGTAGCGCTGGCGACGCTCGAGCCCGGAGCGGGGACGTTCACCGTAGAGGTGTCCGCGCCGGGTCGCGATTCGCTCTCGGTCTCGCGCACCGTGAGCGAGCAGCTCGCGTGGCAGCCTTTCTCGGTCGACCTGTCGCGCTTCGGCGGCACGCGTGCCGACCTAACCCTCGCGCTCCGCGGCCCTCACGACGGTTTCTTGGGACTGTGGGGCACGCCGGTCGTGAGGCAGGTGGTGTCGGAGGCCGGAGGTGACCGGCCGCGCGGTGTGATCCTCGTCATCGCCGACACCCTGCGGCGCGATCACCTGAACCTCTACGGCTACGAGCGGGAAACCGCACCCACCATCGCGCGCCTCGCGAGCGAGGGGGCGAACGCGCTCGACGCCCTGTCCCAGGCGACCTGGACCAAGGTCTCGGTGCCGGCGATCCAGACCGGTCTCTATCCGTTGACCCATAGCGTCCACGACCTCCCCGACTTGCTGCCGGCGAGCGCGACCACGCTCGCCGAAGTGTTCCGAGAGGCTGGCTACGCGACCGTGGGCTTCGCTTCGATCCCGTTCGTCGGTCGCTTCACGAACCTGCACCAGGGCTACGAGGAGTTCCACGAGCCCGGGTCGCTCCTGGTGTCGAAGGACGCCAAGACCGCGCGCGAGTACATGGGTCGCCTGCTGCCGTGGCTCGAGCGCCACCGCGACGTGCCGTTCTTCGCCCTGCTGCACGTCGCCGACCCGCACAGCCCGTACTTCCCCTATGAGCCGTACGGCGAGATCTGGGGCGAGCCCGGCGACGCCGACGCCCACCGCGCCGCGCTCGAGCAGGTGCGCCCGCACATCGCGCACCCGCTGATGCGGAACTTCGGCATGCCCATGCGCTCCGAGCTCGAGAAGGCGGGCCTCGATCCCGAGGTCTTCGTCGACCGGGAGCTCGATGCCTACGACGGCTCGATCCGCGGGCTCGACGTCGAGATCGGCCGGCTGCTCGAGCAGCTCGACTACCTGGGGCTGCGCGACGAGGTGCTGATCGCGTTCGTCAGCGACCACGGTACCGAGTTCCTCGACCACGACGCGCACTTCCACGGCCACAGCGCCTACGGCGAGCTGAACCGCGTGCCGATGTTCTTCTGGGGACCGCGCTTCGTGCCGGCAGGGGTCGAGATCCCCGGCACGGTGCAGACCATCGACCTCACCCCGACGCTGCTCGAGCTCGCCGGGCTGGCGGTGCCCGAAGCGGTGCAGGGTCGGTCGTTCGCATCGTTCCTGCGCGCCGGCACGGGGGCCGCGCCGCCGGAGTCGCGACCCGCGTTCACCGAGAAGGCAGTGATCCAGAGTGCCGGTGGCAGCCTGCCCGGTCGCGACTTCACGTCCTACGCCGTGGTGCACGAGGGCTGGAAATTGATCTGGAACCAGCAGCCGCCGCGCGGCTTGCCGGAATACGAGCTGTTCGATCACCACGCCGACCCGATCAACCTGCACGACGTGGCCGCCGAGCACCCCCAGCGCGTCAGCGAGCTGCGGAGGCTGATCGATGAGTGGAGGGAGGCGGCGATCGCTGCGCGGCTCGACCCTGCGAGCACCGAAGGCATGAGTGCCGAGGAGCTGGAGCGCTTGCGGGCGTTGGGTTACGTGCAGTAGGGCCGCGGCGAGCTGGTACTGCGCAGCCCGAGCAACCAAGCGATCGCCGACGTCCTGGGCTTCAACGCGGCGATCGATCGCTGGTCGGTGGTTCATGGCGCCTCGTCGATAGGATCACAGCCAGCTCGGTGACGCGAAGACGAGGACTGAGAGGAGGTCGCAGTTGAAAGCACGCGCCGCGGTGGCCCACGAGGCCGGGAGGCCGCTCGTGGTCGAGGAGGTCGACGTCGAGGGCCCGAAGGCAGGCGAGGTGATGGTGCGGATCGTCGCCAGCGGCGTTTGTCATACCGACGCCTACACCCTCTCCGGCGCCGACCCGGAGGGTCGCTTTCCGGTGATCTTCGGGCACGAGGGCGCGGGAGTGGTCGAGGAGGTTGGCGCGGGCGTGACCAGTGTGGTGCCGGGCGACCACGTGATTCCGCTCTACACGCCCGAGTGTCGCGAGTGCAAGTTCTGTCGCTCTGGCAAGACCAACTTGTGCCAGAAGATCCGCGCGACCCAGGGCCAGGGTGTGATGCCCGACGGCACGTCGCGGTTCTCGCTCCGCGGCAGCTCGTTGCTGCACTACATGGGCACCTCGACCTTCTCCGAGGTCACCGTTCTACCCGAGATCTCGGTGGCCAAGATTCGCAAGGACGCGCCGCTGGACAAGGTCTGCCTGCTCGGCTGTGGCATCCCGACCGGCATCGGCGCGGTGCTCAACACCGCCAAAGTGACGCCCGGCTCGAACGTGGTGGTGTTCGGGCTCGGTGGCGTCGGGCTCTCGGTGATCCAGGGTGCGGTGCTGGCAAAGGCCGGCCGCATCGTGGCGGTCGACCTCAACCCGACGAAGTTCGAGATGGCGCGCAGGCTGGGCGCGACCGACTTCGTGAACCCCAAGGACCACGACCGGCCGATCCAGGATGTCCTGGTCGAGATGCTCGACGGTGGCGCCGACTACTCGTTCGAGGCGGTCGGCAATGTCGACCTGATGCGGGCTGCGCTCGAGTGCTGTCACAAGGGCTGGGGCGAGTCGACCATCATCGGCGTCGCCGGCGCCGGCCAGGAGATCCGCACGCGCCCGTTCCAGCTCGTGACCGGCCGAGTTTGGCGCGGCAGCGCCTTCGGCGGCGTGCGCGGCCGCACCGAGCTACCGGGCTACGTCGATCGCTACCTCGCCGGGGAGATCAAGATCGACGAGATGGTCACGCACGAGGTGCCGCTCGAGCGAATCAACGATGCTTTCGATCTCATGCACGAAGGCAAGAGCATCCGCACGGTGGTGAGGTTCTGATCCGAGATCCAGCGGCCCGGAGATTGGCGGCGGGAGTGCTCTGCGCGGTGCTGGCCGCTTGCAGCGGCGAGTCGTCTCTCGACCAGCTCGCGCCGGCCCAGGCCGGTAGCTACCAGGCTCCACCCCTCAGCGCGGTGCGCCTCAGCGAAGGCTCGTTCTGGGCGCAACGCCTCGAGCGCAATCGCACGGTCACGATTCCTCACATCTTCGAGCAGAACGAGCAGACCGGCCGCGTCGCGAACTTCGAGCGCGCGGCAGGGAGGGCCGAAGGCGCATACGAGGGCCGCCGTTTCAACGACACCGACGTGTACAAGGCGGTCGAGGCGGCGTCGTACACCACAGTGGTGTCGCACGACCGGAGGCTCGACGCCGAGCTCGACCGACTGATCGAGCTCATCGCGGCCGCCCAGGAACCCGACGGCTACCTGATGCCGGCGCGCACCATCGACCCGGCGAACCCGGCCCCGGGACTCGGCGCCGAGCGCTGGATCCACGAGTCGGCTGGGAGCCACGAGCTCTACAACGCGGGGCACCTGATCGAAGCGGCCGTGGCGCACCACCAGGCGACCGGCAAGCGCAGCCTGCTCGAGGTGGCTCTGCGCGTTGCGGACCGCATCGACGAGGATCTCGGTCCGGACGCCCTCCGGGTAGCTCCGGGCCACCAGGAGATCGAGATCGCGTTGCTTCGCCTCGCAGAGCACACCGGCGAGGCGAGGTACCGCGACCTGGCGCGCTTGTTCGTCGACCGGCGCGGGCGCGAGCAGGATGGCCAGGCCTATCCCGAGGACTCGGCCTTTGCGATCTACAACGACCGCCGCTACCGGCAGGACCATGCGCCGGTCGTCGAGCAGGGCGAGGCGGTGGGCCACGCCGTGCGTGCGACGTATCTCTACACCGCCATGGCGGGTCTCGCGGCGTACGACGAGTCGCTCGGCCAAGTTGCCGCAAGGGCGGGTATCTCGGCGCGCGCCGAGTCGCGCGGCGACCCTGCCGCGGAGTCCCCGTACGCGCAACCGCTCGAGCGCATCTGGCGCGACCTGATGTCGTCGAAGCTCTACCTCACGGGCGGCGTCGGCTCGCGCGACACGTTCGAGTCGTTCGGCGAGCCCTACGAGCTGCCGAACCGCACGGCATACACCGAGACCTGTGCCGCCATCGGCAACGAGCTGTGGCAGCACGCCATGTTCCTGCGCACCGGCCGTGTAGAGCACCTCGACGTGCTCGAACGAGTGCTCTACAACGGCTTGCTGTCGGGCGTGTCGCTCCGGGGCGACTCCTTCTTCTACACCAACCCGCTCGAGTCGGCAGGCGGTATCGAGCGTTCGGAGTACTTCGAGGTGGCCTGCTGCCCGGCGAACCTCGCGCGCACGCTGGCGCGGCTGCCGTCGCTGCTCTACGCTGTGCGGGGCGACGAGGTGGTCATCGCGCTCTTCGCCGCCAGTGCTGCCGAGCTCGAGCTCGCGCCGGCATCTCGGGGGTCGGTGCGCGCGGTTCACGTAGAGCAGTCGACGGAGTACCCGTGGCGGGGCGCAGTTCGGGTGGTGGTCACGCCAGACATTCCCGCTAGCTTCACGCTGTCGTTGCGGATTCCGGGATGGGCGCGCGGTCTCCCGGTACCGAGTGACCTCTACGCCTTCGAGCCGGCCGACGAAGAGCCCATGCGGCTGCGGGTTGCGGGAGCGGAGGTCGGGCTGGTGGCCGGGACGCGTGAGCTTCCTTCGCCCGCGGGCGGATACGTCTCGATCGGGGACGGCTTCGCTCGTGTGAGGCGCGAATGGCACCCGGGCGATGTCGTCGACCTCGAGCTGCCGATGCCGGTGCGCCGAGTGGTGGCCGCGAGCGCGGTCGAGGCCAACGTAGGTCGCGTTGCACTCCAGCGCGGGCCGCTGGTCTTCGCCGCCGAAGCTATCGACAACGATGGAGGGGTGCTCGACCTGCGCGTGCCCGCAGGCTCGCGCTTCGACGCGAAGTGGCGCGATGACCTTCTCGGTGGCGTGGTGACCGCCGTCGGGCCGGTCCTGCGCGTCGGGTCTGACGGCACCCCGACGCCGCACCGCATGGTCGCCGTGCCCTACTTCGCCTGGGCCAATCGCGGCGCCGGCGAGATGTCGGTGTGGCTACCAGTGGCGCCGCCGATCAGCTCGCGGTAGACGTTCAGGAGCCTCTCCGACTCCAGTTCCCACGACAGCTCTCGCGGTGGTGCCAGCCGAGGGACTAGGTTCGAGGAGGAGTACACTGTGGTCGTGGCTGCGGTTGCCCCGGTGCGTGTCACTTCGGTCCTCGAATCCGAGGAGATGAAGGCCCTCCTCCGGCGTAGCGACCTGCGCGGAGCCTGGACGGTGCTGTCGAACTGGACGCTGATCGGCGTCGCTCTCGCTCTCGTGGCGGTGTGGCCGCACCCGGCGACGGTGATTCCGGCGCTGGTGCTGCTGGGCAACCGCCAGCTCGGTCTCGCGGTGCTGATGCACGACTGCGGGCACCGCGCGCTGTTTCGACGCGAGCGGCTCAATCTCGTGGTCGGCCGCTGGCTGTGCGCCGCGCCGGTGTTCGCGGACCTCGACCGCTACTTCGCCAAGCACCAGAAGCACCACCGCGACGCCGGGTCGCACGAAGACCCGGACCTGGCGAGCTACGAGCCGTACGCGGTCTCGAGGCAGAGCTTCCGGCGCAAGGTGCTGCGCGACCTCACCGGTCGCACCGGCGTCAAGCAGCTCGCGCAGACCGCGCGCACCGGGGGCTTACCCGTGCTGTGGCGGCCGCTGCTGGTCAACGCCGCGCTCTTCGCCATCGTCGCGCTGCTCGGCAAGCCGTGGCTCTACGTGCTCTGGCTCGTGGCGTGGCTCACCACCAACATGCTGTTCGCTCGCCTGCGGCTCGCCGCGGAGCACGCCGTGGTGCCCGATCTCTTCGACCCCGACCCGCGCAGCCACACCCGGACCACGCTCGCGCGCTGGTGGGAGCGCCTGCTGTTCGCGCCGAACAAGGTCAACTACCACCTCGAGCACCACCTGCTGCCGAGCGTGCCGCCGTATCGGCTGCCCGAGCTGCACCGACTGCTGCGCGCCCGCGGCTTCTACGATCGCGCCGAGATCGTGGTCGGATATCCCAAGGTGTTGGGCAAGCTGACCGTGGCGTAGGCTGGCAGAGGGCGCGCGGCTGCGCGCCTAGTCGTCCGGTCGGGCCGGCGTGGTGTACGACGAGCTACCACCACCCTGCAGCTCCCGCGTGCGCTCCAGCGCCTCGAGGAAGTTCGGCACCACGATCGCGGCGACCAGGCCGGCGATACCGAGCACGACCACCAGGACCACGGCGGCGAGCGCGACCCACAGCAGGCAGGCGGGGCCGCGGGTCACGGTCACGGCCGAGCCGGAAGCGACTCCAGGCTGACCGGGAGCGACGGTGGTCGAGCCCGCGACGGCCATGCCGAACTGCGCTCGAGTGCTCGGGTCGAGCAGCCCCCACAGACCCATCACGCCGAGCGGCAGGAACAGCGAGGGCACGTAGATCGCGAACAGGCACAGCCCGGCGATCCAAGCCCACGTCTGTCGTCGCCGCAGGCCCCAGGCGACGCCGCTCGCGAGCACCGCGAGCGCCAGGCAGAAGAGCACCCAGACCGCGCCGGTGCCGAGGAGGACCCCCTTCTCCCCGGGGTCGGAGAAAGTCGGCAGGCCTGTGATCGCGACCAGGACCACCAGAGCGAGACCCAGCACGCCATAGATCGCCGCGCTGACGGTCAGCGCCGTGGTTGCCAGTCGCAGCCGGCCGGGCGTCTCGCCGACGATGTGGGAGCTCGGGATCACGGAAGGTCCGAAGTCGTGATGTCGACGGGAGGTACGGCAGCGGAGAGTAATCCTGCGGCGATGACCACGGCACGGGTCGGGAAGGATGGCGGTCGGCCTGTCGAGGCGGCGACGCGAGGGCGGCGGTCTGCGCGGGCGCCCGGTGGGCTGAGCACGACCCTGTCGGTCGCGTTGGCACTGGTGGCGCTGGCGTCTTGCAGCCAGATTCGGCAGCCAGAGCGACTCCTCCTCGTCGGCGTCACGTGGCGCCCCGAACGCGCCGTGGTCGGGTCCACCAGCCGCGCGCTGGCGGCAGGTGGACCCTGCGTCGTGGGCGACCCGGCAGCGCGGCGGATCGCGGTGAATCGCGGCGGGGTGCTCGAGGTCTGGGCACGCGATCGCTTCGGCGGGCGGGAGCTGGTCACGGTCGACGACAACGACGAGTTGCCGCGGCTCCTCGCGGGGGGCGAAGTGGAGGCGTTCGTCACCGACTCGTTCGAGGCTCCGCACTTCCGGCGCGCCCAGGATCCGCTCGACTGCGCGCCGGCCACCGAGCGCAAGGTGCTCTGGCTGGCGCCGCGCGCCGTCGACCTTGCGCCCGCCGTCGACGACTGGATCCGGCGTCGCGAGCCGTGGCTTCGCGAGCAGCGCCGGCGGCATTTCGGCGCGGCGATGCCGCGCGACGACCTCGACCACCTGATCGACCTGATGGCGAGGCGGCTCGCCGTGATGCCTCACGTGGCGGCCTGGAAGCGCGAGCGCGGCGAGCCGATCGAGGATCCGCCGCGCGAGGCGGCAGTGCTCGAGGCCGCGCGCCGCGCCGCCGAGTCGCGCGGCCTCGAGCCGGACGGCGTGAAAGCGCTCTTCCGGGCGCAGATCGAGATCGCGAAGTCGGTGCAGGCGCGCGCTCCGTCCATGTCGTCGGCTCTCGACCTGCAGCGCGATCTCCGCCCGCTGCTGACCCGCCTCGGCGACGACATCGTCGAGGTGCTCGCCTCCATGAAGCCGCCGTCCTCGAGCGCGGTGGACGACCGGTCCCGATGGCTACCGGTGGTGGCCTGGCTGCAAGGGGACGAGGAGCGGCAGGCTCTGGCGCGCGCCGTCGCTGGCGTACGGCGCGTGCGATCGCAACGTGCTCAAGGCTGCTGCCCGACCTTGAACTCGACGCCCGCGTTCACCGAGAAACCGGAGCGCAGTCGTACCAGGTTGGCGAGGAATGTCGTGTCGCCGGTGACCGGCACGCTGGGGCCGGCGATGATCTCGCAGTTCTGGTAGGTGGAGGGGCTGCCGTCCAAGGTGGTGTTCTGCAAGGTCGTGGCGGGGCAGGGAGCGCTGAGGTAGATGGTGTCGGTGGCGGTGTGGATCGGGTTGCTGTTGAGCTGCGCCCAGACGGTCTTGTCGCCACCGCCGGCGCTCAGGGTCCAGCTCTTCTGCGAGCCGTAGGGCTCCCACGCGGAGTAGGTGCTGCCGTTGTTGCTGAAGCGCATCTGGGTCGCGAAGCCGGCTCCGTAGACGTAGAGCGTGACGGTCTGGCTGGTCGTGGAGGAGGCTTCGCGGTTGATGATGACGGGGTAGACGCTGCCGCGGCTGCCGAAGTTCTGCGTCCAGTAGCTGTGGTAGGGACCGTGGTTGAAGGAGTCCGCCGTGCAGTCGCTGTTGAGATCGCGGCGAATGTTGCTCTGATCCGCGCTCTGGAAGTAGTACCCGACGCCGATTTCGCGAAGGTTGCTCGAGAGGATGTTCGCCCTATGGTTAGGGCTGTTCATCCACGAGGACATCACCGCCGCCGGCGAGCTCTCGCCGGCCGCGATGTTCTCCGCGGCGGCGTTCCAGAAGTAGCCGGCCTCGTTCATGCGGACCCACGGGCTCTTGCCCGTGTCGAGATCGCAGTGGGCGAAGAAATTTCGACTGGCCATGCTGGAGCTGTGGCCCTCCGAGGAGTTGTCGAGCTCCGTGACGCGCTTCAGCGGCGGCAGCATCCCATTGTTCCAGCGCTCCTGGTTCACGATCTCCACCACATCCTGTTCTGGGGAGGTGTCCTCGGCCGCCGACCGCACCCTTCGCGGCACGAAGCCGCCAGGGGGCGGAAGGTCCTCACGATCCTCCGGCTCGACGGCGATGCCTCCTGGGGCGTTCACCCAGCCGTCCTCGTTTGCCTCACCGTGGATGGCGTGCGCGCTCACGAGCTCGTAGAGGCCATCGTTCCCATCGCGCAGCTCCACGCGCACTAGCCGATGGGCCCGAGGCTCGAGCAGTCGTCGCGTCGGAGCGGTCCGGTCCGTTCCTTCCTGCACTCGTATCGCGAGCACGCTCCCGGGCGCGAAGCCGTGGAGCACGCTCTCCACCTGGAGGCCGTAGACGAGCCCTCCGTCCTCGAGCACTGGCTCGGCCCACAGGACCCGAGCGTCGACGATGACGACGGCCCCGCCCTCGGCGGCGCCGATAGCAGGTGGACCCGCAACGGTCGCCATGCAGGCCGCGACCGCAAGCCGCAGCGCACTCCGCCAGGTACGAATCCGCGACCGTTTCGTGCCGTGGACCAGCCCGTCGTTACTACAGCTCACCAAGGGGAAGCACCTCCAGCCCCGAGGAGCAGGCCATACGCATCATGCGGAAATGCAAATAAGTGCAATCGACGTGCCTGCTCGACGCTGTCAGCGCCTCGCGGCCCTCACGGCTGGGGACCGAAAAGCCGTCGCGCCAGGGCGGCGGTGTCGGCCGATTGGACGAACCGACTCTCCTGGTATGTGCAACTGCCATACCCGACGGCCTGTCCTCCCGTTCTCGACAATTGCCTTCTCGCCACTCGCTCCCGGTCCCTTGGGGCAGAAAGCCACTGACTCCTGTCGCGCGAAAGTGGCAACTGGGAGCGTGGAAGCTGACACGGACTGTCAGCGAGCCAAGACGTTGCGGGCTCTGGCGGGGCAGCCCTCGGATGCCAGGCGGGTGCGGGGTCAGCGGGCCGTACTGGCCGAGGTGCAGCGTGGAGCGACTGACGAAGAACCTCTGGTCGTACACGTGCCGGCGCCGCTCCTCCGGAAGGCTCAGCTCGCGGTAGACGGCACGGTTGAGGCGGTTGAGCTCCGGGAGATCGGCACCACTGCCGGTCGGACGGAACGCGTAGCAGAGGATGTTCGAGTCGGGCGGGCAGAGTGTCACGGCGCGCACCGGCTGCTCGGCGGCGAGCTCGGGCCAGTGCTCGAGCAGCACGTGCAGCTCGCAGGCGTCGCGTATGGTCTCGCGCACCAGAGCGCCGTGGCCGGTGGTGTCGAGGGGGATCGTGGTGTGGGCGAGCCAGACCGCGGCCGCGGCGGCGCCGGGCTTGCTGCCCTCGAGCACGTACACGCCGACACTCTCGGCGGCGCTCTCCTCGCGCGCGCCGGCTGGCGCCTCATCGAGGTAGGGCGCGGTCTGGCGCAACACCGGCCGCACCAGTCGCGATCGGAAGCACACCGCGCCGGCAGGGTAGGGGACGTAGCCGAGCTTGTGCGGATCGATGGTGATCGAGTCGTACTCGCCGAGGCGGGCGAGCGCGTCGCAGACTTCTCCCTCGGGCAGCTCGAGCTCGAGCGCTCGGGCAGCATGGTGGTGCGCAGGTAGCCGCCATACGCGGCGTCGGCGTGGAGCCAGAAGGAGGCGAGGCCGTGAGCCTCCCGCCCTTCGCGGAGAGCGACGATGCGGTGCGCCGGATCGACCGCGCCCTCCTCGGTGGTACCCACAGTCGCGACGACGGCGACGACATGGCGGTCGTCGTGGTGGTCGAGCGCCACGAGCTCGAGTGCGAGGGCGTCGATGTCCATGCGGAACCGCGCGTCGACGGGCACCGGCACGAGCGACCGGTGTCCGAACCCGAGCACATCGACGCTCTTCGGGAAGCAGTAGTGGTAGCTCTCGGGCACCACGACCAACGGTTCGCTCCCGAGGGCGGCACAGATACCGGCGACGCCGACGTGCATCACGTTCCATCGCGATTCCTGCTAAGCGTCGATGACGCGGCGCACGGTGTCGGTGCCGGAGATCGGCTCACCCGTCACCGGACTCTACGCGGTGCGGCAGCGCTCTGAGTCGATCCGAGCTCTCGCTGGAGCGCCACCGAGGCCCCGACCTGCACCGCTGACACCTCCCCCCGCGAGTGGGCGAGGGAACCTGAAGGTCCCCGGGTGGGGCAGAATCGGGGAGCCATGACGCTGCCGCGCTACCAGGCCACCCGATACGTCGTGCCGCTGCGCGAGGGTGGCTCGCTGCCCGCGGTGGTAGACACCGCCGCGGGCGGGCTGTTCGTGGCCAAGTTTCGCGGCGCGGGACAGGGCGAGGCTGCGCTGCCGCGGGTCGTGAGCATCTGTAGGGGAGCGCCAGCGTTGAAGCCGCCGGCTGCATTCGTGCCGGGCATTTCCCGCACCCACCTGCCGTGAAGCCCCCTGGAAGCATCACACTCCGCGCCGCGTTGCTGCGCGGTCAGCTCCTGATCCTCGCGATCCTGAGCGGTGCGTTGCTGTTTGCTACCTACTTGGGTACCGCCAGCGCGGTGGGTGCTCTGACGCGCTCCCTCATCCGGGACGCGGTCTCGCTGGTCGAGATCGAGCTGCAGCTCTTCTTTGGTCCGGTGCGCCGCGCGCTCGATGCCACGTGCTCGTGGCACGAGTCGGGTTTGCTCGATCCGGAGAATCACGAAGCCTTGTTGCAGCTCGTGCTGCCCGTGATGGGCGACCTGAGCCAGGTGGGCGGCGTGGTGGTGGTCGACCAACGGGTCGAGCACCGCCTCGAGCGGCAGCCCGGCGCGGGCGGCCCGCGGCTGACCGCGGGCGGGGCCTGGCGGGTGCACAGACATCCCCTCGGTACAGCGGACGACGCGAGTGCCGCCGCCGGTGCGCACCGAGAGGCCGCGTCGGTCGACCCCGATTGGTACGCGGGTGCGTCGGAGAAGGCATCGGCAGCGGCGAGCCTGGAAGAGCGCCTGTACTGGTCTCGGCCGTACCTCAGCGCGGAGGAGGGTCAGCTCGTCATGACCGGCGCGCTCGGGTGCCGATCCCCGTCGGACGTGGTCGTCGCGGTCGACGTGCTGCTCGAGGACCTGGCGACGTTCGTGCGCGGCATCTCGGTGAGCCCCAATGGCGGCGTGTCGTTGATGACCGACGACTTTCGGCTGATCGCACACCCCGACCGCGAGCGGTTCTGGCAGGGCGATGACGCGCGAGGGTGGCTGCTGCGAAATCCTGGCGAGCTGCAATCGCCGCTGATCGACGACGCCGTCGCGGCGTATGCCGGGCTGCCGTCGAGCGAGGTCGGCCAGCCGGTGCTCTTCTTCAGCAGCGGCGAGCCCTGGTGGGTACAGCTCCGCCAGTTCTCGCTCGCCTCGGAAGGCAGCCTGGTGGTGGCGGTGATGATCCCCACGACCGACCTGCTGGCCGAGCGGCGACGCTTCCGCCTCGCGATCGGGCTGGTGACGCTCGCGGTGTTGCTGGCGACGATCGTCTGGTCGATGCGCTTTGCTCGCCGATTGAGCCGACCGATCGAGGCTCTCATGGACGCAGGCGAACGGATCAGCCGCGGCGAGCTCGACGCGGCGATCGAAGTGCCTTCCCGCCTCGCGGAGGTGCGAGCTCTGGCCGAAGCCCAAGAGAAGATGCGGAGCGGGCTCCGCGAAGCGGTGAAGCTGGAGCGCGACCTCCAGCTCGCGCGTCAGATCCAGCAGGGTTCGCTGCCGCAGCGGCTGCCGGCAGTTCGCGGCTACGACCTGGCGGCTTGGAGCGAGCCGGCCGACGAGACCGGCGGCGATACCTACGACGTGATTCCGCTGCCGTCCGGGTCGGGCAGCGACGAGCGTCCGGCGGAGCGGGCGATCCTCCTGCTCGCCGACGCGAGCGGCCACGGCATCGCTCCTGCGCTGGTGGTCACGCAGCTTCGCGCCATGCTGCGGATTGCGGTACGCCTCGGCGCGGAGCTGGTGACGGTGGTGGAACAGATGAACGAGCAGCTCGCAGCAGATCTGCCGCGGAACCGTTTCATCACCGCGTGGCTGGCCGAGCTCGACACGCAGCGGCACGTGCTGCGCTGGCTCGCCGCCGGGCAGGGACCGCTCCTGCACTATCGAGCCGCCGCGGGCGAGGTATCGACCTATCGCGGCACGTGCTTGCCCATCGGCATCTTCCCGACCCTCGACGCCGATCGCTTCCGAGAACAGCCGCTCGAACCCGGCGATGTGTTCGTCGCGCTCACCGATGGATTCTTCGAGGCCGAGGATCCGAGCGGCCACGAGCTGGGCGTCGAGCGGCTGACCGAGGTGCTGCGGCGCGTGCACAACGCCTCGGCGGAATCGATCGTCGATTCGTTGCGCGCCGCAGCCCGGGACTGGACCGGCGACCGCCCGCTCGCCGACGACTGCTCGGCGTTGGTGCTCCGGCGCGAGTAGCGGGCGGCCTCAGCAGAAAGGACCCCGAGTCTCAGACCTCGGCCAGACCCTCGATCTCGATCAGTAGCTCCGGGCGGCAGAGATCGGCCACGACGTACTCGAGAGAGTCGAGCTGCGAGAAACGCGGCTCCACCATGGCCGCCACCTCGGCACGTTCGACCCGACTCGGGAAATAGACACGCAGGTGGCGAAAGCGGGCGAAGGTGGTCGACTCCTGCTCCGATCCTGACGGAGCCGTTCCGGCGATTTGGGCTCCGATCTCGAGCGAGCGCCCGAGCAGGGCCTCGAGGTTGTGCAAGGTCTCGCGCGCCTGGGAAGCGAGATCGCCGTGGTGGGCACTATCCTCGCCGAAGACGCTGCTGGTGCCGCCGACGAGCAGCCAGTACCGAGTGTCCTGCCTCGGTCGCGCGAGGAGCGTGGCGCGGGCGAAGCACGGTGGCAGCGGGCCGTAACGACGGGAGTACAGGTAGGCCGGAATCTGCCGCGGATTCTCGATCGCGATGCCTGGCATGGCGGCTGCGAGCGCGTGGATCACCAGGTCCGCGCCTTGGTGTCCGATCCCGGAGGCGGTGGCGAGCATCTCGGGAAACGATTGGCGCGATCCGTACCGTCGCTCGTAGGCGTCGTGACGGCCGGCGTTGAACGCCATGTAGCGGTGCGGATGAGAGCCCAGAGGCGCGAGGATGCCCGGGATGTAGTTCCACAGCCTCACCGGCGAGCTATCCAGACCAACGGCATCGAGGAGCTCGTGGTAGGCGGCCGCGGTCGCCGCTCGAAATTCCGCGGCGGACAGAGAGACCGCGTCTTGCACCACCACCGTCGCCAGCAGGAGCTCCTCGGCTCGAGCCTTTCGCACCTTGGTGTTGCCTGTCGTGAGGCCGGTGGGCGCGACGTGCTCGAAGAGCGCCGCCGCCCATTCCGGCAGCGGAGGAGCCGCGGCCCTAGCCGTCCGGTCGTCGAGCGCCTGTGGCCTGGCGGCGGGTTGGGTCTCGAACATCACGCGCGGGGACAACGGTTTGCGGCGGGACTTCATGCGTCGAGGCCCTACGAAGCAACCAGGCCGGGCACGAGCGGCACGCTGGTCAGCCGTTGCTGCGCGAACGCATCGAGCAATCGGGGAAGGACCTCCAGGACCAGGGGCGTACTGCGGGCGCTGGTTCGCCGTTGTGACGAGGTGAGTTGGCCGTCGTGGAGCAAGAGGATGTCACCGGGGGAGAGGGCGCGGGTGAGGCGATGGTAGACCACGTCGGGATCGCGCGCGAAGGCGTCGAAGCCGCGCCGGGTCCACGACGCGAGGTGCAGCCCGCGACGGGCGAGCAGCGGCTCCAGGAGAATGTTGCGGATCCCTGCCGGCGGCCGAAAGAACACCGGGCGTGTCCCGGTCAGCGTTTCGAGCACCTCCTGGGTGCGGTCGAGCTCGGCGGCGATCCGCCGCGGCCCCTGCAACGCGAAAGCCTTGGAGTGAGACCAGGTGTGGTTGCCGACGGCGTGGCCCCGGTCTGCAATCGACCGCACGAGGCCAGGCTCGCGAGCGGCGCGCTCGCCGATCAAGAAGAACGTGGCGCGGGCGCCGGCGCGGTCGAGCAGGTCGAGCACACCAGGGGTCACCCCGGGCTCCGGGCCGTCGTCGAAGGTCAGGGCCACCGCGCGCCGCGGATCCTCGGCGGCTCCGTGCAGCCGCCGTAGGTTGGGTCCGAGCAACCCACTGCGCGGCAACAGGCCGGCGGTGGCGAGGAGCAGATGGTCGGCCAGGAGCGCGAGCGTCAGGGAAGGCCAACTCGCTGGCCAGCGAGCGAACGCTGCCACGGCAGCGAGGTGGAGCAGACCCGAGCCGACCAGCAGCGGGCCTGGGCGGAAGGAGCGAGGCTGACCGATCATCTTGCGGCCGGCGCCAGCTCGGCGACCTCGCGCGCCGCATCGCGATCGAGCTTGCCTCGGGCGTTGCGTGGCAGCTCCGCGACCAGGATCACGCTGCGCGGTACCTGGTGGTCGGCGAGGTGGGCCTGGCTGAATCGCCGGATCGCCTCGGGGTCCAGGCCGCGATCGCCGGGCACCACGACGGCTTTCACCAGATCGCCGCCACCGGGTGCCGGAGCAGCGAGCACCATCACGTCTAGGACGCCCGGCACGCGTCGGATGACCTCCTCCACATCGCCGGGGTGTACCTTCTTGCCCTTGACGTTGATGACGTCGTCGACGCGGCCTCGGAGCACCAGCTCACCGTCACGCCAAGCAGCGAGGTCGGCAGTGCGATAGACCCCGCCGCAGAGCTCCGGCTGCGGCAGCGGGAAGTAGGTCGCCGCGACGGCCGCGGACCGCACGGTGACTCGGCGCGGTCCGGTCGCGTCCTCCGACTCCAGGTCGATCGTGACGCCTTCGACTGGCGTCCCCACTGAGCCACGCTCGGCCGCTCGGCCCTCGCGATCGAACGCGATGCCGCCGCACTCGCTCGCGCCGTAGAACGCGTGCACCGATCGACCCCAACGCTCGCGGACCGCGCGTGCGGTGGCGGGGAGCAGAGGCGCCCCGGCGCTGACGAGCAGTCGCAGGTCGGCGGACGGCGGCGGTGGCCGGCGCGCTCGAGCGACGGCGTCGAGCAACGCGGGCACTGCCGGCACGAAGGTCGCGGCAAGTCTGTGCGCGGTGGTGAGCGCGCCCCACGGCCGTCGCAGGTCCGGCACCAGGATCGGGCTGCCGCGCAGCAGCGCCGGCAGGACGACGCTCGAGAACCCGTAGGAGTGGCTCAGGGGGACGGCCGCGAGGATGCGTTCGTCCGGGTGGAGGCGCATCGTCGTGGCGAGCTGCCGATCGTCCGCGACCAGCGCTTCGGCGCTTACGGCTACCGCGCGCGCGGCCCCGGTGCTGCCCGAGGTCAGCTTGAGCACCGCGACATCGGTCGGGAGTCGCAGGGCGGCAGCCTGCTGGGAGCCGGAACGCGTCAGCACCAGCCAGCTCGCCGTCCGCGGCCATGGCTCGCGCACCTCCGCGATGGCTCTAGCGCCCAGGGACGCGGCCAGAGCGCCCTGTCGTCCGCGGGGAGCCCGCGCATCGAGCAGCAGCACCACGCAGCCGGCCCGGCGCAGGCCCAGAAAGGCCGCCAGGAAACCTGGCCCGTTGTCAGCCGCCAGGGCGACCACCTCGCCGCCAACCGGCAGCTCCATCGCCTGGTTGGTGCAGTCGCGGGCCAACTGCTCGACCTCGCCGACCGCTGTCGCTCGCTCGATCGCCAGCACCAGGGGATGGCCCGGGCGGCGTCGCACCAGCGAAGCCCAGGCGTCGAGCATCGGGTCCGGGATTCTCATGGGGCGCAGACGCCGGAAGTCGCGACGGACACGGGGTTTCTCCGCGTGGCGCCGGACTCTCCCGGCCCCGGGTAGCGCCTCGGATCACGCCGTTCGACGAGCGGTGGGTGTGAGTATACTTTCGGACGCATGGAGCTCTCGACGCGCGCGCGCATCAAGCGAGTCATCATCGATACCCTGGGCCTCGAGGGGATGACTCCCGACATGATCGCTGACGATGCGCCCTTGTTCGGACCGCCGGATGCCGAAGGCGCCGGCCTCGGTCTCGACTCGATCGACGCGCTCGAGCTGCTGGTGGTCTTCGAGAAGGACTTCGGCGTCTCGGTCGAGACCGAAGAGATCGACCTCGAAGCGTTCTCCTGCGTCGCGAGTCTCGAGGCGTTCGTTCGGAAGTTCCAGCGCGACCAAGTGCCGGCCTCCGAAGCGCCTCAGGGGTAGGGCTTGGCCAGTTGCGGGCGTGTCGCCGTGACCGGTCTCGGCGCGGTGAGCGGCTTCGGCTGGTCCGCCGCGGAGCTCTGGTCGGGGCTCCTGTCGGGGCGCACCGCCATCTTGCCGGCTGCGCGCTTCGACACCCGTGGACAGCGCACGCATGTCGTCTCGGAGGTGCCGTCTCTGCCCTCGAGCTTCCCGCCGGACTCCGCGCGGTCGCGGCGGCACTCCAGGGCCGACCGGTTTGCGGTGGCGGCGGCTCGGGACGCCATGGCGCAGGCGCACCTCGCGCCGGGCACACCCGAAGTGGGTGTGTTCTTCGGCGGCAGCACAGCCGGAATCGCCGGCGGCGAGCGCTTCCTCGAAGCGCTGCTTTCCGGCAGTGCCGGCCGCGTGCCCTTGGGCCTGCTGGCGGCACAGCCACTCAACGCTCCGGGTGACGCAGTGGCTCGCGCGTTCGACCTGGACGGACCGGTCGAGACGGTCTCGTCGGCTTGCGCCAGTGGCTCGCTGGCGGTGGGTCTGGCGCTGCGCTCCCTGCGAGCCGGAGAGGTCGACTGCGCGGTGGCCGGTGGCTCCGATGCCCTGTGCTCCCTCACGTACTCCGGTTTCAACGCCCTGCGGGCCGTGGACCCGGAGCCGTGCCGACCGTTTCGCGCCGATCGCGCCGGTTTGAGCCTGGGCGAGGGCGCCGGCGTGCTGGTGCTGGAGCCCTGGGAGCGGGCGCTCGAGCGTGGCGTGAGGCCTCTCGCCGAGCTGTTGGGCGCGGGTGCATCCTGCGATGCGCACCACATGACGGCGCCTCATCCACAGGGCGCCGGTGCCGCCGCCGCGATCCGATCGGCGCTCGAGGACGCTGGGCTCGACCCGACAGCCGTGGACTTCGTCAACGCCCACGGCACCGGAACGCCGCTCAACGATCTCGCCGAGTGGCACGCGCTGACTGCGGTCTTCGGAGAGCGCGCGAGCGAGCTCCCGGTGACGTCGACCAAGGGCGCCATAGGCCACCTCCTCGGCTCGGCGGGCGCGATCGAAGCCGTCGCGACCGTGCAGAGCCTGCTAGCCGGGCTGATCCATCCCACCTCGGGGGAAGGACCTGTCGACCCTGCGATCGGAGTGGACCTGGTGCTCGGCGCTCCGCGCGAGGTCGGCCGGGACGCCGTCGCTCTATCGACGAGCTTGGCGTTCGGTGGGGCCAACGCGGCGCTGATCCTGGCCGGCTGGAGCGACAGGCGATGACTGCTGTCGCGATCACCGGCCTGGGTTCGGTCGCCTCGTGCGGCCATGGGCGGGGCGCTCTCGAGCTGGCGCTGCGCGAATCCCGGGTCGACCTGGTCGAGATCGATCGTGATCGCGGTTTCCACCTGGCTGCCTCGGCGCGGCACGCGGCGCGAGCCGCGGTCACGGACCTTTCGCCGTGGCTGGCACCCGCCGCGTCGCGACGCATGAGCCCGCCGTCGAGGCTTGCAGCCGCCGCCGCGCGCATGGCTCTCGAGGATGCGAACCTGGCGATGTCACCCGGTGCGGAGGATCGGTGCGCGGTGTTCCTGGCGACCGGCTACGGGCCATCGTCCTACACCGAGCGCATCCTCGAGCAGGTGATTCGCGAGGGGCCATCCAGCGCTTCACCGATGCTGTTCACGGAATCCGTGGCGAACGCTCCGGCGGCGCAGGTGGCGCTGCTCGAGCGGGCGACGGGGGCGAACGTGACGGTCACGCAGCTCGAAGCCGGCGCGCTCCACGCGGTCGCTCGCGGCGCCCAGGAGCTGGTCTCCGGGCGTGCGGATCGCGTCCTGGCCGGAGCCGTCGAGGAGCTGAGCCCGCTGCTGCACGCCATCCTCGACCGCTATCACGCGCTGGTGCGACCCGGACGCGGCGGGGAGGTGGCACGGCCCTTCGATCGGCGCCGGTCCGGCTACGTGGCCGGCGAAGGCGCTGCGGTGCTGGTGCTCGAACGCGCGGCCGACGCCGCGGCTCGCGGCGCCGAGACGCTGGCAAATCTCGAAGGTTGGTCGCGAGCCTTCGATCCCAGCGCGCCACCGAGCGGCTGGGGTGAGCGTCCCGAGCGCACGGCGGCGGCCCTGAAACGACGGCTGGAGCGAGCGGGATTCGACCTCGGGACCACCGACCTGATCGTTTCGGGTGCCAACGGCTCTCGTCGGGGCGACCGTGCGGCCGGGCTGGTGTTGCGGAGCGCGTTCCGCGGAGCCACCCTGCCGCCGGTGGTGACCCCTGCCGCCATGCTCGGCGCGTTCTGCGGCAATACTCTCGGTGCCGCCGTGCTCGCAGCACGGGGCGCCGGCTTCGGTCCGACGCCCGGGTTCGAGGAGATCGACCCGGACCTTGGGATCCGCCCTCACGACGGATCGCCGCTACCGTTGCCGCGACGAGTCCTGGTGGAGTCGACTGCTACGGGCGGTGCCGCGGTTTGGCTTGCCCTGGGGAGACCTGCTTGAACGATCGTCTCGTCGCCGCTCTGATTCCCGCATTCCAGGCAGAGCCTTGGATCGCCGGTGTGGTGGAGCGTACCCGCGCCCAGCTCGCGACGGTCCTAGTGGTGGACGATGGCTCGCTCGATGCCACCGGGCAGCGGGCAGCGCTCGCCGGTGCCGAGGTGCGCCGTCACTCGATGAACTCGGGCAAGGGCGCTGCGCTGCGCACGGGCTTCCGAGAGCTGCTCGAGCGCGGGGTGGACGCCGTCGTGACGCTCGATGCCGATGGGCAGCACGTGCCGGAGCAGATCCCGCGACTGCTCGGGGCATGGAGGAGCGGCGCGGACCTCGTGCTCGGCTCTCGAGCTCGCCAGTTCCGTGAGATGGCTCCGCTCCGCCGGACCAGCAATCGACTCTCGAGCCGAGCGATCTCGTTCGCGGCGGGAGTCTGCTTCGACGACGTGCAGACCGGCTTTCGGCTGTATAGCCGTGAGCTGCTCGAGCGCGTGCCGATTCGGGGCGACCGCTTCGACGCGGAGAGCGGGGTGGTGGTGGCGGCTGCGCGCGCCGGTTTTCGCCTGGTCGACGTGCCGATCGAGCTCGCTCGTGCCGACGGGCGGGCGACCAGCCACTATCGACCGGTCGTCGACAGCCTGCGCATCGCCGTGACGGTGATTCGCGCGCGCCTGTCGGCGCGCCGGCTGGACGCTCCGCTGGCGCCGCGCCCCGATGTGGGTCACGAGGCTTCGTGCGAGACTGCGCGGGAGGCGCGCGAGACTGCGCGCGAGGCGTGCGAGACTGCGCGAGAGGCGCGATGAGCAGCGAGGCGGCAGGTTGCGTGCTGGTCACCGGCGGCACCGGGGGCATCGGCCGCGCGACGGTCGAGCGGCTCCTCGCCGAAGGCAGGACCGTCGCCTTCACGTATCGCTCCAACGCGGACGGGGCTCGGGAGCTGGAGATTCTCGGCGCGGGCCGAGCCCGCGCCTTCGCGTTCGAGCTCCGCGACCGCGCCCGGCCGCGGCAGCTCGAGGCCGAGGTCGAGGCCGCGCTGGGCTCGATCGAGGGACTGGTCAATAACGCCGGCATCCAGCACAGCCGAGTGGTCGGGCTGACTTCGGACGACGCCTGGGACGAGGTCCTCGACGTCAACCTCGGCGGCGCCTTCCGGGTGTGCCGGGCAGTGGTGCCGGGCATGCTGCGGCGGCGTCGCGGGGCGATCGTGAACGTGGCTTCGCTGGGCGCCCTGCACGGCGTTGCCGGCCAGGGGGCCTACGCGGCCTCCAAAGCCGGCCTACTGGCGCTCTCGCGCTGTCTCGCGCGCGAGGTCGGTAGTCGCAACGTGCGCGTCAACGCCGTGGTGCCAGGGTATGTCGCGACGGAGATGACGAGCGGGCTCTCGCCGGCGGCCGTGGCAGCGCTGCGCGAGGGCGAAGCCCTGCCGGGGGGAACATCCGCCGAGGCGGTGGCGGCGGCGATCGCCTTTCTGCTGTCGCCAGGTGCTATCGCCGTGACCGGCCAGAGCCTCGTGGTCGACGCCGGGGCGGCGTGTTGAGACGGGCAGCGAGCGTCCTCGTCTTCTCGAGCGCCCGCGAGCCGATGCGCCATCCTGCGCCGGGAGCGTGACCATCACGGCGCTGCACGAGTGGCTGCTCGAGAGGCCTCGCGCCCTCCTCGCCGCGGCGCTGGTGCTGGTCGCGCTCGCTGCCATGGCCGCCGGCTTCCGCCTGCGGGTCTCCGCCGACATCGCCGAGATGCTGCCGGCGGATGCTCCTGCGGCCTCCGCCTACCGCGAGCTCCTCGAGGTCTTCGGCACTTTCGAGAAGGTCGTGATCCTGGTGCGCTTGCCGGCCGGCCGCGAGATCCCGGCCGATCGGGACCCGGTGACCGACGCGGCGGTCCTGCTCGAGGAGATCCTGAGCGCGAGCCCTCACGTGGCGGAGGTGCGCGCGGGGATCGGCGCCGACGACGAGCGCTTCTTCCTGGAGCACTTGGTGCCGCGTGCGGCCCTGTTCCTGCCCGAAGGCGAGATGGTCGCTCGCGTCGGCGACGCGATTCGCCCCGAAGCACTCGCCGCGCGCGCACGTCAGATCTCACGGCGGTTCCAGCTACCTGGCGGAGAGTTCCTGACCCCACTGCTGGTGCGCGATCCGCTCGGCTTCGCAGACGGGCTTCCGGGTCTCGAGCTATCGGGCTGGGGTCTGCAGGTCGATCTCCTCAGCGGGATGTTTCGCTCTGCCGACGGTGAGGCGGCGCTCGCGATCGTCACGCCGCGGAGCGGTGAGCTCGATGCGGCGATGGGCCGCGAGCTTCGGGAGGTGCTCGACGCGGCGCAGCGACGTTTGCGCGACGAGGTGGATCCAGAGCTGGAGCTGCTCGCGGTCGGTGGCCCGCTCTACGCCGCGGAGGACGAGACGCTGATACGGCGCGACCTCGAGGTCACGGTCACCAGCTCGATGGCGGCTTGCACCCTGCTGCTGATGGTCGCCTTCGGCGGCTGGCGTGTGCCGGCGATCACGGTGGCGGCGATCGCCGTCGCTCTGGTCTGGACTGCCGGAGTCCTGGCGCTCGGCACGGGACACCTGGCCGCGCTGAGCCTGGGGTTCGCCGCGGTACTGGTCGGACTCGGCGTCGACTACTGCATCCACGGTGGGACCCGTTTCGTGGAGGCGTCTCATGCTGGTCTGGCACCACGGGCGGCGCTAGACCGGGCCGTTGCCACGACCGCGCCCGCCATCCTCACTTCCGCGCTCACCACCGCGGCTGCCTTCGGTGTGCTGATGCTGTCGGACCTTCGGCCCCTGGCTGAACTGGGCGCGTTGGTCGCCGTGGGCATGCTCGCCATGCTCCTCGCGACGTTTGCCGTGGGAGGACCGCTCGCTCTCGTTCTCCTTCGGCGACCGCGTCGCGCCGAGACCTTTTTGTGGCGGTGGACGGGTGCGTTGGTCGCGGGCTTGACCCACGCCGCGGAACGGCGCCCGCGCGCGACCTTGCTGATAGCGGCGGCGCTCCTGGCGTTCGCCGTGCCGGGCCTGCTCCGCCTGCGCTTCGACACCGACCTGCGCGCGATCCGGCCGGCGGAGCACGCCACTGTGGCCGCCGAGCACGCGGTCGCCGAAGCCTTCGGCCTGAGCCTGGACACCGCCACGGTCCTGGTCGAGGGCTCGAGCACGGACGAGGCCTTCGCGGCCTCTCGACGTGCCGCAGACGACTTGCGCGAGGCGCTGGGCGCTGGCGCGAGCGTCGAGAGCCCTACCGACTGGATCCTCGGCCCCGGTGAACGAGCAGCCAGGCTCGCCGCCCTCGCCGAGCTCCCGCTTGGTGCAGCAGCCGATCGTTTCGAGGTCGAGCTGCGCGCGGTCGGTCTCCGACCGGAGGCCTTCTCGGCGGGCCTTCGGGCGTTGCGCGAGCTCGGTCACGGGCGCGATCCGGCTGCCCCGCGCGAGGAGGACTTGCCCAGCTTCGTGCACGAGTCCGTGCACCTCGAGCCCGATGGCGGAGCCCTGCTTGCGATCCACGTGCGGCTCGGGCCGGGCACCGAGGCCGAGGTGCCGGCGATCCAGGGCGTGCTCGCGCGCGCGGGGGTGTCGGCCCGGGTGGCGTCCACGCGGGCCGTGGCAGCCGAGCTCGGCGCTCTGGCGGTGCGGGACGGCCGCCGGCTGGGCGCTCTCGCGGGGCTCGCGGTTTGCCTGTTGGTCTTGCTGCGGTTTGGTGGCAGATGGGGGCTCGCCTGGCGCTCGTTGGTGCCTGTGCTCTATGGCACGACGTTGACCCTGGGCTTCTGGGGTCTCCTCGACGCTCGCATGGACCTGGTGTCGGTGGCCGTGCTGCCTATCCTGGTCGGTATCGGCGTCGACAACGGCCTGCATGTGGTGCACGGCGCGACGCGGGATGGTGATTTCGGGGGCGCCACGCGCGTGGCCGGGCGCGCGATGGTGCTTACGGCTCTGACCACGGCGGTAGGCTTCGCCAGCCTGCTGATGTCGAGCATCCCGGGATTGCGCCGGGGAGGAGCTCTGGTGGCTGTCGGTGTCGTCCTCTGCGTCCTCGCGACGGTTACGCTGCTGCCGGCGCTCGGCTCCCTTCGCGGGCTTTCGCATGGTGCCGCCGATCCAGGAGAAGCCTCGTGAGCCAACCACTGGTCGGGCGCCGGCATGTCGCGGGTGACCAGGCTCCTGTCGTGCTCCCGTGGCAGCGGCAGTTGTTGGGGCGCCTCCACTTCACCGGTGTCTTCTGGTACCGACTGCACGCTTTGGCGCTGCGTGTGCTGCCGCGGTTCCTGTTGGCGCCCGGCGTGCTGGTGTTCGCGACGTTCTTCTCCATCACCCTGCGTGGTGTTCGGCGCGCGATCGGGCACAACCTCGAGTGGGTACGGGGAGAGCGCGCGAGCTGGCTGCGACGACAGGCCTGGGCCTTTCGCACCATCTGGAACCACGCATGGTGCATGACCGAGACCTACGACGGCTTGGTGGGTAGCTCGAAGGAGCCCGATGTCCTGGTCGAGGGAGTGGAGCACTGGGACCGGGTCACCAGCGGTCTCCGCGGATTCGTGCTCGTCACCGCTCACGTCGGTCACTGGGAGGTCGGTTCTCGGCTCGCGCGGCCCGGTCCGCGTCGCAAGATCCACGTGGTGCGGGCTCCCGAGATCGATCCGAAGGCGCAGGAGTTCCTGCGGAGCCTTCTCGAGCAGAGTGGGGGCGACTCGTTCGAGGTCCATTTCACCCGGCCCGACGACCCCGCCCTCGGCGCTCGCCTGCTCGGGGCGCTGCGCAAGGGGGACGTGGTGGCGCTCCAGGGGGATCGCGCACGAGCGGGGCAGCGCGCGGTGCCGGTCAGCCTCTTCGGTCGCCTCCACGAGGTGCCGTTGGGCCCTGCGGCGCTCGCCCGCGCGGCGGAGGTGCCGCTCTTGCCGGTGTTCGTCTTTCGCCGAGGGCGGGCGCGCTCGACCGTGGTCTTCCACCCGCCGATCGAAGTGCCGCGCATGGCAGATCGCGACACCGACTGTCGGGTGGCCGCCGCGGCGATCGCCGCCGCGGTCGAGAGCGCGATCCGGCGCGAGCCGAACCAGTGGTTCTGCCTCCGCGACCTGTGGGGCCGGCCGCCGCGACGCGCGCGCTGATGGTTCGGTGACACGGGTCTCGATTGCCGGTCCAGCGTCAACCCTCGATTGCCGGCTCGCCGTCCACGTAGGTGCCGAGGTCGGCTTCGGCCAGCGTCTTTGCCGGCTCGTCCTCGGCCGCGATCCGGACGTGGACCACCTGTAGACCTCCGGTGCGACCACGCAGGCGCGCTTCCACGCGGAACGGCCTGGCCAACGAAAGCGTTGCCTGGTGCAGCGTGGCACGGCGGATCGAGACGAGGTATCCGGAACGCGGCGCGCCCCGAATCGTCGCCAGCGGACCTAGCAGCGCGGACGCCTGCGCGCCCATCTCCAGGGCCAGGAGGCTCGAAACGGATTCCACCCCGGCGAGCGGTGTGTCGCGACCGACGCGGCAGCGGCAGACGACGAGGCCCTCTCCTCGTTCCAAGACGAGCTCCACCAGCAGCATGGGCGCCCGGTGAGGCAGCACGCTCTCGAGCGGAGGCTCGACCGGTTCCTGGCAGGGTGGTGCGGTCACGGTTGTGAGCGTAGCGGGTCGATGTGCGCATGAGCCAGCCGGGCGGCCGCCGAGCTCGACGCTGGGTAGTGGCTCACTGAGCCACTACCCGACGCTGCCGCACGGCTTCCGCCTGTTAAGATGTCCCATCAGGGGGGAACCACAGTGGCGCGAGCCGAGGAGTGGAGCGACCGTCGCAGGAGCCCGCGCGTGCGGTCTTTGCGATTGATTACGTTAGAGCCGATAGGCGCGGCTGCGGCTGCGCCGATCGAGGTGGGCCGGACCCTCGACGTCAGCGCGGCTGGCTTGCGGGTCGAGACCACGCGCGCGCTGGTGACTGGTCAGGACCTCGAGCTGCAAATCGCTGCTGGGGATCGCCTGATCTCCGCCAAAGGGCGGGTCGTCCATCTCGAGCCGACCGGCACGTTCGTGCTCACCGGTATCGAGTGGGTCGAGGTTTCCGCCGAGGACCTCGCGTTCCTCGTAGGACTGGGTCCGAGCGGACACTGAACGGGTTCGCGACGGGTTCGCGCCGGCCACCGGTCAGCGCATTCGCGCCAGGATCGCGAACTCCGGGTTGAGCTCGACCTTCCGCGGTCGCGCGGGGACCTCGAGCTCGAAGGTCTCGCGTGGCTCGTCGATCAGCAGGAGCTGCTCGGCCACACGTCCGTCCGGCAGCTCGATGCGCACCGGAACGGGTGAGCGGAATCCCGGTGGCACGTCGCTCTGCTCGACGGTCAGTCGCACCAGGAAGCCTCCACCCTCGGCCTTCACGATCTCGCTCTTCGAGCGGTATGTCGGGATCGAGGTGCCCTCGACCCACTGATCGAAGAACCAGCTCCAGTCCGAGGGCGCGTGCTTGGTGAGCACGGCCTGGAAGTCGGCGGTGCTTGCCCGGCGACCGCGCCAGGTGGCGACGAAGTCGCGCAGGATGGCCAGGAAAGTCTCGTCGCTGCGCGTCGCGGCGCGCAGGATGGAGCGCAGCATGTGTAGCACCATCGCTCCCTTCGTGTACGCCATCGACTGGTAGGCCGCCGGCGACTCGGCGACGCCGCTGCGCAGGCCGAGGCCGATGGGTCCCATGCGATCGCGGCCGGCGCGGTTGAGCAGCGCCATCCCGGGCCGCGCGAATGCACCGAACGCTCCACCGATCGAACCGTTGAGCTCGTTGGTGTAGGACTCGAGAATCTGCCGGAAGAGACGCGGTCCGTTGTCGAGCGAAGCCTCGACGAACATCATCGCCGCGTAGCTCGCGAAGCCCTCGCTGAGCCACTGGTCGCGGTAGCTCGCCCAGCCGACCTGGTGGCCCCACCACTCGTGGGCCACCTCGTGCGCGAGGAACCACTCCCGGAACCCGCCGCCGGCCCTGCCCTCCTGGAGCGCCTGCGCGATGCTGTCCGAGACGTGCAGGAAGCCTTCCATCGCCTGGCCGTGTCCGGACGCGATGAAGCTGACGATCGTGCGCTCGGTGCGCACCGGAGAGGCGAACAGGTTCTGGAAGTAGTGAATGCTGTTGATGATGTCGGGAGCGAACGAGTCGATCTTCTCGGCTGAGAGGTAGCCAGCCTGCGTGCCGAACATCACCAGCTCGGGCAGGCCCTCGTGTCGAAAGCTCCTCTGGTGGGGCGCACGGGCGATGGTGAACGCTCCGGCGTCGATCGGCCCGGCTGTCTGCCACACCGACACCAGGTGGCCGCCCTTCTCGCGCCTCTCGACCTGCTCGCCGACCGCGGCCACGCCGTAGTCGCGTCGATGGGTGACCTCCAGTCGCACGTCGTGGAGGTCGAGCCCCATGCCCAACGGACGTGGGTACCAGGACAGCGCGCTGGCGAAGCCGGGCAGCTCGAGCTTGTAGGCGACGCCCAGCTCGATCTCCTGCTCGTGTGAGAGCTCGCGCTCTAGCGGCACCACGAGTGTGGAGTGGTGCAGGCGGTTCGGCAGCGACGAGTCCGTTCGGCCTAGGTTGAAGCGCAGCGCCGGCAGCTCGCCACCGGATGGCACCTCCCAGACGCGCTCGACCTCCGCGAGCGGGTGCAGCTCGAGCACGAGCGCGCCCTGGCCGTCGCGGAGCGCCTTCACTCGGACCACGGTCTCGAAGAGCGCATCGACCGGGTTCACGGCGCCGACGCCGCGGGTGGCGCCACGATCCGGAGCGGTGACGTCGACCCGCGCGTCGACCGCGATCAGGCGCAGCGACTCCGTATCCGTCTCGCCGGGACGGCCGTCGTCGCGGCGGTCCTCCCCGCGGTCGAGACTCAGCCAGCTCTCGCGGTAGCGCTCGCTCGGGTCGAGGCGGGCGACCTCGATCTCTTCGGCGCGAAGGTCGTCCCAGGTCCAGCTCAGCCAGCCGAAGCGACCGGTGCGCAGGTCGGCACGACGGTAGTGGGCGCCCGAGTCGCGCAGCGCGGCGATGACGCGCGCGTCGACATCCTCGAAGTGGTCGCGACGCCAGGTGCGATGGCGCTCCGCGGCGAGTGGGTGCTCCTGGTGGGACGCCCCGGCAGGGGCCGCCAGCAAGCTCTCCGGCAGCAACGCGACCAGGTCCGAGCCGCGCAGGACGAGCTGGTCGAAGGTTTCGTCGAGCCGATCCACCTCGGGATCGCGAGCGAAGCGCGGCAGCTGGCGCCGCTCGACCGGATCGGGCACTCTCAGCTCGAAGCGGCCGTCGCCCTCGAACACCAGGCCGGTCACGACCCCGGCGGCGGTGGGCTCCAGGAGCCAGACCCGACCCGAGCGCAACGTGAACCGTGCCGTGTCGCAGCGCCACTCGACCGGCTCGCCGAGCGGCAGCGGCCCGGTGAAGCGACCGCTCAACAGGCGCTCGTAGTCGGCGGCGGTTTGTGCGGCAGCCTGAGCCGACGACGGCGTCGCGGCGAGAAGACTGGCCGCGGCCAACCCTAGCAGCCCGTGGTGAAACCCGCGTGAGGCTGCGCGCGGGGAACTGCGGCCGCTGGCAAGGCGTGGCCGACGAACGCGATGCGGTGCCATCGTGCAGGAGGCCCAACGCAGCCCACGGGGGTTCCACCACGGGCTGCTAGGCCCGCCTCGGCAGCGGGTGCCGTCGCGCGTTCTGCTGCGTTCCCCGGGTTTATCATTGGAGGGCGATGCTCCAGACACGGTTGGCACGGCTCCTAGCAGCCCTAGGGTTGGCCGCGGCCAGTTCTCTCGCCGCGACGCCGTCGTCGGCTCAGGCTGCCGCACAAACCGCCGCCGACTACGAGCGCCTGCTGAGCGGTCGCTTCACCGGGCCGCTGCCGCTCGGCGAGCCGGTCGAGTGGCGCTGCGACACGGC
>DATLFI010000129.1:0-9070 GCA_035524895.1 Thermoanaerobaculia bacterium | reverse complement strand
GCGGGCCGTCGACCAGGCCGCGAGCGAGCGCGGCTTCTTGTTGCTGCCACAAGGGTTCGGCGAGACGATGCTGCACAACCGCTGGGCCGAGCTGGTCGGCTACGCCGCGGAGAAGGGTATCCGGCCGATCGTGATGCTCACCAACGGCACCGTCCTCGACGAACGGAACGTCGACCGCGTGCTGGCGCTCGGGATCGACGCGCTCGTGATCTCGATCGACGGCACGACGCCCGAGACCTACGGCCAGATCCGGGTGGGGGGCGATCTGCGCCGGGTGGAAGCGAACGTCCTCCGGCTCATCGAGCGCCGCGGCGCGAGCAGAACGCCGAAGATCTGCATGCGCATCATCCGGATGAAGGACACGGCTCGGGAGATCGAAGAGTTCCTGGCCCGCTGGCGGGCGGTGCTCCATCCGGAAGACGAGGTCCGGATCAACGAGTACAGCGATTGGTCGGGCAAGGTCGAGGACCTCAGTGTCGACGGCCTGCGCGAGGACGGCAACGGTCGCGGACCCTGCCGAATGCTCTGGCGCAACCTGTCGGTGCACGCCGACGGCAAGGTCTCGGCATGCTGCCACGACAGCGAGGACGAGCTGATCGTGGGCGATCTCGAGCGCGGCGACACGCTCCAGCAGATCTGGCGCGGCGAGAAGCTGCAGCGCCTGCGGCGCCTGCACGTCGAGGGCCGCCTGGACGAGCTGCCGATCTGCCGGTCGTGCAAGGCCTGGTACTAGCGCCGGCCACAGTCTGAGCTTCGACGCCCGGCGATGAGAGTAGTCTACCTGCTCAACGGAGCCGCGTTGTACGGCGGCGTGAAGGTCGTGCTCCAGCACGCCCGGGCGCTGCGGCGGGAGGGCGTCGATGCAACGGTCGTCTCGCCGGACCCGCCGCCACAGTGGTTCCCGGAGCTCGGAGCTGGGTATCGCCGCGTCGAGTCGCTCGACCCGGCCGTGATCGGTGCCGCCGACGTCGCGGTGGGCACTATTTGGTTCACGGTGCCGAGCGCGCTATGCGTGCCGGGAGCCGTCGCTTGTCACCTTTGCCAGTGCTACGAAGCGCAGTACCACGGCGTCGCAGATCTCGCCCCGCAGGTCGACGACGTGTACCGCCTGCGGACCTTCAAGCTGGCAGTCTCTCCGCACCTGGTGGAGCTCTTGCGCAGCCGCTTCGGCATGGAGGCTGCCTACGTGCCGCAGCCGTTCGAGCCCGACCTCTTCCACCCGCCACGCGCCGAGCGCGAGCCCGACGGTCGTCTGCGCCTGCTCCTGGCGGGGCAGTGGGAGCTCGACATCAAAGGCGTGGAGTGGGGCATGCGGGCGCTCCGCCCCCTCCAGGAGGAGGGCTGGCTCCAGTTGGTGCGCCTCTCCCAGGACGCGCCGCCGGCGGAGACGGCGTTCTGGCCGGAGGCCGAGCGACACGTCTCGGTGCCGCCGTCGTCGGTCCCCGACATATTCCGCGGCGTCGACGCCTACGTTGGCCTGTCGAGCGAGGTGGAGGGCTTCGGCCTGCCGATGCTCGAGGCGATGGGCTGCGCGCGCGCATGCGTGCTCACCGACATCGGCGCGGTACGCGCGCTCGACCCCGAGCGAAGCGCCTCGTTGCGCGTGAGCTATGGAGACGCCGAAACGCTGCGCGCGGCCGTGCGGCGCCTGCGCGACGACGCCGCGCTGCGACGAGTGCTGGGCTCGGCGGGGCGGAGCATCGCGCTGCGCTTCGGCGAGGAGCGGACCGCGCGCGCGCTGATCGAGGCCTTCTCGCAGGCGCTTTCTGCGCGCGCGCCTGCCAGCCTCAGCGGCTGAGCGCGAAAACACAGTTGCGGCACATGAAGTCGTCCGGCGCCTCCTCGACGCCGTACACCCAGCGCCGCATGCGCGCGAACTCCTCGCTGGTCAGCACCTGGTCGAGACTCTGCTCGCTGAGGTCGCCGACCACGTAGCTCTCGTCGTAGTCCTCGCAGCAGAGCACGCACTTGCCGTAGGGAGTTATGTGGAGGTGCTGTAGCGGCCGCGAGCCCGAGTTCTCGCAGCCGCCGAGGCGCCGTCCGCGCAGCGAGGCGGTGTTGCCCACCTCGAGGTATCCGGCGCGATCCATCAGACGCCGCGAGACCACCTGGAAGCGAGTGCCTTCGTAGCGGCTGCGGATCTCGGCGAAGGCTGTTTCGTGCTCGTTGTCGCCTTCGCCGAGCACCACGATCTCCATGTACTCGGCTAGCGGCAGGTTCGCGGCGTAGTCGATATGGCGCGCCACCAGCTCGGCCTGGTCGGTGCCGCGCTCGCGCCGGTACTTGTCGCGATCGAGCGTCGACAGGTTCACCGAGAGGTAGCGCAGGCCGCCGAGCTCGCACAGCTCGTCGACGCGACGCGGCGTCAGGCCGGTCGCGTTGGTGAGCACCGCCGGCGGCAGGCACCGAGCGCGGATCGATCGCACCTGCTCGACGAACCGTGGATCGACCGTGGGCTCGTTGTAGTTGATCATGAACACGCCCTCGATCGTGGCGGCATGCGCGGCGAGCTGATCGAGGATGCGCTCGTAGAGCTCGGTGGACATGAAGTGCTTGGCGCGGGGCGCGATCGACACCGGGCAGAAGAAGCACGCCTGGTTGCAGATGGTGTGCGCCTCGAGGGACACGAACTTCAGTCGGTAGGCATGGGCCGCGTCGTGGTCCTCTGGCAGCAGCCAGCGATCGCGCGCCAGGGTCTCGACCAGGCCTGGATCGATCCCTTCGATCGCGAGCGACCCGGTCAACAATCCGCGCAGCTCCGCGTGACCCGCCTCGTCACCGGCGAGGAAGGCGTCGGCCAGAGGGTTGTACAGGCGCTCGGGACCGACGTGGACGAACGGGCTGACCGCGAGGCGTGAGGGCGCTTGCGCCGGCCACTGTCGCGGGGAGAGGAGCGTGCTCGTCATGGCTGCCTATTCTACGTCTCGACCCGCTCGGCCATCCCGGTCGACGATCGCTGCCGTACCGCCGAGAAGAGGCCGCGGCTCGCCTCCGCTCTCGTGCGGGGTGAAGCGGTGGCGTGCGAGCTCCCTGCCGGATGGGTCGACGACGCGCACGAAGAGGCCGACACCGGGATGGCGCCGCTCGATCTCCACCGGAAGGCGCCAGTCTCGAGGGCGGCCGGTCCACCGCTCGCCCGCGGCCGGATAGCCCGCCGGCTCCGTAGACACCTCGTACCAGTGCTCGCCGGGGGGCACAGCTGGGCCGGCCGATGGCCCGGGAGGAAACGAGCATCCCGGGACGGCCCGGCGCTCGATGCGCCGGAGCACAGCGTTGGCGAGCACTCCGTAGTGTTCGCGCCGGAAGCGCTCCGCCGAGGCCGCGAACCAGGACGCGGCGGCGGGCTCGAGCGCGGTGCTCTGCGCGTACAGGTGCACCGCGGTCGCCGCCGGCACGTACCGCACGCCGGCGCCGGCGCGACGGGCCCGCGCGAGCCAGTCGGTCTCCTCGAAGTAGAGCCGATACCCCTCGTCGAGGGGACCTGCCGCCAGCCACGTGCTCGCGGTGAACACGAGCATCGCCCCGCTGAGCTCGCCTTCGACCGGGCCGCTGGCGAGCCAGTGCCTTCGCGCATGCGAGCGCCAGCGCGCACGCGCGACTCCAGTCCAACTCGAGCTGTGCCGGCCCAAGGTCGCGACCAGCTCCGAGAACAGCCCGCGTCGTTCCCCGGGCGGCAGCATCAGTCGGAGCCCATCGTCCCAGTAGTGACGCGGCCCCGCGACACCCGCGCCGGCGTCGAGCGCCTCCACCAGTGCGCGCAGGCACCCGGGCAGGACGAGGACGTCGGAGTTCATGAGCCCCAGCCGCGGCGCCCCGAGCATAGCCACCGCCAGGTTGGCGGCGCCCGCATAGCCGAGGTTGCGACCCGGTTCGACCAATTGCAGGTCGGCACTCGTGGCGAGCGAGCGCAGCATCGCTGTTCCATCCTGGTCCGAGCCGTTGTCGACCAGCGCGATCGTCAGCGCCACACCGTCCGCCCGCGCCACCGAGCGCAGGCGGTCCACGGCGGCCGCCGCGAGGTGCGGCGTGTGGTAGTGCACCAGGACCAGCCCGAGATCGGTCATTCCGGGAGCGACGCCCGCGCTGTCTCGGGCGACGCGCTTCCCTGGCGCTCCCCGGAGTGCTCGGAGGGCTCCGGCACCGAGGGAACCCAACGGTAGGGCACCCGCAACAGCGCGAACTCGTAGGGACCCGTCTCGATGCCGAAGGCGGGGCGAAGCAGGCGGCGGTCGTAGACGTGGAGCTGGCGCTCGTCGAGCAGGAACGCGTAGAGCACGAACTCGCCCTTCTGCAGCGGCAGGTCTGGGATCTCGAACACACCCTGATGGCGCCGCGCGCCCGTGAGCGCCGGCAGGCCGAGATCGCGGGTGGAAAGAGTGAGCACCTCGACCTCGTCCATGCGGTTGACGCCCACTCCGACGTGGAAGGCCAGGCTCTCGTCCTCGCACTCCCACGCGACCTCGATGCGCAGCGGCTGGCCGTGACGCAGCAACGGTCGGGCACCGCCCTCGCCGACGCGCAGCTCGACCAGGCGCGCCGGTCCGCTACGCGCACCGCCCTCCTTTGCCGGCGCCGCTTGGGTGAGCGCTCCCTTGTGCTCCAGATAGCGCTCGTACTCGGCGATCACCTGCGGCGCCGACCCCTGCGCCGCCACCATGCCCTCGCGCAGCCAGATCGCCTGCCGGCAGAAGGCGTCGACGTAGTACATCGCGTGCGAGCAGAAGAGCAGTGTCGTGCCCTGCCCCAGCAGCTCGTAGATGCGGTCGGCGCACTTCTTCTGGAAGTAGCCATCGCCCACGGACAGGGCCTCGTCCACGATCAGCACCTCGGGATCGACCTGCGTCGCGATCGAGAAGGCCAGGCGCATCACCATCCCGGTCGAGTAGTGCTTGACCGGCTGGTCTAGGTAGTGGTCCAGCTCGCAGAAGCTCTCGATGGCGGGAGTCCGCTGCACGACGGTCTCCGCATCGAGCCCGAGCAACGCTGCATTGATGCGGATGTTCTGGCGTCCTGTGAACTCGGGATGGAAGCCGGCCCCCAGCTCGAGGATCGACGACACCGTGCCCGCCACGCGCAGGCTCCCGGAGGTCGGCTCGAGCACCCCGGCCAGCATCTTCAGGAGCGTGCTCTTGCCGGCCCCGTTTTGCCCGACCAGGCCAAGGCCTTCTCCGCGCGCGACCTGGAACGAGACGTCGCGCACCGCCACCTGCTCCCGGTGCCGCGGCGAGCGCAGCAGGCGCTCGAAGAGGCGATCCCAGGGTGACCGATAGAGCCGGTAGATCTTGGTCAGGCCGTGTGCTTCGACCACGGCGTCGAACGGCGGCTCGGGAATCCCCGTCGACGGGCTCGGTTCGATCACGGCACGATCTTG
This sequence comes from Thermoanaerobaculia bacterium, assembly GCA_035524895.1. GTDB lineage: Bacteria > Acidobacteriota > Thermoanaerobaculia > Multivoradales > Multivoraceae > DATLFI01. Next base: position 3,699 of record DATLFI010000129.1, on the reverse strand, counting down.
TCAGACGTAACGGACACCGCGGCCGTCGCAGGAGCGCGCGGCATACGGCCGCGGCGGGGATCAGATCTCGTCGGCGAACGCCGGACGCAGCGTGCGGAAGATCCACGAGCCGACGAGCAGGAGGCAGGGCGCCGCGACGAAGAGCGGCACGAGCGTGGTCCAGGCCAGCGCCTCGCCGAGAAAGGCCGCGCGGTAGGTCTCGACCACCGCCGTGAGCGGGTTTGCTCCCACCAGCGCGCGCAGCCCGCCGCGGTCTGCCGGCACCAGCGAGAACGGATAGACCACCGGCGTCAGATAGAACCAGGTCATCAACGCGACGTGGACGAGCTGCAAGGTGTCGCGCAGGAACACGTGCACCGCAGCCAGCGTCAACGCGGCGCCGAGCGTGAGCGCCAGCTGGAACGGCAGCACCAGGAGCACCAGCCACGCCCTTCGCAGGTCGGCCTCACCCGCACTCGCTGCGACCAGCGCGAGGATTCCCATCGCGATCACCGATTGCAGCAGTCCGCCCAGCACCGGAGTCACGACCAGCAGGTGCGGCGGTAGCCGCATCTTCTTGACCAGCTCGGCGCCGTCGGTGATCGCGCTGGTGCCGCGCAGGATTCCCTCCTGCACCGCGATCCACGGCACGAAGGCGGCGAACAGATAGAGCGCGAACGAGCTCGTGCGAGCCTCGGGCGGCAGCGCGATGCGCAGCACCACCGCAAACACGAAGGTGAACAGCAGGAGCTGCCAGAGCGGCTGCAGCACCGTCCACACCAGCCCGAGATACGAGCCGGCGTAGCGGGTCTGTATGTCCCGCTTGACCAGCTCCCGGAGCAGGAAGAGGGGGTCGACACGCCACCCGGCCGCGGGAGGCTCCGCGCGGCCAGGCGGCGCATTGGACGGGTCCGTCGAGGCCGTCGGGGCCGTCGAGGCCGTCGAGGTCACGGACGACCCGCCGGTTCGCGCGCGCTGCCGCCCCGCGGCGGAGCCGAGCAGCGCCGCGGGATGGTGCGGGGGGGGCCGAGGGTCAGGGGGTGCAGGCCTCTAGCGCCTCGGTGTCGGTGATGGCGTCGGCCGCTACGCCAGTCTGGTTGTGGTAGCTCCTGACCAGACCGGTCTGGGTGTCGGTGACGATGAGCGTGAAGCCCACGTCGGTGGTGGAGGCGCCGAACACCCAGTAGTAGCCGTTGACGGCGCAGCCGTCGAGGATCTTCACCATGACCTCCCAGTTGCTCGGGTCGAAGAACCAGAAGAGGCCGGTCTCCTCGGTCTGACCTTCGACCACTTGGCCGCGGCCGGTCTGCGCATCCTCGCCGTCGTCGGCCTGCCAGAGGATCGAGACATCGAACCGGCCGTTGCCCAGACACAGCGTGGTGGGCGAGTCGACGCAGGTGCCATCGCGCGGCTTCGGTGCCACGGTGACCAGCTTGCTCTTCGTCGCCTTGCAGACGCCGCCCACGCATCCGGCGTCGTTCTTGCGGATCTCGAGCTGGACGTTGTAGACGCCAGGAGCGGAGTAGGTGTGGCTCGCGGCGGCATTGCTGCTGGGTCCACCAGACTTGCCGTCGCCGAAGCTCCAGATGTAGCTCGTGGGCGATCCGAGGGCGGTAGCGCTGAAGGTCACGGCGGCCTCGGCCTTCGGCGCCTCCGGCGCCACGGTGAAGTCGGCCTCGAGGTCACCCGACGCCGAGAGCTGCGGCGCGTTGGCCTGGACCGTGATGGTCTGCGTCGTGGTCGCCGTGCACAGGTTCAGGGGGCAGGTTCCCACCTTGCCGATCTCGAGCTTCACCTGGTAGGTGCCGGCCTGCGCATAGGTCTTGTTGACGCTCGTGTTGGAGGTCGTAGTCGTGCTGCCGTCGCCGAACTCCCAGAGGTAGACCGTCGGCGAGCCCGAGGAGGTCGAGGCGTTGAAGGTGATCGCCTGGGTCGCCTTCGGTGGCGTCGGCGAGTAGGTGAAACGCGCGACGAGGCTACCGCTCGAGGAGCCGCCTCCCGTGCCGCCGCCACCCGTGTCGCCACCACCCGTGTCGCCACCACCACCGTCGCCACCGCCACCGTCGCCACCGCCTCCCGTGCCGCCGGAACCAAATACCAGCTGGCTCGCGTGGACGAAGGTCTTCACCTCGGTACCGCGTACGGCCTGCATCTTGGGTGTCACGGAGGTGGTCTGGTTCGATGGGTAGGTGTGGTTGACCGTTCCGCTGCAAGAGGTCGAGCCGCTCGGCGGCACGCAGATCTCGGCCTGGGACAGCGTCGTGTCGTAGGTGTCGTCGTTGCCGTCCCAGTCGAACTTGAGCTCGGTCGGGCCACCATCGACCGCGTAGCCGAAGGTGATTTGAACGTTGGGAACCGCCTGGCACAGGCCGAAGGTGCAGGGGAGCGCAGCCTGGAAGTTCTCGATCTCGAGCTCGAGGAAGGCGGGAACCTCCACCGGGATCTCCTGGGTGACGGTGTCGTCGGTCGTGCCGCACTGATAGCGGATCGTCACGCGCGCGTAGTAGACCTCGGCGTCGGCCGACGGCGGGTACTGGTGGATCGGGCCCTCACCGAGCGTCTTCGAGGTGAAAGTCGCGGTCGTGGGATCCGTGTTGGTCGCCAGGTCATGCGGCACGCCGAACGTCCACTTCCAGCTCGTGGCGCCGGTGCTCTCGAGCTCGAACGTCACGCGTCCGTTCTGAACGGGCGTGGCGTAGTCCAGGCTCTGGATCGCGAGACCGGGCGGCGTGCTGACGCTGACCAGAGGACTGGTGGCGGGTTGGGAGGGGCTGCCGGGAGCCGAGTTGGTCACCGTGAGACGTCCTGCGAAGTTCTTCCCCGCGCCGTCTTCCGGGATGGCGAAAGCGTGAGTGGCGGCACCGGACGCGGGGGAGCCCGCGCTGCCGTCCGTCAAGATCTCCCAGCTGTAGGAGAGCGTCGGTCGTCCGTCGATCCCTTGACCCGCGAACTGGACCGTCTGGCACGGCACCGCGTTGATCGGCGCGCTACCGCCGTCGACCGTGACGCTCGCGACCGTGGGGTCGGGGTCGCGGACCGTCAGGTTCTTGGTGGTCTGCGTGCCGCAGCCGGTGTCGTTGCAGGCCTGCAGGGTGATCGGGTAGGTGTGGGGATAGGGGTCGGCGAGGGGATCGGGGTCGGCGAGCGGCACGATCCAGCTCGGGTGCTGCTGGGTCGAGGTCTCGCCCGAGCATTCGATCGGCGGGTTGATGGTGCCGTTGAAAACCCCGTCGCCGTTGAAGTCCCAGCCCCAGCACCACAGGTTCGGCTGGCTGGAGGAGCGATCCGTGAACGTGACGTTCTGCCCCGCGTAAACGTCGCCGGTTGGCAGATCGAAGTTGCTGACGGGCGGGACGTTCTGCACGATCTGGTGGACGTCCAGGATCGAGACCGCCGCTCGCACCAGGTGACCCCCAGTGACAACGCCGTCGGTGGGCTCGACGCCACGGAAGCCGGTGGGGTTGTTGTAGTAGTACCAGCCCCAGTAGCCTGCCGAGTGGTGCTGGGGTGTGAGCTCCTGCGCGTTGGTCGGGTCGGTGGCGTCGAAGATGTACTCGTTCTGGGGACCCGAGCCGGTGTTGTTGGCACGACCGGCGAAGATGTAGACGCGGCTCGCATCCACGCTGACCTCCACCGAGCCGCCGCCGGTGACGATGGCGCCGGGAACCGGGTGGTCGTCGACCAGGCGCGCCGCGCAGGTGCCGCTGGACTGACAGGGAA
>DATLFI010000128.1:0-39310 GCA_035524895.1 Thermoanaerobaculia bacterium | reverse complement strand
TGCCCGAGGCCGATATGCCTCGCATCTCGGTGACCACGGTCTACCAGGGCGTCGCGCCCGAGGAGATCGAGACCCTCCTCACCCGTCCCATCGAGCAGTCGCTCTCCACCATCGAGGGCATCGAGGACCTCACCTCGACCTCGGCCGAGGGCATCAGTCGCGTCGAGATCAACTTCGCCTGGGGCAAGAACCTAGACGAAGCGGTCAACGACATCCGCGAGAAGCTCGACCGGGTGCGCTCCGTGCTCCCCGAGGACGTCGATCCGCCCTCGATCTGGAAGTTCAACCTGTCGGACATGCCGGTGGCGTTCCTCGGCCTCTCGGGCGCCAGCGACGTGCGCCGCCTCCGCTACCTCGCCGACGAAGTGCTCGGCCGCCGCCTGGAGCGAGTGTCCGGTGTCGCCGCGGTCGACGTGCGCGGCGGCCGCGTGCGCGAGATCCAGGTGCTGCTCGATCCTTCGCGTCTCGCGGCCCTCAGCGTGTCGCCGACCCAGGTGTCGCAGGCGCTCGGCCGCGAGAACCGCAACGTCTCCGCCGGCGACATGCTCGAGACCGGCAGAGAGGTCCTGATCCGCACCGTCGGCGAGTTCGAATCGACCGACGAGATCGCCAGCACCGTAGTCACGACGCGCAACGGCCGCGCCATTGCCATCCGTGACCTCGCGGAGGTGCGCGACACGTTTCGGGAGATCAACAACGAGCTCTGGATCGACGGCGAGGCCGGCCTGCGGATGTTCGTGCGCAAGCAGTCGGGCTCCAACACCATCGCGGTGGTCGACGAGCTCAAGAAGGAGGTCGCGGCGATCAACCGCGAGTACTCGGGGCGCTTGCATCTCTCGATGCTGCACGACAACTCGGTGTTCATCCGGCAGTCGGTCGGCAACGTCCAGCGCGGCGCGCTGCTCGGCGGCGCGCTCGCGGTGCTCGTGCTTCTGGTGTTCTTACGCGACCTACGCGCGACGCTGATCATCGGCACGGCGATCCCGATCAGCGTGCTCGCGACGCTGGCGTTGATGTACTTCTACGGCTTCACGCTCAACGTGGTGTCGTTGGGCGGCATTGCCCTCGGGATCGGCATGCTGGTCGACTGCTCGATCGTGGTGCTCGAGAACATCGACCGCAAGCGGAAGGCCGGTCTCCCGGTGATGCGCGCAGCGGTGGAAGGGGCGCGCGAGGTGAGCACGGCGGTGGTCGCGGGCACGCTGACCACGGTCGCGGTGTTCGTGCCGGTGGTGTTCATCAGTGGCTTCGCGGGCGTCTTCTTCAAGGAGATGGCCGTAGTCGTCAGCTTCGCCTTGTTCTGCTCGCTCGCGGTCGCCCTCACGCTGATTCCCGCCGCATCCTCCCGTCTCCTCGGCAAGCGCACCGACGCTCCCGACCCATTGCGCCTGCTCTCGCGCGCGAGCGCGGGCCTTCGCGGTCTCGACCGGTGGTACGCCGAGATGCTCGACGGGCTGTTGGCTCGACCGGGGCGGGTCGTCTTGGGAGCGCTGGTGCTGCTGCTGCTCGCGCTCGCCTTGGTGCCTTTGATCGGGTTCGAGCTGATGCCCGAGACCGACGAGGGCCGATTCAACGTCGCGGTCGAGCTGCCTGTCGGCACACCGATCGGCGTCACCGCGCCGACCATGCAGCAGCTCGAGCTCGGGCTCCGGGGAGCCCTGGAGGACGGCGAGCTGTCGCACGTGATCACCACTGCCGGCCCAGAGAATTGGTGGCGCCCCGCCTCCGCCAACCAGGGGTCGATGGAGGTGATGCTGGTGCCGAGCAGCGAGCGCGATCGCGACGTGAACGCGATCGTCGAGGCCGCGCGGCGCGCTATCGCAGACACGCCGGGCGCCGACATCCGCTTGTTCCCGAGCAGCAGCAACATGATGATGCGGATGATGCGCGGCGGTGGGGAGCGTCTGACCGTGGAGCTGCGCGGGCACGACCTCGACACCGCTGACCGTCTCGCCCAACGGACGCTGGAGGCGATGTCACAGATTGCGGGCGTGGAGCACCCACGCGTCGACCGCGAGAAGGGCCAGCTCGAGCGCACGCTGCACGTCGACCGCGATCGGCTAGCCGAGCTCGGCCTGTCGGGCGCTGACGTGGCCAACACCGTCGAGCACTACGTACTCGGCCGCGTCGCGACGCGGTATCGAGACGCGGGGGACGAGTACGACGTGCGCATCCAGCTCGCCGCCGAGCATCGCGAGCTCCTGGAGCAGCTACCCCACCTCCCGATCGTCACCGGCAGCGGAGAGGTCGTGCCGCTGGGCGCCGTCGCCCGTATCGAGCCTCGCCTCGGCCCGACCTCGATCGGGAGGCGCGACCAGCAGCGCATCCTCTACATCAGCGCCGGGCTCGGCGACCGGCCGTTCGGCGAGGTGGTGCGCGACGTCGAGGCCGCCCTGGTTCAGCTCGAGGTGCCAGAGGGCTTCAGCGTCGACCTGGGTGGCGAGCTCGCGGAGCAGCGCGAGGTATTCGCCGATCTGATGATCGGCGTAGGGCTCGCGCTCTTCCTGGTCTTCACGGTGATGGCGATCCAGTTCGAGTCGCTGGTCCACCCGCTCCTGATCATGGCCGCAGTGCCGTTCGCGCTGATCGGCGCCATCGTCAGCCTGGCCCTGACCGGCACCACGTTCAATATGAACTCGTTTCTCGGGCTGATCGTGCTGGTCGGCATCGTGGTCAACAACGCGATCGTGCTGGTGGACTACGCCAACATGTTGCGTCGCGAGCAAGGCTTCGAGCTGTTCGACGCCATCGCGCAGGCAGGCCGGCGCCGGCTGCGCCCGATCCTGATGACGACCCTGACCACGGCGCTCGGTCTGCTGCCGCTCGCGATCGGGCTCGGCGAGGGGTCCGAGCTCCAGGCGCCGCTGGCGCGCGTCGTGGTCGGCGGGCTGCTGGCGTCGACCGCGATCACCCTGGTGCTGATCCCGGCAGGCTACCTGCTCGTGGAGCAACGGCGGTCGCGACGCGGCGCACGTCTCGAGGCACAGGCGACAGGTGGCCGCCCCGCCCTCGGCCCGCGTCGCGTGGTGCGGGCGAGCTAACAGGTTTCGTTCCGACCGACGAGCGAGGGAACCTCCGCCCGGCACGGCCCACAGCGGCGTGACGGCACGAGGCTAGGATTCGACTGCTAGGCAGTCGTGTCCAGAGCTTAGGTGGCCCGAATTTGCGAGAGGAGTGATTGGAACAGCTAGCGTTTGCCGGCCTCAGTTGGGGCGACGCGCTCGTGGGTTTGCTCGTCTCTCTGGTGGTGTTCGTCGCGGGCCTCGTGGGAGTCGGCATCTTCGTCGTCAAGCTTCCGGCCACCTACTTCCAGGGCGACGAACCGCCAAAGCCGTTCTGGAGCAAGCAGCACCCGCTCCTTCGTTGGGCGGGACGGTTGGTCAAGAACATCGCCGGACTGCTCGCGGTCGTCACCGGCCTCGTGCTGGCGATGCCGGGAATCCCGGGACCGGGCCTGTTGACGATCCTGGTCGGACTGACACTGTTGGAGTTCCCTGGCAAGCGGCGCCTGGAGCGGCGCATCGTGAGCTATCCGATGGTCCGAGGCACGATCGATCGCATGCGGGAGCGATACGGCAAGCCGCCTTTGGTGCTGGAGGACGAGCAGAGCGCACCACCGGCGAACGAGGAGCGCGGAGACAAGCAGGGCTGAGGAGCGCGTGGGCGATGGGATGGCCCAGTCCCATGGCCCAGTCCTCCCCCGCGGACGGCTCAGTCCTGTCGCAGCGCCTCGAGAGGGTCGACTCTGGCGGCTCTGCGGGCCGGCAGTAAGTTCGCGACGATCGCGACCAGCAGGAGCAGCACGGCCGCGGCGACGAAAGACACCGGGTCGGATGGCTCCACGCCCAGGAGAACCCCACGCAGCATCCGCCCCACCGGAACGGCCAGCAGCGTGCCGGCCACCAGCCCTGCGACCACGGGTACCAACCCGCGCCGCACCACCCCCGCCGTGACGACCGCCGGGCGAGCACCGAGCGCGATGCGCAGTCCGATCTCGCGGGTCCGCGAGGCGACCCAGTAGGCGATCAGCCCGTAGAGACCCACGCCGGCGAGCAGCACGGTGAAGCCCGCCAGGCCGCCGAGCAGGGCCGACCCCGCGAGGATCGGGAACAGCGTGATCTCGAGTCGGCGGTCGAGCGTGGCGGCATCCATGACCACGAGCTCGGGCTCGAGCTCGAGCAGAGTCCGGCGCACCGTCTCGAGCACCGGCGCCGCCGCGCCCGACGTCCGGAAGATCAAGTTGCCGTAGTCGTTGGGAATCTGGTCGAGGCCGAAGTGCACATAGGGCCTGGGAGCCTCGCCGACCGTGCGCACCTTGTGATCCGCCGAGATGCCGACGATCTGGAACTCGCGGCCGCTGTCGGTCCGGAGCCGGCGCACGAGGGGGTCGGCGCCCTGCAGGTAGCGCTGGACGAATGCCTGGCTCACCACCGCCACGCGCGGCGAGCCCGCGCCGTCGCGCTCGTCGATCGCGCGGCCGGCGAGGATCGCCACCTCCACGGTGTCGAAGTACCCGGCCGAGACAAAGGTGCTGTCTACCGCCTCGGGACGATCGGCGTCCTCGTTGAATCCCTCGATACGCAGAGCGGTGCTCTGCAGGTTGACGTCGAACGGCACTCGCTGCGCCCACGCCGCGGCCTCGACGCCGGGAACGGCGCGCACCGCCTCGAGCATCCGTCGCTGGGTCGCGGCCGCGCGCTCGCCTTCGTGACCGATCATGCCGAGGTCGGTGGTGACCAGCCCCAGGCGCTCGGCGCGCAACCCCAGATCGATGTCGCTGACGGCCAGCAAGCTGCGCACCAGGAGGCCAGCGGCCACCAGGAGGGTCAGACAGAGCGCTACCTGTCCGGCCACCAGCACCTGGCCCAAGCTGGCGCGTCGCGGTCGGATCTCGTCGCGACGCATCTGGCGCACGACATCGGTGCGCGACGCCAGCAGCGCCGGTGCTAGCCCGAACACCAGCGCCGCCGCGGCGGTCAGCAGGAACGTGAAGCCAGCGACACGCGCGTCGACCGGGAGGTCCAGCGAGAGCTGGATCGGCAGCGCGCGTGGCTGGAAGCCTGCGAGCAGGCGCGTCGCGGCCCATCCCATCGCCAGCCCGAGAGTCCCGCCGAGCGCCGAGAGACAGATGCTCTCGGCGAGGAGCTGTCGCACGATCTGGCCGCGGCTCGCCCCCAAGGCCACGCGCAGCGCCACCTCGCTGCGGCGACGCGACGCTCGCGCCAGCAGCATGTTCGCGACGTTGCCGCACACCACCAGCAGCACCACTCCTGCGACCAGCAGCAGCACCGCCGCGGCAGGACCGAGCACGCGGTCGAGCTCCGGGTGTAGCCGAATATCGCGCGTCGAGATCGCCGAGACCCCGAGGTCGTCGTTGGTCGCGGGGTGCTCCGCCGCGAGACCCGCCATCACGCTGTCCAGCTGTGCGTCGGCGGCGAGTGGGTCGATACCCGGTTGCAGCCGCCCGACCATCCACAGGAAGCGGAAGCCGCGACGGTCGAGGTTGTGGCTGCCGGTGGGCGACGGCACCGCGCTGATCTGTCCGGCAGGCTCCACGTCGTTCGCCATGGTGACCGGCACGTAGATCGCGGGAGTGATCCCTGGCATCAGGCCGTCGAACTCCGGAGCGAGCACCCCGAGCACGGTGTAGCGCCGCCCGTTGAGCCGGATGGAGTCGCCGACGACGTCTGTGCGACTACCGAGCTCGGTGCGCCAGAAGTCGTGGTCGAGCACTGTCACCGCATCGGCTCCAGCCGCCGTCACGTCGGCCTCGCCGATGGTCCGACCGAGCTGTGCCCGCACCCCCAGGAGCTCGAAGTAGTTGCCGCTGACCAGCTCGCCGAGCACCACCTTCGAGCGACCTTCCTCGACGTAGGAGGTGAGCATGTTGGCGTGGGCCGCGAGGCCGGTCAGCACCTCGTTGTGGTCGCGCAGGTCGAGGTAGTCCAGGTACGAGCTGCTCTCGAAACCCTCGCCTCCCGGCCGGGTCGTGAAGATCCGTACCAGCTCTTCGGGCGCCTCGACCGCCGGGGGACGCAGCAACACCGCGTTGACCAGCGCGAACAGCGTGACGTTGAGCGCGATCCCGGCGCCCAGCGACAGCGTCACGATGGCCGTCACGCCGGGCTGCTTGCGGAGGGAACGAAGGGCGTAGCGAAGGTCGGTGAGCATGGGGAGAACCTCCAAGGGGAGGATGGTGGAGTGAGGTCGAGGGCCTCGTGCGCTATCGGGACTAGCGGGCTTCGAGCCCTGCCGGGTCCGGCACCACTGGGGACCAGGGATTCGCTACCCAGTAAACGCCCAGCGTCGCTCAATGTTGCACGCTGCGGGCTCCACGCGCTCTGCGTCATGGGCGCCTTCCGATACGCTGGGGACCGAACCCCGAAGCCTTTCCACCGGAGCCCAGCATGCGCTCGACCGTCGTAGCTTCTCGCTCGTGTCACGAGTGGGCCAGGATCGCCGCCCTCCTCGCAGCCCTCGCGCCGGCGACCGCCCTCGCCGCCGAGGATCCGGCCTCGTCGCGCGTGCTCTCCGCGCGCGACACCATCCGCATCGATAGCGTGGGCTCTCCCGCGGTGTCACCCGACGGCGCGTGGGTGCTCTACACGCAAGCCTCGCGAGACCTGAGCGAGGAGGTCACGCCGGACGAGGGCGCCGACGACTACGAGCGCGTGACCCATGTGTGGCGCGTCGGCATCGACGGCACCGAGCGCCGTCGCATGACTGCCGGGCCGCACGATGCCACCGCGCCGCGCTGGCTCGCCGACTCGCGGCGATTCGCGTTCCTCTCGCCGCGGCCGCGCACCAAGAAGCCGGCGCGCGGCGACGGCGACGGCGACGGCGACGGCGGTCCGAAGCAGCAGGTCCACTTCCAGTATCTCGACGGCGGCGAGGCTTGGCCCGTCACCGATCACGCCGAGGGCGTCTCCGGCTTCGAGATCTCGCCCGACGGCGGAAGCATCGCGTTCCTCGCTATCGATCCGCTCTCTGCCGAGAAGAAGCGGCAGAAGAAGGAGAAGGACGACTCCTTCGTGGTCGATGCCGAGTTCCGTTTCACCCACCTGTGGGTCCACGACATCGAGTCGGGCAACGCGCGACGCTTGACCGAGGGCGCGTTTACCGTGAGCGACCCGCAGTGGTCGCCCGGTGGCCGTACGCTCGCCTACGTCACTCGCCCGAACCCAAAGAACGACGACTCCTGGGACAGCGACGTGTGGGTGGTCGACGTCGCGTCCGGCGCTACACGCAAGCTCCACGACAACCCCGGCAGCGACGAGTCGCCACGCTTCTCGCCGGACGGGATGACCCTGGCGTTCGCCTCGACCCCGCACGTCAAGACCAGCACCTGGTACGCAAAGCTCCACCTGGTGCAGGTCGCGGGCGGCGCGACGCGCGTGCTCCTCCAGGACTTCGACCGCGGCCTCGGCACGCCGGTCTGGTCGCCCAGCGGGGACCGTGTCTACTGGTCTACGGGCGACCGCACCGACGGCGCGCTCTTCTCGGTGGCCCTCGCCGACGGCACGGTGACCCGTCACGCCACGCCTTCTGGAGCCAACGGCTCTTTCGACCTGTCGCCCGACGGCACGAGGCTGGTGTGGGTGCACGCGCGTCCCGACTGGCCGGACGAGATCGTGACCGCCACCGTCGACGAGCCGACCAAACAGCTTCGGCTCAGCGACGCCAACCCCTGGCTGCGCGAGGAGGGGGTGCGGTTCGGCGATGCACAACCCGTGCGCTGGCGCAACAGCGAGGGTGAGGAGATCGAGGGCGTGCTCACGCTGCCCGTGGGCCACCGCAAGGGCCACCGCTACCCCTTCATCCTCAACCCGCACGGCGGGCCGAGCGCCGCGGTGAACACGGGTTTCTCCGCCACCAACCAGTTCTTTGCCGGCAACGGTTTCGCGGTCCTGCAGCCGAACTTCCGTGGCAGCTCGAGCTACGGCCAGGAGTTCCTCAACGCCAACCGCAACCAGTGGGGCGTCCGTGACTACGACGACTGCATGACCGGCGTCGATTGGGCGATCGCGGAAGGCATTGCCGATCCCGAGCGCATGATCGCCTACGGCTGGAGCTACGGCGGCTACATGAGCTTCTGGATCTCGACCCAGACCGACCGCTTCCGGCTGGTGTCTCCGGGAGCCGGCCTCTCCAACCTGTACAGCATGTACAGCACCACCGACATCTCGAACTACCTCGGCTGGTTCTTCGGGACACCGTGGGACAACCCAGAGATCTATCAGCGGCTGTCGCCGATCCGTCACGCGAAGAACGTCGCGAGCCGGGTCCTGATCATGACCGGCGAGAAGGACGAGCGCGTGCCGCCCGAGCAGTCGTTCGAGTTCTACCGGGCGCTCAGAGACCTCGGCAAGGACGTGGAGTTGGTCATCTTTCCGCGCGAGGGCCACGGCATCCGCGAGCCCTACCACGCGATGGACAGGCTGCGCCGCTACCTGTACGCGTTCGCCGAAGCGGTCGGTGTCGAGCCCGTGAGCGAGAAGTCCTGGGAGGCGGCGCAAGCGGCGCGGCGCGAACGCGAGGAGAGAAAGGACATCGAAGACGACGAAGACCCGAACACGCCCACCGCGGGTTCCTGACCGCGGCCCACCGCGGGTTCCTGACGCCGGCCGCCCGCGATCACTCGCCAGCGAGGCGGCGCAGACCCGTTCCGCCTCGTGGAATGCCTGTGCGTCTCAGCATTGCCAAACGGTTCTCGCCGCCGTACGCTTTCGGGCAATCCGAGGCACCTCGTATCGAGAGCCGCAGGCGGGCTGGGAGTGGGCAAGTCGAGTGATCTCGGCGGAAGCTCTCGTTGCCAATGTCACCCAAAGACGAGTTCCTGGCGCGTCGGGAGCGAGATGGCGGCGTACCCCACAACGCGCACCTTCGCGTCGTTCCTCTGGCTCTCGCGGCTCTCGCTACGCTCGTCGCTGGCATCCTCGCGCTCGCGAGCATGCCGAGGCTTCAGGCGGCCTCCGCATCGTGGCTCCGGTCCCACGAGACGATCAGCATCGTCGTCGCGCTGGCACTTGCCTTGGTGCTCGCCGTGATCTCCGGAATGCTGCTCCGTGTAGAGCACCGACGTCGAGTCAACGCCGAGGCAGCACTCCAACAGGTTCACGACGAGCTCGACGACCGCATCGCCGCGCGCACCGCAGAGCTTGCGCGCTCCAACGAGCTGCTACGCGAGGAGGTGGCCGGGCGCAGCCGCGTGGATTCGGAGCTCGAAGACAACCGGGCGCGGCTCAGCGGTGTGATCGAGTCGGCGATGGATGCCATCATCACGATCGACAGCGACCAGCGTGTCGTTCTCTTCAACCATGCCGCGGAAGTGATGTTCCAGCGGACTGCCGCAGACACGGCCGGACAGCCGCTCGAGCTGCTGCTGCCGCACCGCTCTCGCGACCAACACCGGTCGCAAGTCGAGCACTTTGCTCGAACCGGCACGACCCGCCGGCGCATGGGGGCGCTCGGCGCGGTCAGCGGCCTGCGCGCGGACGGCACCGAGTTCCCGATCGAGGCCTCGATCTCCCTGCTGCACAGCGCCAGCGGCACGCTCGCGACGGTGATCCTTCGCGACATCACAGATCGCCTGCAGGCAGAGCAATCGCTCCGCGAAGCGAAAGACTCGCTCGAGAAGCGCGTCGCCGAGCGCACCGCGGCTCTCGAGGCAGCCACCCACCGCGCGGAAGCGGCGGATCGCACCAAGAGCGCCTTTCTCGCACAAATGTCCCACGAGCTACGCACGCCTCTCAACTCGATCCTCGGCTTCGCCGGGATCCTGCGACAAGGCCTGGCGGGCCCGATCGACGCCGAGCAGGCCCTCCAGCTCGATTTCATCCTCAAGAGCGCTCGGCACCTGCTCGCCCTGATCAACGACATCCTGGACATATCCAAGATCGAGGCGAACCAGCTCGAAGTCACCTGGGCCTCGTTCGCTCTAGGCGACGCGGTCACCAAGACCGTCGAGATGGTGTCGCCGCTCGCCCAGGAGAAGGGGCTGCGGTTGACCCTGAGTCTGCCGCCGGCGGCGGACGTCATCTGGAGCGACCGCCGGTGCGTCGAGCAGGTGCTGCTGAACCTGTTGAGCAACGCCCTGAAGTTCACGGAGCGCGGCTCGATCGTGGTCGAGCGGCGATCGCGGTCGCCGTGGTGGGTCGTCGAGGTCAGCGATACCGGCATCGGCATCGACGCTGCGGATCTCGAGCGCATCTTCGATCCCTTCCAGCAGGTCGAGGCCCCGGAGGGACGGGTGACTGAAGGCACCGGTCTCGGTCTTGCCATCAGCAAGCGCTTGCTCCAGGCCCTGGGTGGTGAGATCCATGTCCGCAGCCGACTTGGGGAAGGCACGACTTTCGAAGTGAGACTACCGACGACCACGGCGGACCGCCACGCGGCCAAACCTCCAGGAGTGAGCGAACCGACATGAGGCAGCAAGAGAGCTCTGGGGGTGGGGCGCAGCCCTCCGTTCTGCTGATCGAGGACAACGAGCAGAACCGGTACCTGGTCACTTTCCTACTCGAGCGGCATGGGTTCGAGGTGATCTCGGCCGACACCGGCCCGCGGGGGTTGGCGCTGGCTGAAGACGGCCAGCCCGACCTCATCCTGCTCGACATCCAGCTCCCGGGCATGGACGGCTACGAGGTAGCCCGGCACCTGCGTGCCCTGCCGCACCTGGCGGTCGTACCGATCGTCGCGGTCACCTCCTACGCCATGGTCGGCGACCGCGAGCGCACGCTGGCGGCAGGCTGCAACGGTTACATCGAGAAGCCGATCCGTGCCGAGACCTTCGTCGACGAGATCCGAGCCTACTTGCCTGTCGGCAAGGCGAAGCCCCCGCCGGACGCGGTGCCGCCGGCATGAGCTCGATCCATCACATCCTGGTCGTCGACGACGGCGAGGCCGGGCGTTCGGTCCTCGAGACGATCCTTGGCTTTCACGGCTTCCGGGTCAGCACGGCGTCGAACGGGGAGAGTGCGCTGGCACTCGCCCGGCAGTCGCCGCCCGATCTGGTCATCAGCGACGTGCTGATGCCGGTGATGGACGGCTTCACGCTTTGCCGGAACTGGCGGGCCGACCCGCAGCTGCGCAGCGTTCCGTTCGTGCTCTACAGCTCCACCTATGACGACCCCAAGGATCGCGACCTGGCGAGCGCGGTCGGCGCGGATCGCTTCGCCTCGGCGCCGCTCGAACCGAGCCAGCTCCTGGAGCTCGTACGCGAGGTGGAGGCAGCGAGCAGTCAGGGAACGCTCGGACCGCGAGAGCCGATCCCCGTCGACGCGACCTTCCTCCAAGCGTACAACGAAGCGCTGATCCGCCAGCTCGAGCACAAGATCAGCGAAGTGGAGCAAGTCAACGCGGAGCTCGAGAACAGGGTGCGCGAGCGAACCCGAGAGCTGGAGATCGCGAACAAGGAGCTGGAGGCGTTTGCCTACTCGGTTGCCCACGACCTGAGAGCGCCGCTGCGTGCCATCAGTGGCTACTCGAGCCTGTTGAGCCAGGAGGCCGCAAGTCTCCCGCCTGGCTCCGCGCACCACCACCTCGAGGCGATCGAGCAGAACGTGGGTCGCATGGCACAGCTCATCGATGATCTACTGATGTTGTCGCGCTTGGGCCGCCAGCCGCTGAAGAAGCAGCGCGTGGCACTCCGTCCGTTGATCGAGGCGGCGCTCGAGGACGTCTCGCCGGCGCGAGAAGGCCGCAACGTGGAGCTGATCGTGGCACCGAACCTGCCCGATGCGAGCGCCGATCCGTCGCTCCTGCGCCAAGCCTTCGTCAACCTGCTCGACAACGCGCTCAAGTTCACGCGACCGCAGACGCTCGCACGGATCGAGGTGGGTAGCCAGCGGCTCGACGACGGGACGACCGCCTACTTCGTCCGCGACAATGGCGTGGGCTTCGACATGGCCGACGCGAAGAAGCTGTTCCTGGTGTTCCAGCGGCTTCACCGCGACGAGTTCGAGGGCGCCGGGGCGGGGCTCGCCGTGCTCAGCCGCATCATCGACCGACATGGCGGTCGCGTCTGGGCCCAGGGAAAGCCCGGAGAGGGCGCGACCTTCTACTTCACCCTCGGAGGCCGGGGAAACCCCGCCTCGTCGGGCTGAACGATCCCGTCGACACCGACGCGCCTTCAAACCGATCCGCGGTCCGCGACGAGCCAGGGCTGCAGACCGCTGCGCTCGCCTCGAACTACGCGAGGGGACGCGGCAGTTTCTTCCCCTCGAGTGGCGCGTTCTTACGGGAATCCAGGCCCTCGACCGCGCAAACGCTGTTGGCGCGCCACGAAACCCGGCTCGGCACGACTGTTGCTCCTTGCTGGTACGGGGACTCGGGTCCCCGGAAGCCAGGATCACGATGCCGCTGCCCACCAAGACAACAACGCTGCTCCTGGTCGTGCTCGCGACGTGTCTCGCGCTCGCCGGCCTGTCTCAGCCCCGCGACGCAGGCATTGGGGACGCCCAGCGCGAGCTCGCCGCTGACGATGCGGCGAACCTGCTCCTCGACTGGCTGAGGAGCGATGGCTCGCCCTGGACTCGCGAGCCGGCCATCGCGCGCGAGGTCGGAGTGCTGCGACAATTCTATGGGGACAGGTCCTGGCGGCCGGCGTGGGTCGACGCGGGTCGACCGACGCCCCAGGCACTCGAGATCTCACAGTTGCTCGCCGCGGCGGCGGATCGCGGCCTCCGCCCCGGCGACTACCGTGCTGCGATCTGGACCCAGCGTTTCCAGGCCGTGGGGCTCGGAGACGCCAGAGCACTCGCGCAGCTCGACCTGGAGCTCAGCGCCGCGGTGTCCCATTTCACGCACGACCTCCGCTTCGGCCGCATCGATCCGAGCACCCTCGGCATCGAAACCGGCGCCGATCGCGATGCGGGCACGCTGCCGGCGATCCTCGCGGAGCTCGCCTCCGCGCCGGACGTGGAGAGCACGCTCCGCGAGCTCGTGGAACCTCGCCACCCGGCCTACGCGGGGCTGCTCGCCGAGCTGCAGCGCCTGGGTGCTGCCGATGACGAGCCCACTCGGTTCGAGCAGGTGGCGCATATCGAGCTGGCGCTCGAGCGGTGGCGTTGGCTGCCCCGCGACCTCGACGGCCCCGCCATCTTCGTCAACGTGCCCGAGTTCCGCCTGCGGGCGTACGGCATATCCGGCGCCCCGGAGCTCGAGATGAAGGTGGTCGTGGGAGACGCACGCGGCAGCGCCACGCCGCTCTTCGGCTCGGCGATGCGCACGGTCGTGTTCCAGCCGCAATGGTACGTACCCAAGAGCATCGTGCGCGGCGAGCTCGTGCCCTCCGAGGAGCGCGAGCCCGGATACCTCGAGGCGCGTGGCTACGACATCCTCGACCACCACGGCCGAGTCTCGGACAGCCCGATGGACGAAGCCACCCTCTACGGTCTACGAGCGGGGCAGTTGGGCCTTCGGCAGCGATCGGGACCCGGGAACGCACTGGGCAAGGTCAAGTTCCTGTTCCCCAACCCATACTCCGTGTACCTTCACGACACGCCGACGCGCTCGGCCTTCGAACGTGACCGTCGAGATCTGAGCCACGGGTGCGTGCGCGTCGCCGACCCGAATGCCCTGGCCCGCTGGGCGCTACGCGACGTGCCCGGATGGACCGACGATCGGGTCGCGAAGGCGCTGGCGGGTTACGCCACGCTGAGCGTCGAGCTGCCGTCACCGATCCGGGTCGTGATGGTCTACCACACCACCGTCGTGGACGAGAACGGAGTCCGCTTCCTGCCCGACCTCTACGGTCACGACGCCACGCTCCGCGAGGCCATCGCGGGGCTGCAGGCGACTTGAAGCCGTCGGCGGGGTCCGTGCCGCCGGGGCGCTGGTGGTCCTGGCGCCGAGACAGGATTTACTGCGCGCGGCCGAAGAGCAGCTCGATCTCCGCGCGATGCTCGGCACGGCAGCACACATAAACGTGATCGCCGGCGGCGAGGGTGGTGCTGCCGCGAGGCGCGACCAGGCTGTCGCCGCGCACGACCAGGATCGCCGCGGCACCGTCGGGGAAGTAGATCTCGGAGAGCGGCACGTCGCACACGGCGACGGCGGGGTCGATGTAGAACCACAGCACCTCGCCCTCGAGCCGGCCCATGGAGTGGATCTCGAGAGCGGCCGGCGGAGCCGGCGGCTCGACCCGCTCGAGGCCCAACTTCCTGGCAAGCCAGCGCACCGTGGCCCCTGGGACCAGCGCGTTGATGACCACGATGAAGAAGACCACGTTGAAGGCGTCCATCGCGTACGGCGCGCCGCGTAGCACCGGGTAGGTCGCGAGGATGATCGGCACCGAGCCGCGCAGGCCCACCCAGGACATGTAGACCAGCTCGCGCCGCGGAAAGCGGAACGGCAGCACGCACAGAAACACGGCCACCGGTCGCGCCACGACGGTGAGAAACGCCGCCAAGCCGAGGCCGATGCCGATCTTGGGCACCAGGTCGTACGGAAACACCAGCAGGCCGAGCATCATGAACATGCTGACCTGACTCAACCACGCGAGAGCGTCGTGGATGCGGCGAAGGCCCTGGTGGTAGGGCAGCGGGCCGTTGCCGAACACCAACGCGGCAACGTAGACCGCCAGGAAGCCGCTGCCCTGCACGACGGTGGCGCCGCCATAGGCGAAGAAAGCGAGACCCACGGTGAAGGCGGGGAACAGCCCGGCGGTGGTCAGCCGAACCCGCGACACGATGGCGCGAGCGAGGGTTCCGGTGGCCAGTCCGACCAGCAGGCCGATCACGAGCTGGAGCGGCACCGACCACGCGAGCTGCCACCCCGTCGGGCCTTCCCCGAGCAGCGACGCCGTCACCGCTGCCGTCAGGATCACCGCCATCGGGTCGTTGCCACCCGACTCGAGCTCGAGCGTGAGCCCCAGCCGCTCCCGCAGCCGGATGCCGCCGCCGCGCAGGATCGAGAACACCGCCGCGGCGTCGGTCGAGGAGACGACCGCCCCCACCAAGAGCGCCACGGGCCAAGGCAATCCCAGGAGGCGTGCGCCGAGAGCGCACAGCCCCGCGGTGAGCGCGACGCCGACCGTGGCGAGGATCGAGGCGGGAGCGATCGCCTTGCGCCACGCGACCAGAGGCGTGTTGAGACCGCCGTCGAACAGGATCAAGACCAGCGCAGCGGTGCCGAGCCGGTACGCCAAGCCGTAGTCGGCGAACGCGACGCCGCCGATGCCTTCGCTGCCGGCGAGCATCCCCAGCACCAGCGACAGCAGCGCGATGGGCACACCCAGACGCTCGAACCAACGGCCGAGCACCACGCAGATGCCGAGCAGCAGGCCGAAAACCACCAGCAGGACGGCGGTCGCGACCGGTTCGGTGAAGGGCATGGTTAAGGCTACAGAAAGCCCCGTGACGGTCCAAGGAATGTGCCGCGCCCCGAGGAGTCTCAGGTTCTCAGCTCGTCCCGCGCGCCGCTGAGTTAGGCTGCAAGACACCTTCCAGGTATTGCGTTGTCGTCATGCAGACCCAACCGCTGCGCACCCTGTTCCTCGACGCCGGCGGCGTGCTGATCGATCCGAACTGGGATCGGGTCGCAGAGATCCTGCGGCGGCACGGCGTCGAGGCCGACGGGCCGACCCTGCGCGCGGCAGAGCCGCACGCCAAGCTCCGGATCGATCAGCCAGCCCGCGTGCGGATCACCGACGACGCGGCACGCGGTTTCGACCTCTTTCACCTGGTGCTCGAGCGCTGCGGCATCGCCCTGTCGAGTGCCACCGACGCAGCCTTGGACGACGTGCACGACTACCACGCGCGGCACAACCTGTGGGAGCGCGTCATCGACGGCACGACCGAGGCTCTAGACCATCTCCGCACCGCCGGGCTGGTGCTGGTCGTGGTCTCGAACGCCAACGGCAAGCTCCACGCCTTGCTCGACCGGCTCGACCTCAGCCGACGCTTCGAGGTCGTGGTGGACTCTTTCGTCGAGGGCATCGAGAAGCCCGACCCCGAGATCTTCCGCATCGCGCTCGAGCGCTCCGGCGCCGATCCGGCAACGACACTCCACGCCGGCGACCTGTACCAGATCGACGTGCTCGGGGCCCGCTCGGCCGGGCTTCGCCAGGCACTGATCGACCCCGCCGGGCTCTACCCCGACGCCGACTGCGCCAGGTTCGCCGACCTGTCCGCCCTGGCGAGCGCCGTCGTCGAGTGTCGGATCTGATTCCGGCCGCCCGGACGGATCCCGGGTAGTGGCTCAGTTGTTTCGCCCCCAGAAACAACCTGAGCCACGACCGGATCCCGATCGGCGCGGTGCGCGCGGTAGCAGGCGTGCGCGTCCCGCGCGCGTTAGCATGCGCGCGCGTGCCGGCTGCCTCCGCCACTACCCCTGACTCCGACGCGGATCGCGCTCCGCGGCGCCGCACGATCGTCGCGGCATGCCTGTTCCTCGCAACCTTCGCGCTCCCGCTCGCCGGTGATGCGCGCGGCACCCTGCTCGCTCTGTGGCCGAGCGCGCTCGCGATCACCCTCGCATTCGTGCTGCGCGACATCTACCCGTCCTTGCTGCTCGGCGCTTTCGCCGGCGCCATCCTGGTGCGCGGCGGCGACGCCTTCGGGGCCTTCCTCGATCTCTTCGAGCGCTTCCTGCTGCCGGCGCTCACCAATCCCTGGAACGTCAACGTGCTGGTGTTCACGTTGATGATGGGCGGGCTGGTCGAGCTGCTCGAAAGTAGCGGCGGCATGGCGGCAGCGGCAGGGCGCATGGCGGGCAAGAATCCAGACCGGCGGCGAGTCGGGCTCGCGGTGTACGGGGTCGGCTGGCTGTTCTTCCTCGACGGCCTCGCGAGCTCGGTCCTCCTCGGCAAGTCGCTGCGGCCGCTCGCGGACCGCGCCCGCATGTCGCGAGAGAAGCTCGCCTTCCTCGTGGACTCGACCGCCTCACCGATGGCGGGGCTCTCGCTCATCAGCACCTGGGTGGCCTACGAGCTGTCGCTCCTGCGGGACGGCTTGGTCGCGCTTGGCCACACGGACGCCGAAGCATCCCCCTTCCTGGTGTTGGTGCGGAGCCTGCCCTACCGCTTCTACAACCTGTACCTGCTGGCCGTGGTGCTGTTCGTCGTCTGGCTGCAGCGCGACCTGGCACCGATGCGTCGAGCCGAGATCGCCGCCGCTGGGCGTGCCCTCCCGCCGAACCGAGACGATGGGACCGTCGCGACGCGCGCGTGGCCGACCCTGGTCGTCCTGGCCGCCCTCGTAGTCGCCGTCACGGCCGGACTCTGGCTCGACGGGGGTGGTCTGGGTCTGCCGTTCGACACCGGCGGGATCATCGCCGCCATCGGCGCGGCCGACGCGGCGCAGGTGTTCGTGTGGGCCACGGCAGGCGCCGCCGGGCTGGCTCTCCTGGCCTCGCGGCTCGGCGGTGGTGCCCGGCCGGCCGCGCAGGTGACCGCGTTTTTCCGCGGCACCGCTGTTCTCTTCCTGCCCGCGCTGATCCTGGTCCTGGCCTGGATGCTCGGAGCCGTGACGAGAGAGCTCGACGCAGCCTCGAGCCTCGCGGCGCTGCTCGAGGGGGGGCTCGCCCCGCACCTGCTCCCCGCCGTGGTGTTCCTCCTGTCTTCCGCAGTCTCGTTCGCTACCGGCACCTCTTGGGGCACGATGGCGGTGGTGATGCCGCTCGCCATCCCAGCAGCCGCGACCCTGGCGGAGTACAGCGGCGGAACGCCGCCTACTCTGCTCGTGGTGACCGTGGGCGCGGTGCTGGCCGGGGCGGTGTTCGGCGATCACTGCTCGCCGATCAGCGACACCACGCTGGTCTCGGCGGTGGCATCGGACTGCGAGCCGATGGCGCACGTGAGGACGCAGCTTCCCTACGCGTTGGGTGCGGCCGGCATCGCCGTCGGGGTGGGCTACCTGCCGGCCGGCCTGGGCGTGTCGCCGTGGCTGCTGCTGCCGGCCGGCGCGGCGGTTTGTTGGGCCTGGATCCGATTCGTCGCCCAGCCGTTGGTCGTGCCCGGAGCTTGACGGTTGGGCGTACGCCGGCGGCGCATGGCAGACTCGTGTGGCGCAGCGCGGGACTGCAGCGACTTGGACTCCCCCGCTGCGACTGCACGGGTGGAATACGGCGAGCCCCCCGGGGCTTACCCTAAGAGTGCCCTCCAGGTCCGCGCCCTCCAGGTCCCCTCGACGGTCGTGAACTACTCCAGGCCACTGTCCCGAAAGCGCCTTGCTTTCATCTCCCTCAGGGTGGGCCGCGCCCGACGTCTGCATTCTCGCGCCGCTCGATGGCCAAAGGCGTCCGTTTCGCTAGCCGCCTCGACCCTGCTGGTCGGCGCCGCAGGCATTGCATCCGCCCAGATCGCGATCCCGGCAAACATCGACGACCTGGTGCGCGCCCTCCTCTCTCGGCGAGGCGACACGACGCGCAGCGCCCGCATGACGCTGCGCGACGATCGAGGTGGTACTGCCGCCGCGCTAGAGCTCGGCGCGGGTCCCAGCGACCAGATCGTGGCCATCTTCTCGTTCGGCCGAAGCGAGCGCGAGATCTACGTGCACACGGTACGGTTCCAGGACGCGGCAGGTCGCGTGGTGCGACCTCGCATCGTCGACCATCGCCCGCTGAGCACCAGCAGCAGCGGCGAGCTGGTGGTCGCACAGCTTCCCGACGGCGAGCTCGACTGGCTCGCCGACGCCTCGGTGATGCACGTGACGTTGGAGGGCTGGGACCAGTCCTTCGATGCCATGCTGGACGACAGATCCCTCCGCAAGATCCGGGCCTTCCGTGACCGTCGCCAACAGTCCACACCCTGACGGCGCGGTTCTCCGCCCGCCGCAACTTTCCAAGGAGCACGACAGTGAAGCACCAACGGATTTTCCTGCTCCTCGCAGCATCGCTCGCCTCGATCAGCGCGATCGCCACCGCGGCGCGCGCCGAGACCGCGTCCGCACGTACGGAAACGACGGCGGTGGCCGCTGAGGCGGTCTCCGCCCAGGAGCCGCAGCAGCCACCGAAGGCACGCAAGAAGAAGACTGTGAAGGCCACGGTGGTCGAGCCGGAATCCCCGGCTACGGAAGCCGCGGCGCCTCCAGCAGCCGCGGCCCCATCGACGGCTGCGCCCGAGGCACGTCCGGCAGACCCACCGGCGCCGGTGGCTCCAACGGCCCCGAGGCCGCGCCCCGTCGAGCAGCCGACCGCGGCATCCTCTGCGGTGGCCGACCCGCCGCAACGCGCCGTTCCTGGGGTCCGCGAGACTCCTGGCGTCCGCGAGACGGTGACCGTGCGCGAGGTGCAGCTCGACGTGCTGGTCACCGATGGGCGAGGCGGTCCGGTCTTGGGGCTTGGACCCTCCGACTTCGTGGTCGAGGAAGAGGGCGAGCGGCGAGAGATCACGAGCGTCATCTATTACGGCGGATTGCCCGAGCTGCGCGCCGCCGGCGCAGAGGGCTCCGAGCGGCGCACCGACCGCTACTTCATCTTGCTCTTCCACGACCAGGCGCAAGCAGCAGCACCCACGCTGATGGCGGCGCAGCTCGACGCCGGGCGCTGGACCAAGAGGTGGCTCGAGGAGGGTCTCGAGCCCAACGACCAGGTCGCGGTACTCGGCTACGACGTGCGGCTCAAGGTCTACGAGGACTTCACGCGGGATCGCGGCCGCATCCTCGCCGCGATCGATCAGGCGGCGACCGGACGCAAGGAGCCGGATCGCTGGCGTCAAGACGAGGCCCGCGAGGCCACCGTGGACAGCCCCTCCCTGCTGGTCAACCTGGCGTCCGGCAAGACGCTGGCGCGCCAGACGAGGAAGCTCGAGGAGGCGCTCGCGGTGATCGGCCAGGCCGCGGAAGGGATCGTCGGGCGCAAGAACCTCGTGCTCTTCAGCATCGGCTTCGGCGACATCGACGACTTCGGTCTCTACACGCCTGACCCACGCTACTACCCCAACATGGAGCAGTCGCTCAACACCGGCAACGTCGCGGTGTACGCCATCGACATGCTGGGCGCGGCGCGCAGCAGCCCGAGCCAGCGCCTGCTCAACGACTCGTTGTCGTCGATCGCGACCGACACCGGCGGTCACTACTACTCGATGTTCACGAACGTCGCGACGCCGCTACGCGAGGTCGCCAACGACAACCTCGGCTACTACCTGATCAGCTACCGCTCCGACTTCGAGACCGGGACCAGCGGCTACCGCGAGGTCAAAGTCGAGACCGTGGCGGGCCGCTTCAAGGTGCGGGCGCGAGAGGGCTACCGCTACGGCGTCGACTCCTAGCAGCCCGTGGCCAGAGCGACGCGATCGCCGCAGACCCAGAGGACGCTGGCGGCGGGCCGTTGGCCCGACGCGCTAGACTTACGTCATGCCACAAGTGATCGACAGCCCCAAGGTCTGGGACGTCGTGGTGATCGGGTCCGGCGCGGGCGGCGGCACCGCGCTGCACGTGCTGACACAGCTCGGCGTCGAAGTCGCCCTGCTCGAGGCAGGACCGATGCTCGATCCGCTCCGCGACTTCAAGGAGCACGTGTGGCCGCACGAGGTCGACCACCGCGGCGCCTTCCCGGACGCCGGGTCGTACTTCGGCACGGCACCGTACAACTACTTCGGCGCGCCCAACGGCTACTGGGACGTTCCGGGCGAGCCGTTCACGGTCGCGCCGGGCAACGAGTTCCGTTGGTTCCGTTCCCGCATCCTGGGTGGCAGAACGAATCATTGGGGGCGCATCTCGCTGCGCTTCTCCGACTATGACTTCCGGCCCTACTCCATCGATGGACTCGGCTTCGACTGGCCGATCAGCTACGAGGACGTGGCGCCCTACTACGACAAGGTGGAACGCTTCGTCGGCCAGACCGGGAGCCGCGAGGGGCTGCGCACGGCGCCCGACGGCATCTTCCAGCCGACGCCGCCGCCGCGCGTGCACGAGGTCCTGGTGCAGAAGGCGTGCGCCAAGCTCGGCATCCCCTGCATCCCCAACCGTCTCGCGATCATCACCCGCCGCACCAACGGCCGCGCCGCCTGCCACTACTGCGGCCAGTGCTGGCGCGGCTGCATCACGGCCTCGAACTACTCGTCGAGCAACGTGCAGATCCTGCCCGCCCTCGAGACGGGCAAGCTGACGATCTTCGCCAACGCGATGGCACGCGAGATCCTGGTCGACCGCGAGGGTCAGGTGACCGCGGTGTCTTATGTCGACAAGGAAACGCGCACCGAACAGCAGCTCCGCTGCCGCTCTGTCGTGGTAGCGGCGAGCGCGTGCGAGACCGCGCGCCTGCTGCTCAACTCGAAGTCGCCGCGCTTCCCCCGCGGGCTGGCAAACGGCTCCGGCACGGTCGGTCGCTGGCTCACCGACACCGTCGGCTTCGAGCTGTGGGCGCGCGTCCCCTCGCTCGAGAGCCTGCCTCGCTACAACGCGGACGGTCTCGGTGGAGCGCACCTGTACATTCCGTGGTGGGAGCTCGACAAACCCGACAAGGACTTCCCCCGCGGCTACCATGTCGAGATCGGCGGCGGCCTCGGTATGCCGATGCTCGGCTCGTTCGGGCGCATCACCCAGCGGCACGGTGGCTGGGGCGCTGATCTCAAAGAGGCTATCCGCCGCGACTACGGGTGCTTCGTCAATCTCGCGGGCCGCGGCGAGATGATCCCCAACCCGATGAGCTACTGCGAGATCGACCCGGAGGTGGTCGACGAGTGGGGCATTCCGGTGCTGCGCTTCCACTACCAGTGGACCGACTACGAATGGAAGATGGCGCGGCACATGGAGCGCACCTTCGTCGACATCTTCCAAGCGATGGGCGCGGAGATCGGCGGCATCTCCAACCCGGGCCGCGACGGCAAGGGCATCTCGGTCGGCGGGTCGATCATCCACGAGCTCGGCACCGTGCGCATGGGCAACGACACGCAGAGCTCAGCGCTGGACCGCTTCTGCCGCGCGCACGAGGTGCCGAACCTCTACGTCGCCGACGCGGCGTCGTTCGTCGGAAACCCCGACAAGAACCCGACGCTCACCATCCAGGCGCTCGCCTGGCGGGCGGCCGAACACCTCGCCGAGGAGTTGAGGAAGGGAAATGTCTGAGTCGCCGCGCTCGGCTGCGACCGAGCTGTCCCAGCTCTCCCGCCGCGATGCGATCCGCACCGCGGCGATCGCTCTCACCGCGTTCGGAGCGGGCTCGTTCCCCGCGATCGGGCGCGCCGCCGCCGCCCACGTCCACGGCGCGGTGGCACAGGAGCGTGCCGCTACCAGCGACGCCACGTATCAGCCGAAGGCGTTCCTGCCCCACGAGTGGCGGCTGCTGCGCCTGCTCGCCGAGATGATCGTGCCTGCCGACGAGAAGTCCGGGAGCGCGTTGGACGCCGGGGCACCCGAGTTCATCGACCTGCTGGCCAGCAACAACGCGAGGCTGCAACGCATCCTCACCTCGGGCATGCTGTGGCTCGACCACGAGATGCGACGCCGGCACGGCGTGCCGTTCGTCGAGGGCACGGACCAGCAGCGCGTGTCGATGCTCGATGCGCTGGCCGCCGAGGCCTCGGGCGACGATCCGGACCCCGGCTACCCGAGCTACACCGAGTCGGAGCAATACGCGCGCTTCTCGGTCTACCCGACCACGGCTTCGCGCGAGGTCGCGCCAGGCGCGGTCTTCTTCGGCTGGGTTCGCCGCCTGGTGGTCGACGCGTTCTACACCAGCCCGATCGGCGTCGCGGACGTCGGCTACCAGGGCAACGAGGTGGTGCGCACGTTCCGGGTGCCGAAGGCCTCGCTCGACGCAGCGCTCGAGCGGAGCCCGTTCCGCGAGGGGTGAGGCCGTCTCGGCAGTCGGCCACCGCGGGCGTCGGGCCTTGGCGGCTTGCGGCGGTGCGCTCAGGCCGCGGGAACCTTGAACCGCAGGATCTCGTAGCGCTTGCTGCGCGCAAACGCCTCGGGGTCGAGGAGCTGAGAGGTCCGCTCGAGCCGCTCCAGGCGGCGGCCCAACGCTACTCGCGCGATCCACAGCAACAACCGGCTGCGGCGGCCCAGCGAGTCTCGGGCGATCGCGACCGTGGGGGCCACGTAACGGTCCAGCCAGGTGCGGGCGAGCACCAGGGTGGGCAGCACCCGAGCCGTGACGTCCTCGCGGTGCTCGAGCGCGAGCCCATGCCGCTCCGCGGCGGCCAGGAACGCTTCGAGCGGATGGCCACTCCGTTCGCTCACGGCGATACCCGCGCCTCCCGGCGCGATCGTGAAGTAGTCCGCGACCAGCAGGAATCCGCCCGCGCCCGCGCGCAGCACGGCCGGAAACAGGCTCTCGAGCCACACGTACTGGCTCGATTCGCCCATCAGTACTAGGTCGTACGCTCGATCGGGCCAGAACTCCTGGAATCGGCCGAGGTGGAACGGTGCGCCGACCCGCTCCACGTAGCGGTCGGCCTGGTATGGATCGGGCGAGAGGCCCTCGACCGCGAAGCCCCGCTCCTGCAGCGCCTGCGACATGCGAGCTGTGCCGCTGCCCACGTCGAGCACGGTCTGCACACCCTCGGGCACCAGCGTGACCAGTCGCTCGGAATAGCGCCGCTGCGCCGTGTGCAGACCGGCCACGTCGAGCGGATCCTCGGGATCCCACAGCCCATAGTGCAGATAGTCGAGGCCGAGCACCTCGTGGAAGAAGCGGAGCGTCGCGTCGGTCTTGACGGCACGCGGCGAGCGGCGATCCTCGGGCTGCCGGAACCGACTGCGGTCGTACGCCGCCACCGGCCGCGCGGTGCCCTCCGAACGCTCGACCGCGGGAGGGTCGAGGAGGCGACGCCAAGACAGCGGAGTAAGTCCCGTGGCCGGCGCGGGCCGCGAGATCGCGCTGTTCCGCAAGGTGGGCTCCCAGGATGCGAGCGCGGCTGCCTCCGGGCGAAAACGAGCGGCCGCAGTAGACGAAGGATCTTGTCACACGGCCGAAAGGCATGTGACCTGGGTAGCAGCCCGTGGTGGAACCCCCGTGGGCTGCTGGGCTGACGGTGCTCTGTCGTCGCGACTCTGCGAAGATCGCAGCTCCTCGCAGGTGCCATTGGACGACCGCCACTCGATGCTCCGCAACGAAACCCCCGTGCTGGTCGGGGCCGGCCAACTCACCCGACACCCGCGCGACGGTGGTCGGGATCCCGCTCAGCTCGAAGGGGCCGACCCGCCGACGGCGCTCGCGGCGGAAGCCGCGCGGCGAGCCATCGCGGACGCGTCCGCCACGGCCGATCTCGGGGCGGTGATCGACACCGTCGTGGTGACCAGGCTCCTGTCCGACTCCAGCCCGCGCCGCGCCCACGACCACGGCCGTTCGACCAACCCGCCCCGATCCGTGGCGCGACGGCTCGGCATCGATCCACGGCACGCGATCTACGCCGAGGTCGGCGGCAACACGCCGCAGGCTTACGTCGCCAAGATGGCCGAGCGCATCGCGGAGGGCCGCGCCGAGGCAGTGCTGATCGCAGGCGGCGAGGCGATGCTCACCTCGAAGCTTGCCGCCCGCACGGGATCTCGGCTCGATTGGCAAGAAGATCCGGGTGGCGAGCTCGACGACCGCGGCTTCGGCCCGCCTCTCCTGGGCCCAGCCGACCTGCTCCACGGCATCACCTACCCGACGCAGGTCTATCCGCTGTTCGAGCAGGGGATTCGCGCCTCGCGCGGTAGCACCATGACGGCGCATCTGGCCGCGATGGGCAGGCTGTTCGCGCCGTTCACCCGCGTTGCCGCCGGCAACCCCTACGCGTGCTTCCCGGTCGAGCGCTCGGCGGAAGAGCTCGTCGCGGTCCACGCCGAGAACCCGTACGTCGCGTTTCCCTACCCGAAGTACTGCAACGCACGCGACGGGGTCGACATGGCAGCGGCGGTAGTGCTGACATCGGTCGGCCGCGCGCGTGAGCTCGGGATCCCCCGCGAGCGCTGGGTCTTCCTGCACGGCTGCGCCGAGGTCGACGAGAAGCTGCCGGTGCTCGAGCGTCCGGACTACGCTCGCTCACCGGCGATCGGCCTGGCGGCCGACGCGGCCTTCGCGATGTCGGGCGTCGGCCTCGACGACATCGAGCTGATCGACCTCTACAGCTGCTTCCCGAGCGCTGTGGAGGCGGCCTGTGACGAGCTCGGCCTCGCCGAGGACGACGCGCGCGGGCTCACGATCACTGGCGGGCTGCCATTCTTCGGCGGCCCGGGCAACAGCTACTCCCTCCACGCCATCGCCGAGATGGTCCAACGCCTGCGCGAGCGCGACGGCGCCTACGGACTGGTCACCGCGAACGGTGGCTACCTCTCCAAGCACGCGGCGGGGATCTACTCGACGAGATCCTTCTCGGGCGACTGGCGTCGACCCGCTCGCGAGCCGCTGCAACAGCGCATCGCGGAGATGCCCAGCCCCGCGATTGCCACCACCCCCGAGGGCCAGGCCACCATCGAGACCTACAGCGTGGCCTTCGCGAACGGGGCGCCGCGACTCGGCATCGTGATCGGCCGGCTGGCAGCCGACGACCGGCGTTTCGTCTCGAACACGCCCGAGGGCGATACCGGGATGCTCGCGTGTCTCGTGACCGAGGAGGGTCTGGGCCGCCGCGGTCGCGTGCGCCAGGTCGGCGACCGCAACGTGTTCGAGCTTTCCTAGCAGGCCGGGCGAGCGCAGAAGATCAATCCGGCCGTTACCCGCCCGCGCGCCGCAGCGGCAGGAGCTTGGCGGTCGAAGTTCCAGTCGCCAGCACCTCGCCGGCACCATCGAGCAGTCGGCCGCCGAGGAACACGATGCTGCTGCCCTGACGCTCGATCCAGCCTTCGGCTCGCACCTCGCTGCCGGGCAGCACCGGGCGCAGGAAGCTGACCTTGATCTCGAGGGTCGCCGGCCACGCGCTCCCACTGGTGCGCGCGATGACGGCGTGCGCCATGGCTGCGTCGATCCAGCCGGTGATGAAGCCGCCCTGCACCACGCCGCCGTTGTGGCAGAACTCTGGCCGCGCGGTGAACGCGAGCGCGGCACGGCCCTCGTCGACGAGCATCTCGAGGATGGTGCCGCCGCCGAGCGATGCCACCAAGGTAGGCGGTGTGATGGCCGATTGCCGCGCGCCGTCGTCCAACTGCGTTGCTCCCAGTGCGTAGCGCGTTCGCGACACGGTGAGCGCGCATGGTATACCGCTGCCTCGGGACCCGCCGGAGGGGAGCCAGCGAAACCTCCGCGCCGGTAAGCTCGTCGTCTCTTCCATCGCTTATCCGTCGCTTCTTTTCGGCCCTACCCGCCCCACTGCATCCTCCAAACCTCGATGGAACCCAGAACCAAGCGGGCTCTCATCGGCTGCGCCGGCGGCTGCGGCGCGCTCGTCTTGCTCTTGGTCGGAAGCTGCGTCGGAGTCACCGCGTGGCTGCGGGCGCCGGGGGAGCTGCTCGAGCCGCAACGGCTCCTCGACCCCGAAGCCGTGGGCTACATGGAAACCCGCCTCGAGCTCGACAACCCAGGTACCGAAGCTCTGGTCGCGGCGGCGGTGCAGCTCATGGAGTCGCAGCGCCCCCCGGTCGACTTCCCGCTGGCGCGGCTGTTCTTTCGATGGAACGTGGCGCGTCAGGAGCGCGATCTGCGACGCGCCTTCCCGGCGCGGCTGGTCTGGACCGCCTACCCGGCGGTCACTCCCGGGGACACCGAGTCGGTGGCCTCGCTGAGCATCCAGCGTGCGGGGCATCAGCTAGTGCTCGCCGATTGGCTGTTCGAGTGGGGCCTGGGTCGTGCAGGCAAGGACACCTACCTCGACTACGCCGGCGAGCGCGTGATGGTGATTCGTCAAGGGCCGAAAGGCCGCGACAACCCGGAGGGCCACCAAGAGAGCGGCGAAGCGGAGGCGCCGCAGCTCCAGACGCCGGTCGAGCCCGGGGAGGGAGACCAGCAGCTCCCCACCGACCGCGGCCGGTCGTACTACCTGTTCTTGCGCGGCGACGGCGCCTTCTTCGCGACCGGTGAGCGAGTGGTCCGCCGCGCCATCGACCTGCTCGCGCGGCCTGATGTGCGCGAGGGCTGGGTACCCTCGCGGTTGGGGGCGCTGCTCGCGGAGCTGCCAGAGGACCGGCAGCTCCGTGGCGCAATGCTCAACGACGCTGGTGAGCTGCTCTCGCTCCTCGGTCCGATCCTCGACGCCGGCGAGGAGGGCGGCGCTGCCCTGGACCGAGATGCCTGGCGCGATGCTCTCTCACGAGTCGAGGCTGCCACGTTCGCCGGAGGCTTCGAACCCACCGGAGACGCGGTACTGGAAGTGGAGCTGCTGGCAGCGCCGGAGGACCGCGCGCTGCTGCTCGAGGTCGTCGACGAGACGATCGCGGCTGCCCGCGAGGAGCTCGATCTGGATCGTGAAACCCGCGAAACCCAACGCGGGGTCGCGATCCTGCTTCGCCTCCGCGACGTCCCGCTCGTCGTGCGCGAGATGCTCGAGAGGCGCGGCGTCCGTTTGAACGCTCCGGTCTCCCACTGAGCTCGCCCACGCGGGGCTCGTAAAAGACAGGTGATCGGCGTCAGACGGAAGAAACCGCGACGCCTGGGCTCCCGTACTCTCCAGGAGAGCACGGCCATAGACTCGATGCCGAGGACCGCGCCAACCCACTGGAGACCGTGTTCATGCTCCGCCAACGCCGACCGCGACTCGCGGCGCTCCTGTTCCCGCTCTTCCTGGGCGGCAGCCTGCTGTTCATCGGTGCGTGGTTCGCGCTGCGCCAGGTCGGCGCGCCCCTCCCCGGAATCGAAGCCATGTGGCCGGTCTTCCCGACCCTCGTCGGGGCAGCTTTCCTGCTCGGCTTCCTGCTGCAGCCGCGCAACTACGGGCTGGTGTTGCCCGGGACCATCACCCTGCTGGTGGGCCTCTTCTTCTTCGCCTTCACGCTCGGTCCCCTGGACTGGCGCCAGATGGAGCAGCTCTGGCCGATCTTCCCGCTGATCGTCGGCCTTTCGTTCGTCACCATGTGGGTCGCGTCCCTGTTCCGGTACTGGGGCCTCTTGGTGCCCGGGTTCCTGGGCATCGCGACCGGCGTGCTGGGCCTCAGCCTCACGGTGACGCCGCTCGGCGAGGTCGTCGGGATGGTCGGCTGGCCGGTGGTGTTCCTCGCCTCGGGCGCTTCGCTGGTGCTGGTCGCGACGCTCACGTTCGTGCTGCGCGCGCTGCGACTGCTCGGCGGTCGCACTTAGAAATCCGACCGACTCGGTTGTCGTCGAAGCGCGCCTGCAAAGCACGGGCTCCAGAAACGCAAACGGCCGGGTCCCGAGGACCCGGCCGCAAGCCGTCGTCGATGTCGCTACGGCGCGCTGCACGCGAACGCCGACGTGTCGTTGATCACCGTCGGCAGCGTGCCGACCGGGTTGACGTACGTGCGCTGTTGGAGCGTCTGTGTGTCGAGCACGCGCAACGTGAAACCGATGTCCGTGGTGGGAGCCGCGAACACCCAGTAGAACCCATTGATCGGGCATGCGGGCAGCACCTTGACCAGGAACTCCCAGTTGTCGGGTGTGAAGAACCAGAACAGCCCCGACTCGACCGAGCGAGTCGGCACCGGCTTGCCCTCTCCGACCTCGCCCCCGGCGGTCTCGAACTCGAGCTCGACGAGGAACCGTCCTCGCTGCAAACAGAGCACGCCGCCGGCACCCCCACTCGCGCACTCCCCGAAGACCTGGCCTCGCACGACACGGTCCGTGCCGTCGATCCAGGTCACCAGCGCCGAGCCGGCCGAAGTGACAGCCAACGCGTAGTCGACGAGTGCTCCGCTCGTGACCGTGAGCGGCGTGGCCGTGTTATCGCCGGGACCGAACGCAGCTACCAGAAGGTCGCCACCATCGCGCCACAGCGTCCAAACCAGTCCCTGCGCGTCGACGGCGAGTGCCGAGAGCTCGGCATCCTCGCTCCCCGACAGCGACAGTGCGAAGGGAGAGCCGTCCGCGGCGCCGTTGGCCGTCAGATAGACCGCGGCGTGGCGTCCTGAACCCGGGAACGAGTCAGGCCGCCGCCAAGCGAGCAGGTGACGCGCCCCCGCCGGCGTGATCCAGAGCGGGGTGCCGTTCGCGAACGAATCGGTGACCACGTCGTCGGGACCGTCCTCCACCATCCCGCCTCCGAGGCGATAGCGCACGAGCTCGGCTGGCTCCACGCCGCCGACCGGGTCCGGGGTGAACACGAAGAGATCCCCTCCACCCGCAGCCATCCCGGCAAGCCCCGCGGAATCCTCCACTATCGGCAGCGTGACCTTCACACCCGAGCCGGGCGTTCCGATCTCGAAGATGGTCGCGGTCGCCTGGTAGAGCGCCGCGGCCGCATCCTCGCCAAGCGAAGTCAGCCGAAACGGCGCCACATCGGCGTCGGTGAACGTCGCGTTGCCCGTCGCATCCAGGGCCTGACCCTGATGGCGGCGCAACACGATCGAGGGGGTCGCGAACGGCTGGGTGGTGAGGTAGCCGAAGGTGAGCCCATCCTCGATCGCCACAGCATCGAGCGCTGTGAGCACGTTGACGGTGTGGAGGACGGGAGCACCGACCGCTTCGGCCTCCAAACCCAAGCGCTGCACACGCAGGGTCTCGCCCTGCTCCGGCGGGACCGCGCCACGATTCCAGATCACCGCGAAACCGCCGTCGAGAGGTACCGCCGCCAGCTCGTCGGTTTCCGCATCGCCCGCGGCGATCACCACCTCCTGCGTCTGTGGGAGCAGCGCCACCTGACCTCGCGCGGCACCGGCAACTCCGACGAGCAGCGCGGCGAGCGCGATCGAGACCAACAACAGCCAAGCCTCGCGCGCGGGCTGCTGCTGCGCCATGGGTCGGCGCGCGATTCTTCCGCCACTACGTTCCAGTTCGAACCATCGCATCGTCCTGCCTCCTGGATCTTCTAGACCCACACCGGATCGCACCGATCCGACGACCTGCCTGCTCCCTGGCGGCACCGCAACACTGCATGCCCCAGAAGCATGGCTGTCAATGCTATAACAGCATCTTCTACGTTGCGCCACGCGCCAGCGTCCAACCAGAGATCGCACGGCGCCTCGTGCCTCGAGACAACAGACGAAAAACGGCCGCGGTTTGGCCCGGGGGTCGCGGGTGGTGAGGCTCGTGGCGGAGGCATAACATTCTTATGCTTCCTGCGTAGGATCGCGATGAAAGCCCATTGGCGAGACCTAGTAGGACCCACTGCGCATGGGAGCTCCAGCCCTCAACCTCCTCAAAGGCACCCTCGACGTCCTCCTGCTCAAGACCCTGAGCTGGGGACCCCTCCACGGCTACGCCATCTCGCGGCAGATCCGCGAGGCGACGGGGGACGCGCTCCAGGTCGAGGAGGGAGCGCTCTACCCGGCGCTGCGGCGGCTGGAGCAACGTGGGTTCCTGCGCTCGGAATGGGGCCTCACCGAGCACCAGCGTGAGGCGCGATTCTACGAGCTGACCGAGCCGGGGCGCCGCGAGCTGGAGAGTGGCGTGCGCGACTGGCAGCGCTACGTCGCGGCGATGTCGAGCGTGCTGTCGAGGGCGGCGCCGGCGAGGTCGCGATGAGCGCTGCGGGTGGACGGCCCGCACGGCCCGCCGCCAGCCGCCCGAGCTCCGGCGGTGCTGATCCCGCCATGCGCCAGCCGTTCGCCGAACGCAGCGTCGACGAGGACGTCACGCGCGAGCTGCGTTTCCACCTCGAGGCTCGGACCGCTGAGCTCGAGGCTAGCGGTTGGAGCCAGAGCGAGGCGCGGCAGGAAGCGGCGCGGTTGTTCGGCGACTACGCAAAAATCGAGCGCGCCTGCCGCGAGCTCGAGGCAGGAACCCGCAGGACGAGGGAGAGAGCCCAGATGTTCGACACCCTGCGACAGGACCTACGCTTCGCGATGCGCCAGCTCGCGGCGCGTCCCGGCTTCACCGCGCTGGCGCTGCTGACGCTCACGCTCGGCATCGGCGCCACCACCGCGATCTTCAGCCTGGTCGACGGGGTGCTGCTGCGCCCGCTGCCTTTCCCGGAGCCGGAGCGCATCGTCGACCTCGCCGAGCGCAACGAGCGGGGCGGCAGGATGAGCGTGTCGAACCCCAACTTCCAGGACTGGCGCGAGCTCGCCCAGAGCTTCGAGGCGATGGCGGCGTGGGCCGAGGGGTCCGCCACGGTCGTAGTGGGTACCGAAGCCGTCCGAGCGCGACCAGTCCTGGTCACTGCCGGCTTCCTCGACGTGCTCGGCGTCCGCCCGCGCATCGGCCGCGGCTTCGTGGCGGACGAGACCCGCCTCGGCGGCGACCCGGCGGCACTGGTGAGCTGGGACTTCTATCGGCGTCACTTCGACCAGACGCGTGCGCTCGAGGACCAGACCGTGCAGGGTCTGGGCCGCTCGTTCCGAGTGGTGGGGGTGATGCCCCCGGGAGCAACGTTCCCCGAGGGTGCCGACCTGTGGGTGCCGACCGAGCTGTGGGAGGACACCAGCGGCCGCACCGGTCACAACCTCGACGTGATCGGCCGGCTGCGACCCGAGGTGTCGATCGAGGCAGCGCGGGCCGAAATGCAGGCGCTCGCCGACCGCCTGCGCGTCGAGCACGCCGGGGCCAACGACGCGGCGGGCGTCGATGTGACACCGCTCGCGGCCGAGCTGGTGGCCGATGCGCGGCGACCACTCCTGCTGCTGCTGGGCGCCGCGGCTCTCGTGCTGCTGGTGAGCGCCAGCAACCTCGCGAGCTCTCTCTTGGCGCGCGCGCTGTCGCGACGCCACGAGCTGGCGGTGCGCGGGGCGCTCGGGGCGGGGCGCGCGCGCATCGTCCGCCAGCTCCTCACCGAGAGCACGCTGCTGTGCACGCTCGGAGGCGCTTTGGGTCTGGGCCTGGCTTTCGGCGCCGTGCGGCTGGTGCGCGCGCTCGAGCCCGGCCGTCTGCCGCGGCTCGACTCGGTCACGATCGACGGGCGGGTGCTCGTCTTTACCTTGGCGGTCTCGTTGGGCGTCGGGCTGGTCTTCGGGCTGGTGCCGGCGCTCTTTGCGGCGCGCGCGGAACAGGACGGCACGCTCTCCGGCGGCCGTGGCAGTGGTCGCGAGCGTGCTTGGCACACACGCTTCTGGGACGTCCTGGTGGCCTCGGAGGTCGCGCTGGCGCTGGTGCTCCTGGTCGGGTCGGGACTGCTGCTGCGCACGCTGTGGGCTTTGCTCTCCGTCGACCCCGGATTCCGCGTCGAGCGGCTGCTGACACTCGATGTGACGACACCGGTCGCGCAGCCCTCGGCGTTCGAGCCGGAGCTGCTGCGCGGCCTGGAGGCCGAGGTCGCCTCGTTCGGCGAGCGCCTACTCGGCGACCTTGCCGCGGCGCCCGGCGTGGCGAGCGTGGGTCTCATCAGCCACGCGCCCTTCGGGTCCGGCCCGAGCGGCACCTTCTGCCTAGGCGAGGCGCCGTGCGTCGACAGCGAGCGCCTCGTCGGCGAGCGCGGCGTCACCTATTCCTACGCCCATTACCGTGTGGTCAGCGACGACTATTTCGCGACGATGGAGATCCCGCTGGCGCGCGGCCGCTTCTTCGACCGCCGCGACGCATCAGGTGCGCGTCACGCGGTGATCGTGAACGAGACGCTGGCGCGTGAGACCTGGCCGGACGAGGACCCGCTCGGCAAGATCGTTCGCCAGATCGGCATGGACCTGCACGACGACGACGTCGCCGAGGTGGTCGGGGTGATCGCCGACGTGAGGCTGCGCGGTCTCGACCAGGAGCCGCGCCCCGAGCTGTACTTCCCGTTGCGTCAACGCGCCTTCCGTGCGCAGTCACCGACGATAGTCGTAGCCACCTCGACCGACGAGGCGGCCGCGGCGGCGCCGCTGCGTGCCCTGCTGCGCGAGCGCTATCCGGAGATCCCCGCCGACTTGGTGTCGATGAGCCGGAGACGCACCGGCTCCGTGGCCGAAGCGCGCTTCAGCGCGGCCGTGCTGGCGACCTTCGGGGCGTTGGCACTCGTGCTCGCCGCCACCGGCATCTGGGGCGTCGCCTCGTACCGCGTCGCGCAGCGTACCCGCGAGCTGGGCATCCGTCTGGCGCTGGGCGCCCGCCCTGCCGAGGTGGTCGCGCTCGCCCTGCGCGACGTGCTGCGGGTCGTCCTCGCCGGCGCCCTGGTCGGTGCGGCCGCGGCGATCGGAGCGACCCGGCTGCTCGAGAGCCAGCTCCACGAGGTGCGGCCCGCGGATCCCGGCACCTTCGCGGCAACGCTGCTGCTGCTCGTCGCAGCGGGTGTCCTCGCCTGCCTCGTCCCAGCGCGGGCGGCGGCGCGCATCGACCCGGTCGAGGCGATGACCGACCGGGCATAGGAGCGGGAGCCGGATCAGTCGCCCAGGCGCCTGACACGGAGCGGCGCGATGCGAGCAAGCGCTGCGCTGTGGACGCTGGAACACTCGATCCACGCTCCGGCGCACGCAAGCGTGCCGACGGCTCTGGTAGGTTTCCCCCTCACGTCCCGCTGTTCGCAACGATCGAGGGTCTACAGTGCCCCGCCTGTCGCGCCTAGCCGCGCTCCTGCTCGCCGCGCCGGCCTTTGCCGTGGCGCTCCCGGCCCAGGAACCCTCGCCCATACCGGGCTTCTCCGCGACCGGCAGCGCGCGCCAGCACGCCATCGAGGCGGGCATCGTGCCCCGGCTCGACAACGAGCGCACCGAGCGCCACTTCCGCTACCTCACCGAGGAGCCGCATCCGCCGGGTTCCGAGCGCAACTACGAGCTCGCGCTCTACCACCGCGACCGGTTCGTCGAGTACGGGCTCGAGGACGTCACGCTCCACCGCTATGACGTACTGCTGCCGCTGCCACGCGAGGTGAGCGTGACCATGCTCGAGCCGCGCGAGTACCGTCCCACGCTGCGCGAGGATGGCTATGCCGAGGACAAGGACTCCTTCGCCGCCGAGGTCGGTCCGACCTACATGAGCATGTCGGGGTCGGGCGACGTCACCGGGCAGCTCGTCTACGCGCACTCCGGCAACCCGGCCGACTACGACTGGCTCGAGGCGCAAGGCATCGACCTGCGCGGCAAGATCGCGCTGGTGCGGTACTCGGTGCCGTACAGCTACCGCGGGTTCAAGGCCTGGGAGGCGGAGCGGCGCGGGCTCGCGGCCATGCTCATCTACTCCGATCCCCAAGAGGACGGCTACCGCAAGGGCGAGGTGTTCCCGGACGGCCCGTGGGGCCCCGAGAGCCACATCCAGCGCGGCGCGATCAGCTACGACTTCATCGTGCCCGGCGATCCGCTGACCCCGGGCTGGGCTTCGGTCGAAGGCGCGCGGCGGATTCCTGCCTCCGAAGCTCGGACCATCCCGAAGATCCCGGCCGTGCCGATGTCGTGGCGTGACGCCAAGCCGCTGCTCGAGGCACTCGACGGCCCGGTGGCGCCGTGGGCATGGCAGGGCGGCCTGCCGATCACCTACCGGGTCGGTCCCGGACCCGCGAAGCTGCGCGTGGTCGTCGACATGGACGAGGAGACACGACCGATCTGGGTGGTCACCGGGCGAGTACGCGGCAGCGACCGCCCCGACCAGACCGTCGTGCTCGGCAACCACCGCGACGCCTGGGTCTACGGCGGGGTCGATCCCTCGAGCGGGTCGGCGACGCTGATCGAAACAGCGCGGGTGCTGGGTGAGCTGGCGCGCGCCGGTCACCGACCGCGCCGGAGCGTCGTGCTCGCGAGCTGGGACGCCGAAGAGGTCCATCTCACCGGCTCGACCGAGTGGGGCGAGGAGTTTGCCAACGAGCTCGGCGCGGGTGCCGTCGCCTACCTGAACGTCGACAGCTCGACCAGCGGCTCGGAATTCGCGGTGAGCGCGGTGGCGAGCCTGAACCCGACGATCGAGGCAATGACCGCCGACGTGATCGATCCCAACACCCGGCTGCCGCTTCGCGACGTTTGGCGCCGCGCGAACGAGCGCGCGAGCGCGGCACCCGATGCGCGGATGGTCGAGAACCGTCTCGGCAGCGGCTCCGACTACACGGTGTTCCTGAACTTCCTCGGCATCCCGATCGTCGACATGATCTTCGACGGGCCGTACGGTGTCTACCACTCGCAGTACGACAGCTACTACTGGGTCAGTCGCTTCGGCGATCCAGGCTTCCGCTACATGACCGCGATGGTCGAGGTGTGGCTGCGCCTTGCGCTGCGCCTCGCGAACGCCGAGGCGCTGCCCTACGACTTCGCCGGCTACGCCGAGCTGGTCGCCGGCTT
Source organism: Thermoanaerobaculia bacterium (assembly GCA_035524895.1). Lineage (GTDB taxonomy): Bacteria > Acidobacteriota > Thermoanaerobaculia > Multivoradales > Multivoraceae > DATLFI01. Next base: position 4,232 of record DATLFI010000128.1, on the reverse strand, counting down.
CGTCGACGAGCTAGAGGCTCTTCCGGGTGCGACGCGGCTCGATCTCGCGACCACGCGCGCCGCGCTGAGCCGGCTGCGCGAGAACGCGCAGCGAGCGACCGCGGCGCTCGAGCGCGCCGTCGAGCGCGGACCGGTGAGCGCCGAGCTCGACCGGGAGCTGATCGCCCTCGAGCGCGCGTTCCTGCTGGAGGAGGGCATCCCGGATCGCCCCTGGTTCAAGCACGCGCTCTACGCCCCGCGCTACACCTACGCCGCGATGTCGCTGCCGGGAGTGACCGAGGCGGTCGAGCGCGGCGACGCGGAGCTGGCGCGCGACCAGCTCCGCCTCCTCGTCGAGCGTCTCGAAGCCGTCGCGACAGGTCTCGAGCGCATCGCCGCCGGAGCGGGAGCGCAGCCGTGAGAGCCTGGCTCGGCATCGCGGCCCTGCTGCTCTGGGGTGCAACGGCGGCGATAGCGCAGCTCACGGGCTTCACACCGTCGACCGCCGCGCGTCAGCGCGTGGTCGAAGCGGAGATGGCAAGCGGGCTCGACCCGGCGCGCATGGAGCAGCACCTGCGCTGGCTCACCGCGCGTCCGCACCCGGCCGGCAGCGAAGGCGCGCGCCTCACCGCCGAGTACCTCGCCGAGCGGCTGCGCGAGTATGGCTTCGAGGTCCAGACGCCGCGCTACACGGCGTACATGCCGTTCCCCGTGAGCGCCGAGATCGAGCTGATCGAGCCGGTCCAGGAAACGCTTCCGACCACCGAAGGCATAGTCGACGGCGATCCCTTCACCACCGATGCTCACCGCCACATCGGCTGGAACGGCTACTCGCCATCGGGCGCGGCCACCGGTCACGTCGTCTACGCGCACCATGGCTCCGCGAGCGACTTCCGCGCCCTCGTCGACGCCGGCGTCGACCCGCGCGGGAAGATCGTGCTCGTTCGCTACTACGGCACCGGGACCGGCCGGAAGGTGCGCAACGCCGAGCGCGCCGGCGCAGCGGCCGTGGTTCTCTACGCCGACCCGGAGGACGACGGCCACCCGTTCGGCGAGGTGTACCCGGAGGGCAACTGGCGGCCGCCCGATGCGATCATGCGGCGCACGCTGTCCGACCTGCCGTACGACGGCGATCCGCTCTCCCCTGGCTTCGCCTCGCTCCCCGGCGCGGAGCGTCTCGACCCGAGCGAGGTCGAGCTGCCGCGCATCCCGGTGCTGCCGATCTCCGCGCGCTCGGCGCAGCGCATACTCGAACACCTCGGCGGCCCGGTGGCTCCAGCGGATTGGCAGGGCGCGCTGCCGCTCACGTATCGACTCGGGCCCGGTGCCGCGAAGGTCCGGCTGCGTGTCGACAACGAGCTGCGCGACGGCACGCTGCACAACGTCGTCGGCTGGCTGCGCGGCAGCGACGCCGGCGCCACCGCAGGCGACGACGGCCGCGGCGAATCCTGGGTGCTCTTCGGCAACCACCACGACGCCTGGATCTACGGCGCCGGCGACCCCTCGAGCGGCACCGCCGCGCTGCTCGACTTGGCGCGCGTGTTGGGCGAGATGGCGCGCGACGGCCAGCGGCCCCGCCGCACGATCGCGCTCTGCTTCTGGGACGCCGAGGAGCTGGTGCTCGGTGGCAGCACGGAGTGGGTCGAGGAACATGCCGCGACGCTCCTCGAGCACGCGCTGGTCTACGTGAACATGGACTCGGCGGTGTTCAACACCGAGCGGCCGCTGAGCGTTGCGGCGCACCCGCTGCTCCACGGCGCCTTCCGCGACGCGGCGCGCGCGATCACCGACCCGCGCACCCGGCGCACCCTGCACGAGGTCTGGACCGCCGGCCAGAACGAGTTCAAGCACGTGCCCGGGGTCGACGGCTGGGGCGAGTTCTTCGACCCTACCGTCGCGCTCACAGAGCCGTGGGTGTTCGAGGTTCCGTACGACGACGCCGCGCCGTTCTTCCAGCTCCTCGCGCTGCCCGCGTCCGACATGTACTACGGCGCCGACTACGGCATGTACCACTCGCTGTACGAGAATTTCCACTGGATGAAGACGGTGGTCGATCCCGACTTCGGCTACCACCGGCTGATGGCAGAGCTGGTGGGTCGCGTCGTGCTGCGCTTCGCCAACGCCGACCTGCCGCCGTTCGACTGGTCGAGCGAGGCGCGCTTCTGGACCCTGGCGTTCGACGACCTCGAGCGCGTGCACGCCGGCAAGGTGCCCGACTCGGCGGCCTTCCGCGCCGCGCTCGAGCGATGGCGCGTCGCCGCGGCGGCGCTCGACGGCGCGCTGGCGACCCTGTCACGGGTCGACCCACGTCAGGTCTCAGCGCTGGCTCGCCGCCTCCAGCTCTTGCCGCGCGGCTTCTATCGCGCCGAAGGCCACGCCGAGAACGCCCTCCAGCGCAACCTGTGGAACGGCTCGCCGTCCGACCTCGACCTGGAAGCCTCGGGCGGTTCGTTGCCCGGCCTGCGCTTCGCGCTCGACCGCGGCGACACGGCCGCGGCATCGCGGGAGGCGAAAGTGTACCTACGCGCGATCGTGACGCGCGCGCGGGGCCTCGAAGAGATCGCCGCCGAGCTCTTGGCCTCTTCGCGGTGATGCGCCGGCGCACCCTCGGGCCGTCATCGACGACGCCATGGACGCCTCGAGCGCGCAACTCCCACCGGTAGTGCTCGCCCTCCTGGGCGTCGCCCTGCTGCTGGCGCTGCTGGTGGTCGCGCGCTGGCACGCGTTCCTGGCGCTGCTGGCGACCAGCCTTGCGGTGGCCCTGGCCTCCGGCACGCCGCCGCAACGCATCGCAGCCGAGATCCAGCAGCACATGGGTTCGACGCTCGGCTTCATCGCGGTCGTCGTCGGGTTGGGCGCGATGTTCGGCGAGCTGCTGCAGCGCTCGGGCGGAGCCGCCGCGATCGCGCAGAGGCTGCTGCAGGCTGCCGGCGAGCGGCGCGCGCCCTGGGCGCTGGCGCTCACCGGTGTGATCGTGGCCACGCCGGTCTTCTTCGACGTCGCGCTGATCGTGCTGGTGCCATTGGTCTACAGCCTGGCGCGGAGCACCGGTCGATCGCTGCTCCACTACGCCGTGCCGCTGCTCGCGGGACTCGCGGTCGCGCACGCCTTCGTGCCGCCCACGCCCGGCCCGGTCGCGGTGGCGGGCCTGCTCGGGGCCGATCTCGGCTGGGTCATCGCACTCGGGGTCGTCGCCGGCTTGCCCGCGACCCTGGTCGGCGGCCTCTGGTACGGACGACTCGTGGCCCGCCGCATCCACCTGGAGGCGCCGCCAGCGGCCCGCCTCGACGCTGGCCCGGCGCTGCCCTCACCAGGGGTGCGCGCGGCGGGTTTCTGGACCGCCGTGGGGCTGGTGGCGCTGCCGCTCGTCTTGATCTTGCTCGGCACGGTCTCGGCGGTGGCCCTGCCGGAGGAGAGTCGCGTCCGCGGCGTGCTCGCGCTCGCCGGACACCCGTTCACGGCGCTTCTCGTGACGGCGATCCTCGCGTTCTACCTCCTCGGCACGCGCCTCGGGTTCTCGGCCGCGGAGGTCCGCGAGATGGCGACCCGGTCGCTCGAGCCGGTGGGCGCGATCCTGCTGGTGACCGGTGCCGGCGGCGTGTTCGGGAAGGTGCTGCTCGCCACCGGCGCAGGCAAGGAGGCGGCAGACTGGATGGCCGCAGCAGGCCTGCCCTTCGTCTTGATGGCTTTTCTCGTGGCCGCCGCGGTGCGCATCGCGCAAGGCTCGGCGACGGTCTCGATGGTCACCGCCGGCGGGCTGATGGCGCCGATCGTCGAGGCCGTGGATCTGTCCGCGCCGCGCACGGCAGCGCTGGTGATCGCGATCTCGTCCGGCGCGACCGTGCTCTCGCACTTCAACGACTCCGGCTTTTGGCTGGTGAGCCGCTATCTGGGGATGAACGAGTCGCAAACGCTGCGCGTATGGACGGTGGTGGTGACGCTGGTGGGTGTCACCGGTCTCGCTGTGGTCGCCGCGCTTTGGCCGTGGCTGTGAGCGGCAGCCGCGGGCGGCCCGCTGACGGACCGCTAGATGTACCAACCGCCATCGAAGGCACTCTTGACCCCAAGGCCGCTGGGAACGTAGCTTGGGTGGAACCCGGCGCCGCAGCCTCGACCCGCGGCCGACCTTTGACCCGACCCGAGCTCCCCTTGGGCGTATCGCGCGCAATCCAACCGGTCTTGGCGTTCCTGCTCGTCGCTGGCTGCAGCGCGCAGCCCGCTGACCGAGAGCTGACTCCGCGGCCGTCAGCAAC
>DATLFI010000127.1:0-16205 GCA_035524895.1 Thermoanaerobaculia bacterium | reverse complement strand
GTCGAGACATTGCTCGAGCAGGTCTCGACGGTTCCAGTGCGGGATCGCGATCACCACCGGCGGCAGCGAAGGATCGTCGGCCCATCCAGCGGGCGGATCGACAACGAAGGTACTCTCGTTCGTTTATGCTGCGCCGAGCGGTGTCGCCAGCTCGGCGACTGCCGCCTTATGCACGCCGGAGCCAGCGCGCTCCTCGCGCGCCTTGCGACGGCTCGCCGCGCCGGCCAGGTCGATCGCGGCCGGCTCGACTACAGCCGCGGCCTGGCTGTCGTCGGCGGTCACCGAAGGTGCCGGCCGACCGAGCACTCCCTCGAGGATCCTGCGGTAGAGCCGTTCGAACCGGCCGCCCGGCGGCAGCACCCGGTCGCGCCAACCGCGGTAACGATCCAGCAGCCGCCAGCCGGCCGAGCGGCGCATCGCGGTGTTCTCAGCGAGCGCGCGGCCGAGCTCGTGCTGCAGACCTCGAGCCCACGACGGCTCGAACAGCTCCGCCTGGCGCCGCCAGCGCGCCTGCGTCGCGGCGGTGGCCGCCTGCGCCTCGACATGCGCTTCGAGGCGCTCGAAGGCGACCCTGGTGGCGCCGAGCTCTGACTCGACCTTGACGATATGCGCGCTGGCCTTGGCGATCTCGGCATCGCGCTCGCGGAGCTGGCGCTCCAGATCCTCGGCATAGCGCGAGGTGTCGCGGAGAGCCGCCTCCGAGCCGGCGAGACGCTGCCGGATCTCCCGCCGGTCGGCGTCGACCGCGACTTCCCCGAGGTCCGCTCGCAGCCTGGTCTCGTCGCGCAGGCGCGAGCACAGCGACTGCAACTCGACCGTCTCCGCCGCCGGCTCCCGCTCGAGCAGCGTGAAGAGCGTCAGGCACCATGGATCGACGCCGTCGTGGCGGAGCAGGTCGACGGACCCGCGTTCGCCCGCCCGGTGATGGCGCAGGCGGTCGCGCACCCACGCCTCGGCAGCTGCGGCGAGGCTCCGCTCCGGCCTCGGTTCGAGGCCGAGCCAGTCGCGCAGCCGCGCCAGCTCGCCGAGCGGATCCTCGAAGTAGCGCTCGTAGCGGCTCAGCAGGCGGGGCGTGCTGGCGGTGGCGTCGAGGGCGGCGGCGGTGTAGAGCGTCCAAAGACGCGTCGCCTTGCGCATCGAGAAGCCGTTGCGACGCTGCAGCGAGCCGGCGGCCTCGAGCGGATGGCGCAGGCACACCAGGTAGACGGCCTCCGGCAGCAGGCGTTGCCAGAACGGCACCACCAGGCTGCTGCGCGGGTCCTTGAAGGCCCACCGGTCGGCGCCGGCGAAGTCGCGCTCGATGATGTCGCGAGCGCGCCGGTAGAGCGGCTCGAGCGAGTCGTCCTCCTGCCAGCCCTTGGGGAAGCCAGGAGGCTCGTCCCACGTGCCACCGAGGTGCGCGAGGACCTCGTCGTTGATCTGCCCCAGCTCCTCGTGCTCCCAGAAGCCGAGCGGGTTGTCCGACTTGGCAGCCATCATCGCCGACCCGGGTCCCAGCTCGACTCCGAGCAGAGACAGGGCCCTCGTGATCATCGACGTGCCGCTGCGGTGGGCACCCAACACGACGACCGCGCGCGCTGAGGCCGCCTCGGAGCGAGGAGACGGGGCGACGGAGGGCTGACGCGCGACGGTCATGGAATCGCAGTCCGCAGTCGACGGTCGGCTATCCGCAACGTCAGCGGCGGCGCTGGGTGCCACTACCGCCTTCGAATGGGAGAGCGCAAGACGCCGATTCTAACCAAGGGAGGGCCCGCAGGAGTGCCGGCGGGCACCGGGAGCGATATACACTGTCGCGTTCTCAGCCTTCTCCGTACACTCAGGCGTCATCCGAGCTCAGCCTTGCACGACCTCCTCGTCGTCGTTCCCACCTACAACGAGGCGCTCAACGTCGAGCGCCTGCTGGACCGCGTGCTGGAAACGCTGCCCGGACGCGTGCTGGTGGTCGACGACGCCTCGCCCGACGGCACCGCGAACCTGGCAGAAGCCGTGGGCGCGCGCACCGGTCGGGTCGAGGTCGCGCGACGAGCCCGCAAGCTCGGGCTGGGACCCGCTTATCTGTTCGGCTTCCGCCATGCGCTGGACCAGGGCTACCAGCGCGCCCTGCAGATGGACTGCGACTTCTCGCACGATCCCGAGGACGCCCGACGCCTGGTCGAAGCGATGGACGCGGGCGGTCACGATCTGGTGGTCGGCTCGCGCTACGTTGCCGGTGGTCGCGTCGAGGGCTGGCCGTTCCACCGCCTGCTGCTGAGCCGCGGCGGCAACGCCTACGCGCGATTGGTGCTCGGCCGAGCGGTGCACGACTGGACCTCCGGGTTCAAGCTCTGGCGCGTCCACGCGCTCGCGACGATCCTCGCCGAGGGCGCGAGTTGGGCCGAAGGCTACGCGTTCCAGGCCGAATGCACCCATCGCGCTCTGACCAGCGGGCTGCGGGTGGCCGAGGTGCCGATCGTCTTCCGCGAACGGGTGGCCGGAGAATCGAAGCTGGGTCTCGACATCGTGGCCGAGGCGGCGCGCCGGGTGCTCGGCCTGCGGCGCGCTGTTGCGACCGGGCCGCCGCAGACGGCGACGCCAAACGAAAAACGAAACGCCGCAGCAGCTTCCGAGAGCGAGGTGGCGTGAGCTCCCCGCCGGGGGGTACGCGTCGCAGGCCATGAGGCGGCGCACCTGGACGCCACGTGAGGCCGGCGCCGGTGCGCGATGAGGATCCTGTTCGTCATCTCCGAGCTGCCGCCGACCCGCAGCGGCGTGGCGCGCATCGGCGCCCAGCTCGTCTCCGGCTATCGCGATGCAGGCCACCAGGTCGAGGTGCTAGAGCGTCGTGAGGTCGGATCGCTGACCCTGGGCGAGGCAAGGCTCTCGGGTCTAGCGCTGCGCTGGCCGAAGGTCGCGCGGCGTCTCGAGCCTTGCGACCTGGTTCACCTCCACGGACCGGCTCCCACCTTTGCCGACGCGTTTCTGGCGAGTTACGCGCTCCGTCGCCGCCGACCACCGCTGCTCTACAGTCACAACTTCGAGCTGCACTTCCCCGGACCCCTGGCGCCGCTCGGTCGCCTGTACGAGCTCCTGACACTGCGCCTGGCGCTGCGTGTGGCTCGAAGGATCGTCGTCAGCACCGAGCAGTTTCGCGCCCGCCTGCCGGACCCTGGTCGCGTCGTGGTGGTGCCCTGGGGATGCGACCACCGACCCGGGCCCATCGCCCAGCAGCACGAAGAGGCGGGCTCGCGCGCCGACGACGAGCCCAACGCGCGAGAAGGCACAGCGCTGCGGGTGCTCTTCGTCGGACAGATGCGCCCTTACAAGGGCGTGCCGGTGCTGCTCGACGCGCTCTGGGATCTGCCAGGAGTCGAGGCGAAGCTCGCCGGCGATGGGCGGCGGCTGGATGCGTACCGGCGACGGCTCGCGCGTCGAAAGCCGCAGGGTGGAGCCTCGATCGAGCTGCTCGGTTCCGTCGACGACGCCCGTCTCGACCAGCTCTACGGCTGGGCCGACGTGGTGGTGCTGCCGTCGGTATCGCGCCAGGAGGCGTTCGGCCTGGTGCTGCTCGAAGGCATGCGCCACGGCTGCGTGCCCGTGGCTTCGCGGCTGCCGGGCGTCGCGGAGGTGGTCGGCGACGCGGGCGTGCTGGTCGAGCCGGGCGATGCTGCCGGGCTGCGCGCCGCCCTGGCCGCGCTGCGGGACGACAGCGCGCGCCGGGCAGAGCTCGCCGCTAGAGCGGCGCGCCGGGTCTCGGAACGAACCTGGGAACGCTCGGTGGCGCGACATCTCGAGCTCATCCACGAGATCCTCGAGGAGGCGGGCCTCGCCCGCGCGGCAGCCGAGGCGAGCCACGCTTGACGTCATGAGCACGACGACGCGGAACGCGCAGACCGACTCGACAATCGGCGCGACCGGCGCGCTGTCGCCGGTGTGGCAAAGCGTGACGATCGGCGCTGTCGCGTCGGCGGTCTCGCTGCCGCTCTACCTGCACGGTCTGGTGCCGCTCGACGAAGGCCTCGCGGTGCACGTCGCCGACCGGCTGTCGCAAGGCGAGGTGCTCTATCGCGACGTCGCGACCGGCGTCGGGCCGGGGCTCTACTACTTACTCGCCGCGTTCTATGTCGTGGCGCCGCCGACGCTCGAGCTCGCGCGCGCGTTCCAGGTCCTCCTGCTCGGCGTCGAGACCGTTCTGGTGCACCGCATCGCCCTGCGAGTCGCGGCGCCGGGCTTCGCGCTGCTCGCGGCGGGGCTGTTCTCCGGCGTCAACCTGTTCGGGTACCGCTATGCGAGCTACTCGCCGGTCGCGGTGCTCTTCCAGCTCGGCGGTGTGCTGCTGCTGCTGCGGTTCGCGCGCTCCGGGTCGCGCGCGACGCTGGTCTGGGCCGGCGCCCTGTTCGGGCTGTGCGCCTTGACCAAGCAGAACTACGGACTCTTCGCTCTGGTGGCGGCGGCAGCGAGCGTCGTGCTCCTCCGGCTCGGTCGAGAGGCGGCTCGCGATCGTCGTCCCTTCCGCGCACGTCTCGGCAAACTGTTCCGCGAGACGACGTACGACGGCCTCGCGCTCGCCTCGGGGGCTGCCGTTCCCGGATGCACGACGCTGATACTCCTGGGGCTCGCCGGGGCGCTGCCCCTGCTGTGGCAGTACTCGGTGGTCGGCGTGCTCGAGGGCACGACGGCGGCGTTCACCAAGCCGTACCCGTTGCTCGACCTGCGCGCTCCTTTCTTCTTCATCGACGACGCCGCGAACTTCGCGCCTTTCCCGCCCACGACCGAGCTGGTCTCGTACCGCACCTGGCGACCTTTCCTGGTGCCCGCGGTCGCCGCCGCCTACCTGCTGCCGTTGGCGGTGATCCTCGTCCAGGCCGTGCGCCTGGTCCGCGGACACCTGCGGCGTCGCGCCAGCGCGGCGCACAGCGTGTTGGTCCCGGGCGCGGCGCTGATGCTGCTCGGCGTGCTGCCGCGAGCGGACTACCACCACCTCACGCTGGTGATTGCGCTGCTGTGGGTGCTGCTGGCCGACCTCGCGGCGCGCCTGCCGCCGATCGCGCGGAGCGCCTCGGTCGTCGCGCTCGTCTTGTTCGCGGTCGGCTCGGCGGCGGCACCTTATGCCCAGGTGCTCGTGAGCTCGTCGGAGCAGCTCGACACTCCGCTCGAGCTCGCGCGAGCGCCCTGGCTGCGCGCGAAAGAGAACGAAGCAAGCGGGCTCCGAGCCGCTGTCGGCTGGCTCGAGGACACGACGCGACCGGACGAGCCGGTCCTGGTGGTGACACGCGACCCACTGGTGTACTTCCTCGCCGATCGCCCCAACGCTTCACCGTTCCCGCTCACTCTCCCCGGCGCCTTCGACCTAGAGGTGTTCGCGGCGGCCCTGGAACGGGTCGAGTCGGTGATGGCGCGCGACACCGGCCACGACGAGCTGCCGCTCTACCGGCTGATGCCGGAGCTCTACGAGCTGCTGCGCCAGGGCTTCGAGGTCGACCCGCGGTACCTCGACCGCCTCCAGCTCGAGGGCGGACCACCGCCCGAGATGCAGCCCCTCTACGCGCTGCGCCGCCGGGAGGTGCCGCTGCAGTCGTCGCTGCCCGAGGAGGATCTTGCACTGCTCGAGGCGCTCCTCGCGGCGCCACACACCATCCTCAACCCGGACCTCGGCGCCTTCCTGGCCTCGTCGCGGGAGGAGCCGCGGCTCATCCGAGGGCAGTGGTTGCTCGAGCCGTCGCTGCTCCTGCGACCGCCGTCGGGATGGCAGAAGCTCGCAGTTGCCATGCGAGCTCGCCCGCGTCCGGGGGACGAGCTCCGCTTCGCGACCGCGCTGCGCCCGCCGCAGCGCCGCGACCGCGAGGACGGCGCCGACGGCGCGTTTCTCGAGCTGCTGCTCTGGGACGAGAGCACACGTGAGGTCGAGCGGCTGCACCTGGAGACTCTCGATGCCCGTGAGCGCGGGGTCTGGCGCTGGCGCGAGGTCGCCGTCCCGCTCGACGGCTGGGCCGACCGCGAGATCGTTTTGGTGCTCGCTGCATCGCCTGGCCCCTCGCTCCGCGAAGTCGGGGACGAGGTGCTGGTGACACCACCGCGCCTCCACCGCGAAGAACCAGTAGCCGGGGCGCAACCCGACGGTGCCGCTCCCCTCTCGCCCCTGGAAGTTGTGTCGGTGCCCACACTCCCCCGCCCGGTGCTCGATGCGCTCGCCCGCTTCGACGACGCGGCGCCATTCGCGGCAGCACTCGCGCGCTCCCAGGATCTGCCGCCTGCGGAACGCGCGCGCATCCATCTTGCCTTCGGCCTTGCACTGTCGCGCGCGCGGGGTCCGGCCGCGGGACGAGAGGAGGTCGATCGCGCCTGCGCGCTCGCGCCCGCGGATGTCGAGGCGCACCTCGCGGCGGCCGAGCTAGCCGCCGCGACCGGAGACGGCGAGGCCGCCCTGCGGCGGTACGGCGAGGTGCTGGCGCTCTCACCCGAGCACCCGCGCGCGCTCGCCATGTCCGCGCTATTCGAGCTCGGCCGCGGCGACCTCGAGCGCGCCCGCAATCTCGTCGAGCGAGCCGCTCGCAAGGACCCCAGCTACGACACGCTGCTCGTGGCAGCGCGCGTGCAGCGCGTGAGCGGCGACGTCGTCGGCGCCGCCACCAGCCTGATCCAGGCGGCGGGAGCGCCGGGCGACACGAGCTCGGCGCTCGACCTCCTCAACCAGTGGTTCGTCGGCGAGGTGGCGCGCGTCGGTGACGGGCTGCTGACCAGGAGCCGCGCGCCGATGCCACACGAAGCGTTCGCTGGTCAGGTCGAGCTGCGCGACCTTCCGCTCCCTCGAGCCTGGCCCGGCCAGCCCCTGCGGCTGGAGGCGACTGTGCGCAACCAGAGTGGTGACGTGTGGCCAGCGCTAGGGAACGAGGACGGCGGTCTGCGGGTCGCGCTCGGAGCGCGCTGGATCGTCTCCGAGACCGGCGAGCGACGTGAAGCCGGCCGCCGGCCGCTGCCGCGCGACCTGGGGCCGAACGAAGAAGTGTCCCTGGAGTTTCGCGTCCAGGCACCGGTCGAGCCGGGCAGTTACGTTCTCCATCTCGACATGGTCCAGGAAGGGATCTCGTGGTTCGGCGACCGCGACACCCGCAGCGCGGTAGCGGTACCGATCCAGGTCGACGAGGTGCCGCCCTGAAGGTCGCGGGCGGGCGCTTCACCGGCGAACGACTGCACGCGGAACCGACCGCGGGCGCGGGCAACGGCGCTCTGTTCTCGGTCGACCTGGCGCGTCATCGTGCCGCGTACCGGTACGCGATCGAGCTTTGGCGCGCGCGAAAGGGAGGGACCCGCGCACGCGGCAGCCTCCTCGACCTCGGCTCCGGCGCCGGTTACGGCACAGCGCAACTCGCCGAGCTCGACGCGACCGTGATCGGGCTCGACCGCGAGCTGCCCGATCGCGCCGGCGTCGAGCGTCGCCCGTCCTTCGTCCTCGGCGAAGTGGAGCGAACGCCTTTCACGCCGGCCAGCTTCGACCTCGTCGCCAGCTTCCAGGTGATCGAGCACCTCGAACGACCCGACACCTACCTGAGCGAGATCGCGCGCGTGCTGGATCTCGAGGGCGTCGCCCTGCTGACGACTCCCAACCGCGCCACCTCCGACGGGCTGAACCCGTACCACGTTCGTGAGTACCTCGCGGACGAGCTGGGCGAGATGCTCGCGCGACACTTCGGCCGCGTCGAGCTGCTCGGCGTCGGCTGCGGCGCGCGAGTGGCGCCCTACTTCGAGTCCCGGCGGCGCACCCTCGCACGGGTCGAGCGTCTCGACTTCCTTCGCCTGCGCCATCGGTTGCCTCGCGCGCTGCGCCTGTGGCTGTTCGCGCGCGGGGCGGTGGTGGTGCGCCGCGCCCTGCGGCGCGGCGGCACCCTGGTTGCTGCCGGTGACGAGGACTTCCCGATCGGGCCGGTCGGCGAGGCGACGCTCGACCTGCTCGGTGTCTGCTCGCAGCCACGTGAGCGGCTGCGCTGAGCAGCGCCTCAGCCCATGCAGAACGCGTTCAGCTTGTTGCCGTCGAGGTCGCGGAAGTAGGCAGCGTAGAAGCCGCTGTCCCCGCGCGGTCCCGGCGGGCCTTCGTCGGTGCCGCCCAGCGCGAGCGCCTTGTCGTACAGAGCCTTGACCTTGTCTGGCGAGTCGACCACCAGCGCCACCATCACGCCGTTGCCGACGGTCGCGGGCTTGCCGTCGTACGGCTTGATGACACTGACCGCCGGAGCCGTTGGCGACACGGCCCAGGCCACGAAGTTTTCCATCTCCATGAACCGTCCGGCCCCGAGCACGCCCAGGAGCTCGTCGTAGAACTTGCAGGCGCGGCCGAAGTCGTTGGTGCCGAGGGTGACGTAGCCGATCATCTGTCTCTCCTTGTAGATTGGCCCTGCACCAGCGCCCCTGCCGGCTCACCCGAGAGGAGTCCCGTTCGAGGGAAGAGAGCGCTCCGCAGTGCCAGGCATATTACGACACTTTTACGCCTTGGTTTCCAGTCGCAGCACCGCGAGTTGTCAGTGGCAAGGAGCCACGGTCGTTGCGGCACTCCCGATCCTCGCGCTGGCAGCGCTGGCGGCACTGGCAGCGCTCACCGCATCGCCGGCCGCAGCCGCGTCTCCGTCAGAGCCCGGCGACCCGCTCGCCGTGGTCTCGTTCAACATCCGCTACGGCACGGCGGAGGATGGCGAGAACCACTGGACGCGCCGCCGCGAGATGCTCTTCGCGCTGCTGCGCGAGCTCGACGCGGACCTCGTTGGGCTCCAGGAGGCGCTCGACTTCCAGATCGCCGAGATCCTGGCGGCCATGCCGCGCTATGCCGCGGTCGGCGTGGGACGCGACGACGGTGGCGGTGCCGGCGAGCTGTCGGCGATCCTGTTCGACCGCGAGCGCCTGTGGGTCGCGAGCTCGGGCACGTTCTGGTTCTCGGACACGCCCGCCGTCCCCGGGTCGCGCTCGTGGGGCAACACCATCCCGCGCATCGCGACCTGGGCGCGATTCGTCGATCGTGACGGCAGCGCGTTCTGGCACTACAACGTGCACCTCGACCACCAATCCCAACCCTCGCGGGTGCGCAGCACCGCTCTGCTGGCCGATCGGATCGCCGCGCGCGCGCCGGCCGGAGAACCGGTGCTGGTCACCGGCGACTTCAACGCAGGCGAGGACAACGCAGCGATGACGACGCTGCTCGGCCAGGCAGGCGCTGCGAGCGTCGCTGCTGAGCCACCGTTCCTCGACACCTTCCGCGTGCGACACCCTGACGCGGTCGGAGTCGGCACCTTCAGCGGATTCGATCCTTCGCGAACCGCCGGACCCAAGATCGACTACGTGCTCGTGCAGCCCGGCGCCGAGGTACTCGACGCGGCCATCCTGCGCTGGAACCGAGAGGGTCGCACACCGTCGGACCACTTCCCGGTGTCTGCCCGGGTGAGACTCGGGCCCGCTGCGCTGCATCAGGCCGACCCCTGACTCTCCTCCAGCGCCGAACGAAACACGCCCAGCGCCTCGATCGCGCGATCGAGCTCCTCTGACCGCGTGGCGGTCGAGCTCGCCGCGAAGCTCGACGCAGACACAAGCGTCGAGACCCAACACGCCCCGCGCGACGCCGGCCGGGTTGCTGCGCGCCTCAGGCTCAGGACGGCTCCCACTCCACCCTGGATCCACCTCCGAAGTCGACGATCCCCGTCTCTTTCGACTCGCCTTCGCCGCGCACGCGGAAGGCCACGGCGTCGAGGATACGGTGCAGGTAGGTTTCCCCCTCGCTGTGCATGGACAGCACGCCGGCGTTGAGGAAATACGTCCCGGGCAGCAGGCGGCAGGCGAAACGGAACTCGACCTCGGCGACTGCGCCTGCCATGACGTGCGGATAGGCCTCGGCCGCGCTCGACGAGGCGCTGCCGCCGAGCTCGAAGCCGGTCTTGGTCTTGACCAGCATTCCAAAGCGCACGCGACGATGCTCGGCGTCGAAGCGCACGCGGTAGCGATAGCGGTACGCCTCGCCGCGCACCAGCACGTTGACCCGCTCGCCGGCCGCGGTCTCGAGGCGCGGATCGAGGATCTCGGCGCCGTTCGGGCCGAGGTGGACCGCGCTCTGCGAACGAAGCTCCGGATCGAACGCCGCGGCCGCCCTCGCGGCCATGCCGGGGCCAGCGGCGCTACGGTCCGCGCCGGTGACGAGTCCTCGGATCTCGGCGCGCAGCTCGTCGCGTGTCTCGGTCGGCGCGAACGCGAGCTGGAGGTAGCGCTCGATGACGTGCTTGGGCTCGCCGTAGAGCAGCGCCTCGCCGCGGTCGAGCAACAGCACGGCGTCGCACAGGCTCATCACCGTGGTGGCGTCGTGCGACGCGAACAGCACGGTGGCGCCGCGGCGGCGCAGCGCCTCGAGCCGCGCGAAGCACTTGCGCTGGAACGGTTCGTCGCCCACTGCCAGCACCTCGTCGACCACCAGCACGTCGGGCTCGACGGCGAGCGCCACGGCGATCGCGATGCGCAGCAGCATCCCGCTCGAGTACACCTTCACCGGCTGGTCCACGAACTCGCCGATGTCGGCGAAGCCGAGGATCTCCTCGAGCCGCCGCTCGATTTCCGCGCGGCCGAGCCCGGCGACCGCGGCGAGCAGCCGCGCGTTCTCGCGTCCCGTGAACTCGGGGTTCATCGCCGAGCCCAGCTCGAGGATCGCCGCAACGCGCCCCTCGACCCGCAGCTCGCCGGTGGTCGGGCGCAGGCTGCCCGCAACCAGCTCGAGCAGGGTGGACTTGCCCGAGCCGTTGCGGCCTACGACCCCCACCGTGCGCCCGCGCTCCACCGTGAGGTCGACGCCGCGCAGCGCCCAGTGCTCGTGCACGAACGTTCCGCGGCGTGGAAACAGCGCCTGTCGCAACCGGTCCTCGGCGCGCCGGTAGAGGCGGTAGCACTTGCCGAGGCCACGAGCGTGGATGGCGGGCGTCGAGGTCATGGCCGCGACCGAAAGAGCGTGCAGCGAGCCGTGATCCAACCCCGGCTACACCACATCGGCAAACGCCCTCTGGCTGCGATCGAACCACGCATACGCGAGCAGCGCGAGCAGCGCGGATGCAGCGAGCGCGATCGCCCACGGCAACCACACCGGGGGCAGACCGTCGAGCGCAACGCGACGCAGGTCGCGCACGAAGTGGCTGAAAGGGTTGAGCAAGAGCCAACGCTGCCACGAGGCGGGCAGGCGGTCGAGCGAATAGAACACCGGCGACAGGAAGAGCCCGGCCATCACCGCCAGCCTCACCACGTGGCCGACATCGCGCACGAACACGCCGATCGCAGCCAGGAAGTACACCGCGCCGAGCGAGAAGAGCACCGGCCCGACGAGCGCGAGCGGCAGCAACAGCCAGGTCGTCAACGGGCCGCGGCCGAGAAAGAGGAGCACCACGAGCAGCAGCGCAAGACTGGTGAGCGCCGGCACGGACGCCGACAGAAAGCGAGCGAGCGGCAGGGTCTCGAGCGGGAACACCGCCTTGCGCACGAAGTGGCGGTGCGAGAGCACCAGGTTCGGGGCCGAGACCGCGGGCTCGGCGAACAGGTTGTAGAGAGAGAGCCCGGCGAAGAGCTGGAGCGCGTACTCGCCGGGACCCTCGTCGCCGGTGCCCCAGCGCGCCCGGAACACCACCGCGAAGACGAAGGTGTAGAGCGCGAACTGCAGCAGCGGCTCCAAGAGCGCCCACGCGCCGCCCAACCACGATCCGCGATAGCGCGCCACGACCTCGCGACGCGTCAGCTCGCGCACCAGGTGCCGTTCGCGCCACAGGCGGCCGGCGATGGAGAGCGGTCCCGGCGCGCCCGCGCGGTGGCCGCTCACGGCTGTCGCGCACCGGAGGCGGTGGTGACCACCGGCGCCTCGAGCGCCGCGGCGGCCTGCACGAGATGCCGCGCCAGAAACTCGGCAGAGCGCTCGAAGATCTCCACCCAGTTGGCGTGGACGAGGAAAGAGTGCACCTCGTCGGGAAACACCAGGATCTCGTGCTCGACCCCGTGCTGGCGCAGCTTCTCGACCAGCTCGACTGTCTCGAGGAAGGGCACGTTGCGGTCGTCGTCGCCGTGCACCAGGAGCACCGGCGAGCGCCAGTTCTCGACCTGTGCGAGCGGCGAGGACTCGAAGGCCAGCCCCGCGCGCGCCGGGTCCTCGAGCGGGTCGTAGCTCGGCACGAAGTTCTGGATGGTTCGGTTCCAGTCGTGCACGCCATGGATGTCGACGCCCGCGGCGTAGAGATCCGAAGCGCGCGACAGACCCATCGCGGTCAGGTAGCCGCCGTACGAGCCACCCCACAGGCCGATCGCGTCGGCGCGCACGTCGGGCCTCGAGCGCAGGTAGAGCGCGGCGCCGAGCACGTCGTGGAGCTCGCTCGCTCCGGTAGCGCCGTAGTCGAGCGCCTCGCGGAACTCGAGGCCGTAGCCGGTGCCGCTGCGGTAGTTGACCGACAGCACGACGAAGCCGCGGCTGGCAAGGAGCTGATGGAACGCGTAGCAGTTGTGGTAGTAGCTCGAGTAGTGCCAGCCGAGCATCATGTGCCGGCGGGAGCCGCCGTGGAAGAAGACCGCGGCCGGCCGCGGTCCGGTGAACGACGCGGGCGGCCTGAAGAGCTGGCCGTGGATCGGCAGGCCGTCGCTCGCGGCGAAGACCACCGGCTCCGGCTCGACCAGGTGCGCCAGCGGGAAGTCGGCGGGCAGGGCGTCCGGCGCGAGGTCGCGCACCACGTCGCCGACGCGGATCGCCGGCAACAGCGGGCGCTTCCCGTCAGCGCGCAGGAAGGCGACGTGACCTTCGGAGGTCACCGCGGGCACGTTCTCGACGCCGTTGCCCGAGGTGACCGCGACCGGAGCGCCACCGCTCGCGGCGACCCGCCAGAGGTGACGCCGGTCGATGTCGCCCTGGTTCGAGGAGTAGACCACGCCGCGCCGGTCGGCATCAGTGGTCACGTACTCCACCTCGAACGCGCCTGTCGTCAGCAGGCGTGCCGCCCCGCCGGCGACTGGCACCGAGTACAGGTGCGTCCAACCCTCGCGCTCCCACGGGAACACCAGAAAGCCGTCCGCGGTCCACACCAACTGGGTCTCGGCCTCGACGGCCCGGAACACGCTGCCGCGACCCGGCTCGGCGCGGAACACCTCGCGACCTCGACCGGTAGCCAGCTCGACGACCCGAATCGACCACGGCGGCCCTTCGCGCTCGGGCTCGAAGATACGCACCCGCGTGCTCGCCGGCACGCGCACGTACGCGACCCGCGTTCCGTCGGGCGAGAAGACCGGCGAGAAGTCCCGGTCGACGCCCGGGTCTAGGAAGTCGATGCGCTTCGTGGCGAAGTCGTAGAGCCCCACGAAAGAGTGGCTGCCGCGCGAGCTCACGAACAGGAGCTGGCTACCGTCGGGCGAGAGCCTGAGGCTGGTCGCTCCGCCTCGCACCTGGACCAGAGCCTCCTCCTGGGCCGATGGCGCGGCCGCGGCAGCATCGACTCCGGCAGCGCCGCTCTCGGTCTCCTCTGGCGGCTGGGTCTCTGGCGGCCTGACCTCGGTCGGCGGCGCGGCGTCGAGCGATCGGCGAAAGACCTTGCCTTGACGCGCGAAGAGGATCGCCGAACCGTCTCGCAGGAAGAGCGGCGAGCCACCCTCGGCCAGCCGCGCGACTGCGGGAGGGGTCGCGGCGAGGTCGATCCACCACACCGCGCGCTCGACCCCCGCCGGATCGGACAGCGGGTTCGGCAGCTCGCCGGCTCGGTTCGACGGACCGCCGCGCACGAACGCGATACGCAACGCGTCGTCGCTCCACGCAAGCTGTGCGATCTCCTGACCATCGTCGCGGTCGAACGAGGTCACCGCGCGACCGCGGAAGTCGGGCGGCGACGCCACCCAGACGTTGCGCACGCCACGATCCTGGAACACCCACGCGACATGACCGCCGCTCGGCGCGGCGACCAGGCCGGAGGGGAACGGCGAAGACAGGATCTGCTCGACCGAGAACGGGGCGACCGGCTCGACCGCGGTCAGGGGGAGCGCACCCACCAGCGTGCCGAGCAAGACGGCGGACAGCAGCGCGGCAATGAGTCGCAACGCGCCACGGGGTTCTACGGAGTCGCTCACGATACCGCCACGATGCCGCCGTCCACTGGGATGACCACCCCGTTGACGTAGGCTCCAGCCCGAGACGCGAGATAGATCGCGACACCCGCCATGTCCTCGGGCGTGCCGATGCGCCCGCGCGGGTTGCGCCGCCGGATCTCGTCGCCCATGCGCTCGAGCGTGTACTCCATCATCTTGCTCTTGAACGGCCCCGGCGCCACGGCGTTGACCGTGATGTCCTCCGCGGAGAGACGCGCCGCCATCGCCCGCGTGAGGTGGATGAGCCCGGCTTTGCTCGCCGCGTAGGAGTACGTCTCCATCGGATTGACGTGGAGCCCGTCGATCGAGGCGATGTGGATCACCCGCGCGGGGTCGTCGCGCGTGGCTGCGGCGCGCAGCAGCGGCAGCAGCTTCTGCGTCAGGAAGAACGGCGCCTTGAGGTTGAGGCTCACCACTTTGTCCCAGCCCATCTCCGGGAAGTCGTCGATCGGCGCGCCCCAGACCGCCCCGG
This sequence comes from Thermoanaerobaculia bacterium, assembly GCA_035524895.1. GTDB lineage: Bacteria > Acidobacteriota > Thermoanaerobaculia > Multivoradales > Multivoraceae > DATLFI01. The sequence continues at coordinate 1,639 of DATLFI010000127.1, read as the reverse complement.
CGTTGTTGACCAGCACGTGGAGCTTCTGCTCGCGCGCTGCCAGGTCGCTGGCCAAGCCCTCGATCCCAGCCATGGTGCCGAGGTCGTACGGCAGCGAAACGCAATCGCCGTGGGCTCGGAGCTCCTTTGCGACCTGGTCACACACGTCGGCCTTGCGCGACGAGATGTAGACCTTCGCGCCGTTCTCCACGAAGCCGCGAGCGATCATCAGCCCGATCCCGCGCGAGCCGCCGGTGACGAGCACGGTCTTGCCGCGCACCGAGAACAGATCCTCGACCTTCGCCATGGAGTGCCTCCTGCAGTCCTTCATTGCCGAGCGCCGCCAGGGGTGCCGGCGGGCTGACCGTTGCTCCCATAGTGGGACGAGGAACCCTATCGCGCCGCGTGCAGCGAACGGCGGACTGCAACCCGACGGGCATCCCCGGGGCGCTGGTACTGTGGCTCCGTGAGGATCCAATCCGCTGCCGCAACGCTCGCCCTCATTCTGGTGCTCGTGCCGCATCAGACATCGGCGGCGCAGGCTGGACCCGAGGCTCCCGAAACCGAGCGGCTCTACCTCTCAGGACACGACGCCGACGCACCTCGAACGTGGGGCTTCCGAATCAGCGGGGGGAGGCGCGCCGGAGAGTGGGCCGAGATCCCGGTGCCGTCGCAGTGGCAGCAACATGGCTTCGGCCGATACGCCTACGGCCACGACGAGCGCACCTCGGCCGACGTCGGCACCTACCGCACCGAGGTCGTGATCCCAGCTACGTGGCGGGACCGGCGGGTGCGGCTGGTCTTCGAGGGAGCGATGACCGACACCACGCCGGCGTGGAACGGCACCCCTCTGAAGACGCATCGCGGCGGCTTCACTCCGTTCTCCTACGACGTCACGCGGCTCGTCCGCTTCGGCAGTGCCAACGCGCTCGAGATCCGGGTCGCCGAGCGTTCGGGGAACGCCACCGTCAACGCCTCCGAGCGCAAGGCGGACTACTGGGTGTTCGGCGGCATCTACCGTCCGGTGTACCTCGAGGCGGTCCCGCGCGCCGCGATCGAGGACGTCGCGCTCGACGCGCGCCACGACGGGTCGCTGCTCGCATCCTTCGTCACGCGCGGCGCGCCGGCGGGGAGCCGCGTGCGCTCGAGGGTGCTCGCGGATAGCGGTGGGGCTTTGCGCTCCGGCGCCGATGCGAGACTCGAGGCGCCGGTGACCCTCGCCGGCAAGGCCGAGCTGCGGGCCGCCTTCACGGGTGTCAGGCCGTGGAGCGCCGAGACGCCGAACCTGTACGTGCTCGAAGCGACCCTCGAGGACGCGACGGGAGCACCGCTCCACCGTTCGCGCCAGCGCTTCGGCTTCCGCACCGTCGAGGTGCGCCTCGAAGGAGGAGAACGGGTCGACCAGGAATCGCCCCCCGGCCTCTACGTCAACGGCCGCCGGGTGCTGCTGCGCGGCGTGAACCGTCACTCGTTCTGGCCCGACACCGGCCGCGCCGGCTCCCCGGCGCGCAACCTAGCCGACGTCGAGAAGCTGAAGTCACTCACCCTCAACGCCGTGCGGATGTCGCACTACCCACCGGATCGCGACTTCCTGGACGCCTGCGACGAGCTGGGGATCTACGTCATCGACGAGCTGCCGGGCTGGCACGACGCCTACGAC
>DATLFI010000126.1:0-49573 GCA_035524895.1 Thermoanaerobaculia bacterium | reverse complement strand
GCAGCAGCGCCGTGGCTGGAATGGGCACGGCCTCGGTCAGCCACAGCACGCCCATCAACACGGCGACCGCGGCCACCGCGCGGCCAGAATGCGACAGCGCACTCGCCGAGAGCGCGGCGTACGTCGCGAGCGCCAGAGCCGGGCCGAGCCACAGCCCGAACCGGCGGCGCGAGTCGCTGCGATCGGGAGAGGTCACGAAGGACTACGCACCCGTCGCTCGGCCCTACTCCTCCGCCTCCTGGTCCACCACCACGCCCGCGGCGAAGTGCCGGCGGACGACCTCCTCCACCGTCAACTGCCGCGGCTCGGCGGCGGCGTACGTGATGTAGCCCAGCATCATCTCGTCGGTGGTCTCGGGCCCGGTGTCCATCGGGATGGTCGGGTCCGGGTTGGCCGGGTTGTTCGGCGAGTTGTCGAAGTGCGCGATGTACTCGAGACGGGTGCCCGCGGGCAGGCGCTTGGGTGTCCGAAACGAGTAGTCGCTCTGCCAGCTGAAGTCCCAATTCGGAACCGAGAGCAGCTCTTCGCTGGTGCCATCCGGGTAGAACGCCACGTAGCGCGCATCCTTACCGCGCAAGTGCATGTGGGGATGGACCGCGATCAGGTTGACGTCCTCGGTGAAGACGCGCGCGGCGCCGACCTTCCAGTTCGGATGCCCCGGCGGGATCTCGAACGCGCCATGGCCGATGGCGTTGTGCTCGACGAAGTGAGCGACCTCGGCTTCCTCGGGGAAGAACTTGAACGCCACCTGCGATTGGTCCCACATTCCGGAGCCGGGCCCCGCTTCCTTGTGGTAGTGCATGGAGAACACCACGCGCGAGCCCTTGGCGAGCAGCTTCGCGTAGCCGTTGGGGAAGTACATCGGCTCCTCGCCGGGGGCGATCGAGCCGAGACCATAGGCCTTGGTGCGATCGTCGCCGACGCCCGGCGGATACGCGTAGCCGACGATGTGGTGCACCACCGAGCTGCCGCCGCGCCACTCGATGGCCTGCACGAACCGGCTCTCGGGCAGCAGCTCGGGTGTCAGCTCGACGACGTGGGTGACGTAGAGCGTGTCGACGCCGTCCTCCACGAAGTGGCGCGGCGCGTCGACCACGAGGTCGGGCACGCCAATCCGCCAACCGTGGTTGGGGAACTCCACCGGTGGCGGGGCGTCGGTGGAGTCGCCCTCCGGGGCGCCAGCCTTCGCCCAGCGCACGACGGCGTCGATCTGCTGGTCGGTGAGCGTGCGCTCGTTGGAGAACACGCCGTGGTACTTGGGATCGGCTTTCCACGGCGGCATCGTGCGGGTCTCGACCTGCCGCGCGATCGACTTCGCCCACGGCCTCACCTCGTCGTAGCTGACCAGCGACATCGGCGCGACCATGCCGGTGTAGTTGTCGCCGCCCTGGCGGTGGCAGCTCTGGCAGTTCTGCTGGAGGATCGGCAGCACGTCCCGGTGGAAGGTCGCCTGCTGGTCGAGAGCGGCGTTGTTCGCCGCCGGCGCGGCCGCTCCTACCGACACCACAGCCACCACTCCAAGGAACCCAACCATCTTCGCTCTGCTCATGGTCTCACTCCTCCAATCGCTCCACTCGCACTCCAACGCTGACCTACCCTCAAGGCGACTCGTCGTCGATGTCTTCGACACCGGTGCCGGCGGTACCAAAGTCGTGCAGCTCGACGCTCTCGATCGGCTTGGCGTTCGCGTACTCGGTCCAGCCGATGTTCATCTCGTCGGTGGTCATGCCGCCGAAGCCGACCGGGCGCTCCGGTCCCTCGATGAGGAACGGGTTGCCGGTCGAGTTGTCGAAGACCATCGTCACCTCGAGTCGCGAGCCAGCGGGCACGAACTTCGGCTCCTTCAAGCTGTAGGTGAGCTGCCAGTTGTAGTTGTAGCGCGGCACCCAGAGGATGGTCTCGCGGCGATCGTCGGGGTAGACCACCTCGTAGCGAGCCGACTTACCGCGGGTGTGCATGTGCGGCATCATGTTGAGGATGTAACTGTCCTCCTCGAACGTGCGGGCCGCGCCCACCTGCCAGTCGGTGTGGTACGGCGGGATCTCCCACCCACGCGAGCTGACCCCGGCGGAACGCACCACGTGCTGCACCGGCTGGTCGTGCCACTTGATGGCGATCATCGACTGATCCCAGCCGCCGGTGCCGGGACCGGGCTCCTTGTGGTAGTGCAGACCGAAGATGATCCGCGAGCCCTTGCGCACGAGCTTGCCGTAGCCGACCGGCCAGATGTCGGGACCGTCCCCCGGAGCCGTACCGATGATCTTGCCGCCGGCGATCGGGTCCACGACCGGCTTGCCCTCGGCGTCCTGTGACTGCACTCGCGCTCCGCCGTGGTGCACCAGCTTGGGGTTGCCTGGCCGGAACTCGATCCACTGGATCCAGCGGTCCTCGGGGAGTTGATCCTCGGTGAGCACCACATCGAACCGCGGCTGCACGTCCTCGATCTCGTCGGCGACCCAGTACGGCTCCGGCATCGGGATGACCAGGTCGGGCTCGCCCAGCGTCCAGCCCGCCGTCGACGGGAAGACGTGCGGCGGCGGCGCCTCGCTGGCGTCGCCAGCCATCGCACCGGTGCGCGCCCAGCGCGTCAGGGTCTCGATCTCCGTCTCCGACAGCCCGCGCTCCTCCTCGAATTGGCCGTGGAACTCGGGGGCCGCGAACCACGGCGGCATCTCGCGCGCCACGGTCTCCCTCGCGATCGCCCTCGCCCAGGGCCGGACCTCGTCGTACTCGACGAGCGCCATCGGCGCGACCATCCCGGAGTTGCTGTTCCCCGCCTCACGGTGGCAGTCCTGGCAGTGCGCCTGCAGGATCGGCAGCACGTCCTTGTAGAAGGTCGGACGCTCCGGCAGCGTGTCCGCGGACGCGGCCGGCGGCGCCGCTGCGATCGCCGCGGTCGGGAGCAGCAGCACGGACACCACGACGACGGACAGTGGCGACTTCGTTCTGGGGTGCCGCTTCATGATCATCTCCTCGACCGACTCGGGGCGTGGAAACTCTTACGGGTAGAAGTTCTCGGATTCTCTCAGGCCCCGCAGATGCGGTCAAATGAGCCAGAAGGAGAGCCTCTACTCCTCGGGAGCCCCGAAGACCCGCACCATGTAGGCGTCGTAAGGTCCGGCCAGGAACGAGAGGAAGATCTCGTTGAGCAGCTTGACGGCCTTCTCCGCTGCGTAGGGAAGCTGCCCGGGAGCCGCCGCCAACTCGATCGAGACCGTACCGCCACGGTTGCGCGCGCGCACGCGCACCCGTTTCGGGTCGATGCGGCGGTGCTCGGGCACGTCAGCAGCGCTGCGAGCCACGAGGAACCTGCGCAGCGCCACGTCCATCTCTGACCGGTAGGGCACCTCGGGCAGCAGATCGCGCAGTACCAGCGTGCCCTTGCGCGCGTCGGCGACCAGGACGTGCGGCCAGGGGGCGTGCCACGTGAAGCGAAGCTCGAGGCAGCCCGTACTCACCTCGCGCTCGCCGAAGCCCCGGAACAGACCGCGATCCGCGTAGCGCCGCAGCACGGCGACGACCGTAGGTGCCGTCTTCATCCTGACGACGCTACCGGAAGTCGGCCGACCGGCCACCTCCCGCAACATCTCTTGCCGTGCGAGCGAGGTCGCAGTACCCTGGAGATCGTCATATGAGCCCCCGTGCACTCACCGAAGCGGAGCTGCGCAGGCTGATCGAGACCGGTCAGCAGCCGGTGCTGACCCTTCCGCCCAGCATGCCGGCCTTTGCGGGAGTCACTGCCGACGCCTCCGCCGCCTTCGCCGCCGAGGCCCTGGAGCGAGCCCCGCCCGGGGCGCGCGAGGCCTTCGAGCAGCAGCTCTTCTCGATGGTCTACCAACCCATCGTCAACCTCAAGACTGGTCGGATCCTCGCGTACGAGGCCCTGGCGCGCACACAGACGCCGCACTTCCCGAACATTCTCAGCCTGTTCGACGCCCTGGGCACGTGCGGCATGGCCGGGCAGCTCGGCCGCGGGCTGCGCAAGCTCGCCACCAAGAACTGCGCGTATCCCCTGTCGATCAACGTGGTCCCCAGCGAGTTCGCCGAGGGCTGGCTGGTGCGGCCCGACGACGCGGTGTTCTTCCACCGGCAGTCGGTGATCCTCGAGCTGACCGAGTCGGTGCCGCTCGAGTACTACGACCGTTGCTTCGAAATGGTCGAGGAGATGCGGCGCCGATCCCTGCGCATCGCCATCGACGACTTCGGCTCGGGCTACTCGAACCTCAAGTACATCTCCGACCTGCGGCCCGACCTGGTCAAGCTCGATCGCAAGTTGCTGGCCGGGATCAAGCCGGGCAACCGCGTGTTCCGGCTGCTCAAGTCGATCGTGACCATGATCCACGAGATGGAGGCCAAGGTGGTCACCGAGGGCATCGAGACCATCGTGGAGTTCCATTCCGCGCAGGAATGCGGCAGCGACTATGGTCAGGGCTACTTCCTCGCCATGCCCGCTGCCCAGCCGCCGACGGTTCCCTGGCCGCTCGACTGACTCGACGAGTCGGGGCTTGCGCCGGCTTCCACGAGGGCATAGCCTCTGAGAACGCCCTTGCAACTCGTCCTGCGCCGGGCCTCCAACGGTTCTCCACGAGCCCCGTGGACAACCAACACGCCGGGAGCAGGCGTCTCGCCTGGAGCTCCCCAAAGTCGTGACCAGCGGCTTCGACTTCTCCTCCGGACTCCGTCCAGCCGAGGCACGCCGCGCCTTCGAGCAGCGACTCTTCTCGATCGTCTACCAGCCCATCGTCCACCTCGAGACCGGCCGGGTCCTCGCACACGAGGCGCTGGCACGATCGCACTCCCCGGCCTTTCCGGACATCCTCGGCCTGCTGCGAGCGCTCGAGCCTTGTGGTCTCGTCGGCGAGCTCGGGCGCGATCTCCGCAAGCTCGCCGTCAGGGGGTGCTCGCACGCGATCGCGCTCAACGTCATGCCCCTGGAGTTCGCCGAGGGCTGGCTGGTGCGCCCTGACGACTCGATGTTCCTGCACCGCGCGCCGGTGTACCTCGAGATCACGGAATCGGCGCCGCTGGAGTACTTCGAGCAATGCTTGGACATCGTCGACGAGGTGCGCCGCCGCGGCCTGCGCATCGCGATCGACGACTTCGGCGCCGGCTACTCCAACCTCAGATACATATCGGACCTGCGTCCGGACCTCGTGAAGCTGGACCGCAAGGTGCTCGCCGGGGTCAAGGCAGGTAACAGGGTCCATCTGCTCTTACGGTCCATCGTCAGGCTGATCCACGAGATGGGATCAAAAGTCGTGGCGGAAGGAATCGAGACCCCCGAAGAGCTCTACGTGGTGCGCAAGAGCGGCGCGGACTACGGCCAGGGCTATCTGCTGGCCCTGCCTGCGCCGCAGCCGATCACGTCCTTCGACTGGCCGGTCTCGGGTGACGGCTCCGAGCACGGCCCGACGGCGCGTCCAGGACCAGGTCGCAATTCTCGTCGGTCCGTGTGAACTGGAAGATCGAAGCCAACACAGGAGGTCCGGCCATGCGCTCGAATCCCAGCTCCGAACCGAGTCCGCGGCGACCCCTCGCTGCGCGAGCGACCCTCGCGGCGCTGTTGCTGGCCGCGCCGGCATCGGCCCAGACCCCTGCTCAGGCCTCGGCTCCGGCGGGCTCGCGCATCGAGAGCGAGCTGGCGGGCATCCGCGCGAGCCTCGAGCGGATCGTCGACCTGCTCGGCGCCCAGGCGCGCAGCGCCGAGGGCGACGTGCTGCTGCGCCGCATCGAGCTCAAGACCACGCGCCTGGTGCCGGTCGAGGAGCGGCTCCGTCGGGTGCGCGGCGAAATGTCGGAGCTCGCCGCGGAGCGTCGTCGGGTCCAGGCGTATTCGGAGGAGCTCGAGGAGCGCTCCTTCCGCGCAGAGACGGAGGAGGGCCGCGAGGCCGTGACCCATGAGCTGACGCAGCTCACGCTGATGCTGGAGCGTCACGAGCAGCTCCGCGTGGCGCTCGAAGAGGAACAGGGTCGCCTACAGACCGACCAGACGCAGCTCGCGGCCGAGATCGACCAGCTCGAGCGCGAGCTCGACCTGGTGCAAGCGCGCGCAGAAAGCCGATCGCCTCGCTGAGCCCGGCCGGCGATCGGACTTCCGGCGGCTCAGGCGGCGGGAGCCGCCAGGAGCTGCGCGACCGCGTCGAGCAGCAGCGGGTTGAATTGCTCCGGTCGGGTCATGTGCGGGAAGTGCCCGACGTTCTCTAAGATGACCGCCTCGAAGTCGGCGTACTTGCGGTTGTTCTCGACCTGCGTCGGGTTCGTCGGCGCGTTGATGGCGCGAATCGGCACGCCGGCGTCCGAGAACCACGACGTCATGTCGATGTCGCCGAAGTTTCTCATCAGTGCGATGCCGATCTCGCGGCGGTCTTCGCTGCAGCCCTTCGCACGCACGGTAGCCTTGATCTCGTCGACGTTCTCCTCGGGGAACATCGAGTCGACGAACTCATCGCAGGTCGCCGAGTAGTCGGCCTCGAAGGCGGGCAGGAAGCTCTCGAGCGCCGCTGACATGTCGAACTCGGCGTCGTGGAGGGTGTCTACAGCGACGATACCCCGCACACGTCCCGGGGAGAGCGCGGCCGCGCGCAGCGACACCGGCCCGCCCATCGAGTGACCCACCAGCACGACGTTCGAGAGATCGAGCTCGCGGAGCATCGCGGCCACGTCCTCACCGTAGCCGGCGACGGTCCACTCCGCGCGTGCTGCAGAAGCCTTGCCGTGACCCGGCAGGTCGAGCGTGAGCGTGCGATAGCGCTCCGCCAATACCGGCACCTGCGCCGCCCAGAACGAGCCCTCGCACATCGAACAGTGCACCAGCACCACCGTGGCGTCGCCCTCGCCCGCGATCTCGTAAGGGATCTCGCTACCGTCGGCCGACGTGAACGTGTGCTCGCCGGGTGTCAGGCCGGTCCGGGTCGTGTCTGCGGCCGGGGGCGCCTCTGGCGGCGGATCCCCCTGGCAGGCCACGATCGAGAGAGACAACGCGATCGCTACGAGCAGGCTGAAGCGGTTTCGTTCGTTCATGGGGTCTCCTTGGAGCGCCCGGGCTGAGGTGCGCGAACGGCCACGGCACTGCCGCGAGATCGTGACACGATCCGTGGACATACTGCGGACACACCCAAGACTTCGGAGGCGAGCCAGACATGCGAGCCGTTCTCTTGACGACCCTGATCCTCTCGACCCTCTCCGCCGTCCGCCTCGAAGCCGCCGTCAAGACCCAGGAGGTCACCTACGAGCATGGCGGCACCAAGCTCCAGGGCTTCGTGGCCTGGGACGACGCCGTCACCGGCAAACGCCCCGGCGTGCTCGTGGTGCACGAGTGGTGGGGCCACAACGACCACGCGCGCAACCAGGCGAAACGGCTCGCCGAGGCCGGATACGTGGGCTTCGCGCTCGACATGTACGGTGACGGCAAGGTCGCGGCTCACCCGCCCGACGCGCAGAAGTTCGTGGCCGAGGCGCTCAGCCAGCCCGAGGTGATGAAGGCGCGTTTCCTCGCGGCGCGCGCGATGCTCGCGAGCAACCCCCACGTCGATGCCGAGAAGACAGCCGCGATCGGCTACTGCTTCGGTGGCGCCGTCGTGCTCGGCATGGCGCGCGAGGGCATGGATCTCGACCTGGTAGCGAGCTTCCACGGCTCGCTCGGGACCGCGAAGAAGGCAGCCCCGGGGAGCATCCAGTCTCGCGTGCTCGTGCTCCACGGCGGCGCCGACTCGATGGTCACCCCCGCGCAGGTCGACGCTTTCCGCCAGGAGATGACGGACGCCGGCGCCAAGTTCGAGATCATGGTGCTCGAGAACGCCAAGCACAGCTTCACCAACCCCGACGCCGACGCCCACGGCATGCCCGCCCTCGGCTACGACGCCGAGGCCGACCGCGCCTCGTGGCAGCGGCTGGTGGAGGTGCTGGGCGAGGTGTTCCCGCGCTGAGTGCGGCGGCTCCTCGCTGGCCAACAGCCTACGGCCGACCGCTCCCCGCCTCCCCCACCACTTCCAACGTGAACGGATCGCGCAGGGGCAACCGCGTGAAGACGCGGAACCCAAGCTTGCGCAGCTCGTCCTCCGGCGGCGGCGGGCCGACCCACAACAGGCGGAGCTGATCCGGGTGCAGGGTGCGCTGCGCGGCGCCGAGGACGCGGTCGAGGGTCACGCCCTGCACGCGGTCGCGGTAGGTGGTCCAGTAGCTGTGGGGGCGACCGAGCAGCACGTCCTCGGCGAAGCGGCCGGAGATCTTCTCGGCGGAGTCGAAGAGGAGTGGGAACGCGTCGAGGTGGATGCGCTTGCCGAGCTCGAGCTCGCGGGGATGCGGGAGCTGGTTGCGCATGCGCTGGATCTCCTCGAGCGCGAGGGCGATGGCTCGCACGGCGTTCTCGGGCGTCGTGCCGAGACGGACCTCGAAGAGACCCTCTAGCAGGGTGCCGATGCCGACGCTGGCACCTGCGGTATAGACGAGCGACTCCTGTCCGCGCAGGCGGCTACGAAGACGCGAGATGGCGCCGGGGCCGTCGAAGATCTCGGACATCACCTGGATGGCGAACGCGTCGGGGTCGTCCCAGCTCGCGCGGCGGTAGGCGGCGTCGCCGAGCACGATCTCGACCCGTGGCGTGTCGAGCTCGCGCCAGTAGACGCCGGGTGGCGCGCGCTCGGGAGGCGGCAGCGGCGAAGGCGTTGCGGGCAGCGCGAACGCGGCAGCGTCCTTCGCAGCGATCCAGGGGCCGAGCTTGCGGCCGAGGAGCTCGAGCACGGCCACGGTATCGACGTCTCCGGAGATCGCGAGCACGGCGCCTGGCGCGTGCCAGTGTCGGCGGTGAAAGGCCCCGACGGCGTCGCGATCGATGGCGACGAGGTGGCCCGGCAGCACCTGCCGCGCCAACGGGTGCTGGTGCCCCCACATCAGCCACGCCCAGTTGCGGCTCGCGATCTGCCCGGGCGCGTCGTTGCGGGAGCGCATCGATGCTTCGAGGTTGCGCCGCAACAGCGCGAGTCGGTCCTCGTCGAAGCGCGGCCGCAGCAGCACGTCGGCGAGGAGGTCGAGCGCCGGCTCGAGCACGCGCGGCGAGCCGTCGAGCCTGATACCGCTGCGGAAGCCGCCGCCGATCACGTCGAGCTCGACGCCCAGGTAGGCGATCTCCTCGTCGAGCTGCTCCGCGCTGCGCTCGCCGGCGCCGCCGCTGCGGAGGAGCGTGGCGGTGAGCGAGGCGAGACCGACGCGGTCGGCAGGGTCGAGCACGTCGCCGATGGGCAGCGCGAGGGTGAGCTCGAACAGCGGGACGGTGTGGTCTTCGACGACAAAGACGGGGAGGGCGGATGTGCCGGGGGCGGCGTTTTCGGCGCGGGCGGAGAGGTCGGCGCGGACTTCGTGACGCAAGCGGGTCGCGTCGGGGACTTCGAAGGGGGCGTCGGCGAAACGAAGGAGCTCGGGGCGCGCGGGGATTGGGGCGGGAGCCGTGGATGTCGAAGCGCCGGTGGGGTTCTGTGCGTGGGCGGATGAGGAGGGCGACGACGGTAGGAGTGTCACGAGGGCTAGGGCGAACGTTGCAGGCACCGGGCGGGTTCTCATCTCGTCGTCGATCCTGCGGTGCGGCGGAGGATCATCTCGCCGCGGCGTTCGGGAACGAGGTATTGCCGCACGACACGCTCGATGTCGGCGGGGCCGACGGCGAGCGCGGCCCGGTCCCAATCGACCAGGCGTCGCCAGTCGCCGAGGCCGGCGTAGACGAGGAGGCGCCTCATGAGGGCGGCGGGCTCCTGCACCTGGCGCGCGACGTCGGTGGTGATCTGGTTCTTCACCTTCTCGAGCTCGCGCGCGCCGACGTCCTCCTCGCGCAGGGTGGAGACGACCTCGTCCAGTGCGGCGAGCAGGCGCTCGGGCGGCTCGTCCTCGAGAGCTTCAGCGAAAAGCGAGAAGGATCCCGCGCGGCGCCAGGCAGCGTGGCGGGAGGTCGCGGAGAAGGCGATCCTGCGGTCGAGCACGAGCTCGCGGTGGAGCCGGCCGGTGCGGCCGTTGAGGATGCCGGCGAGCACGTCGAGCACCACGGTGTCGGGATGGGAGAAGGGTACGGTGCTGTAGCGCGCTTCGACCTGGGTGCGGCAGGCGCAGGTCTCGTCGAGCGAGCCGGGGCGGTCCTCGCCAGCGGCGAGTGTGACGGCGTCGCTGGCCGGCGACCCTGTGTCGGGCGCGGCGGAGCGCCTGCGGCCAAAGTAGAGCTGAGCCAACTGCCGAACCTGCTCGAGGTCCACGTCGCCGACCAGCGCCGCTGTGAGATGGCTGGGCGCATAAGCGCGCTCGAAGATCCGCCGCAGCTCGCCGGGGGCGGTGAGGCCTTGCCAGTCGCGCCGCCGGCCGTCGCTGGTCCACGAGTACGGGTGATCGACGCCCCAGAAACGTTCCTCGAAGCGCTCGATCGCCGGGCCGATGGGCGACGACTCGAGGCGCTGCAGCCGCTCCTGCTCGATCACCCGAAGCTCGTCCTCGATGTTGCGAAAGACCGGACGCAGCAGGCGTTCGGACTCCATCCAGAACCACAGCTCGAGGCGCTGCTTCGGGACGAGCAGCGAGTAGACGGAGAGGTCGCGGTTGGTGACGGCGTCGATGCCGAGAGCGCCAGCCTCGGCGTACACGCGCGAGTAGTCTCCGGGGATGCGCACCTGCTGCAGCTCGGCGTCGAGCTGCGCGAGACGGGCGGCCTCCGCGTCGTCGCGTTGCGCCAGCAACAGAGCGTCGCGCTCCGCCATCAGCAGGCGCTCGCGCGTCCAGTCTCGAGTCCCGATGACCTCGGTGCCCTGGAACAGCAGGTGCTCGAGGAAGTGGGCGGCGCCCGTGCGCCCCGGCACGTCGTCGCCCGCGCCCCAACGCACCGACCACCCGGCGGCCACGAGCGGGCCGTCGCGCTCGACGACGAGGAAGGTCATACCGTTGTCGAGGGTGAAGGAGTGAACGGAGAGAGCGACGGAGCGGGAGGCCACCAGCAGGAAGAGGGAAACGGCGATTGCGCCCACTGTTGCGGCCGGCCGCCGTCCCGTGCGTCGCAGCGGCCTCACGGCCTGGCCTCCTCGACGAGGCGGAGGTGGGTGTCGAGTCGAGGGACGACGAGGCGTTGTCGGCGGCCAGAAGGCCAAGTCAAGTCGAGGATCGGCGGTGCGGCACCGGGCGGGGCCGCGACGATGCCAAAGATCTGCCGCCGATCACTGGAGGACTGATAGCTGTCGCCGGCCTGCACCCAGCGGCGCTGGTGGACGTTCCCCCGCTCGAGAGTGACGACGGCGCCGATGGCCTGGGTGTTGGGGGATTGGCCCAGGAGCTCGACGGCCACGAAGGCAGGCGGGGGCCTCGCGCCGGTATCCACGGCGCCGTGCCGCGAGCGCACGGTGTTCTCCAGCAGGAACGGCGAGGCTCCGATGTGCGTGACGACGAGATCGACGTCGCCATCGAGATCGAAGTCGACGGCGGCGGCTCCGCGTGCCACGGCGGGCGGCTGGGAGGCCACGGCGCACGGCGTCGTCGTGAAGGCGCCGCGGCCGTCGCCTCGCAGCAGCAGATCGGGCTGGCGGTAGGTGGTGTTCTCGCGGCGAGGCTGCTCGAAGATGTGGCCGTTCGCGACGTAGACGTCGAGCGCGCCGTCGAGGTCGAAGTCCACGGCGACCAGCCCGAAGCCGAGCAGGTTGAACGAGGGCGGGCCGAAGCCGCTGCGCGCCGACACGTCCTCGAAGAAAAGGCCGCCCTGGTTCTCGTAGAGCGTGTTGGTCTCGACGTCGAAGTTGGTCACCGCGAGGTCGGGATCGCCGTCGCCGTCGAAGTCGGCGGCGACCACGCCCATGCCGGCCTCGGGCTTGCCGGCGCGGTTGACGGCGGCGCCGGAGAAGAGGGTCGAGTCCTCGAAGAGCGGTGACGGAAGTGAAGGGGACGCGGATGACGTGGCGCGAAGGCGGTTGCGGAAGGTCAAGTTCAGCGTGACGTCGTTGGCGACGTAGATGTCGGGCGCGCCGTCGCCGTCCAGGTCGGTGAACACGACACCGAGGCCCTTGCCCTCGGTGTCGACGATCCCGGCGGCCGCCGCGCCTTCTTCGAAGCGCCGCTCACCGCGATTCCAGAAGAAGCGGTCTGGCTGGCCGAGAAACAGAGATGGGTCGCAGTACTCGCGACGCTCGCCTTCCGCGGTCTCGCCGAGCTCCCCGCAGAAGAGTTCGTGCGCGGGGTCGTACTCGAGGTAGCGCGCGACGTAGAGGTCGAGGTCGCCGTCGCCGTTCGCGTCGGCGGCGGCCGCCGAAGAGCTCCAGTTGTAGCCCGCCTCCTCGGCGCCGACGGGGAGGAGGAGCTGGCGCTCGAAGCGGCCGTGCCCGTCGTTCCACAGGATCACGTCGGGTCCGTAGTTGCCGACCCACAGGTCGACGTGGCCGTCGCCGTCGAAGTCGGCGGCGAGCACGCCCTGGCCGTAGCCGCGATCGCCGGCATCACCGGCCCTCGCCGTGACATCCTCGAAGCGCGGCAGCCCAGCAGCAGCGCCGTCCGGCTGCGGGCCGAGGTTTCGATAGAGCCGGTTCGCCGCCTGGGGCGAGCCGTCGGGCGGGAACGGCCCGGACTGCACGAGGTAGAGGTCGAGCCAGCCGTCGCCGTCGTAGTCGAGCCAGGCGGCGCCCGAGCCCATGGTCTCGGGTAGGTGCTTGTCGCCGCGCGCTCCCGCGTCGTGCACGAAGTCGATACCGGCGGCGGCGGCGCGGTCGACGAGCGTGAGCGGGCAGGGATGGGTGGCGGCGGCCGCAGAGTTGGCAGCGGCGAGGGCCACGGGTAGGGCGAAGAGCGCCAACGACAGTGACAGCAGGCGCGCGGCAGATCGTTGGAGTGTTCTCACGGTGAGGCCGGCGGCCATCGAGGAAGGACCTTCAGGCGCGTCCGTGTTCCGATGCTAGCGGGTGGTGCCTCTCGGCGCCGGTATCCCGTGGGACCGGATGCTCGTGTCAAGCTCGCCACCTCATGGACTTCTCCCCCACCGCCGCCCAGCGCGCGCTCTGTCGCTCGGTGGCGGAGGCGTGCGCCCGCTTCGACGACGACTATTGGTACGCCAAAGACCAGAGCGGTGAGTTCCCGGTCGAGCTGCACCGCGCGATGGCGGAGCTCGGCGTGCTCGGCGTGGCGATGCCGCAGGCGTACGGCGGGTCGGGGCTGGGAGTGGTCGAAGCTGCGCTGGTGATGCACGAGGTGGCGCGCTCTCCCGGCGCGATGAGCGCGGCCTCGGCGATCCACATCAACATCTTCGGGCCGCAGCCGATCGTGGAGCACGGCACCGACGAGCAGAAGCGACGCTTCCTGCCCGACCTGATCGCCGGCCGGGTCCAGACCTGCTTCGGGGTGACCGAGCCGGACGCCGGCCTCGACACGTCGGCGATCACCACGCGCGCCGAGGGGGTCGACGGCGGCTACCTGGTGCACGGGCGAAAGATCTGGACCACCACCGCGCAGGAGGCCGAGAAGATCCTGCTGCTCGCGCGCACAGAGTCGCGCGAGTCGATAGCGGCACGCGGCGGCAAGCGCACCGAGGGGCTGAGCCTGTTCTACGCCGACCTCGACCGCAGCAAGGTCACGGTGCGCGAGATCCCCAAGATGGGTCGCGCCGCGGTGGACTCGAACGAGGTGTTCCTCGACGGCCTGTTCGTGCCGGTAGGCGATCGGATCGGCGAGGAGGGCGCTGGGTTTCGGTGTCTGCTATCGGGCCTCAACCCGGAGCGCGTGCTGGTCGGTATCGAGGCGGTGGGGGTCGGTCGCAACGCGCTCCAGCGCGCCGCGACTTACGCGCGCGAGCGCGTGGTGTTCGGCAGGCCCATCGGTCAGAACCAGGCGATCCAGCACCCGCTCGCCGAGAGCTGGATGGAGCTCGAAGCAGCGTTTCTCATGTGCCTGCGGGCGGCTGTTCTCTACGACCAGGGTCAGCCCTGTGGGGCGGAGGCCAACGCTGCCAAGTACCTCGGCGCCGAGGCGGGGTTCCGCGCCTGCACCCGCGCCGTGATGACCCACGGCGGCATGGGCTACGCGAAAGAGATGCACGTCGAGCGGCTGCTCCGCGAGGTGTTGATCGCGCGGCTCGCGCCGGTCAGCCAGCAGCTCGCGCTGTGTCACATCGCCGAGAACGCGCTCGGTCTGCCGAAGTCGTATTGAGAGCGCGGCGGCGCGGCGCAGCAGCGAGCGGAACGCAGGCCCGGCTGGGCCGGAGGCCTGCTAGAGTTCACCATCCAAACTCCCACCAGAACCTTGGAGGAACCCATGGCACGACCTCGAGGTCGCCTCTCCGGTCAACGTTCCGCGCCTGCTGTGGCCAGCCTTTGGCTCGTTGGCAGCGCGGCTCTCCTGTGTGCGGGATCGCTCCAGGCCCAGTCCGGGCACCTCTTCACCGTCATCCCCTCCGTGGACATGCTCAAAGGAAATGCATTCGTCACCACCGCCGCCTTTCTCGGCGTGAACTTCAGCGTTCACTGCGAGGGCTATTGCGAGTTGGCCGCCAGCGCCGGCCTGCCCCACGGCGCGCGGGTGGTCGGGATCGAGATCGACGCATGCCGCGACACAGCCGGCGACAGCGCCATCCATTTTTTCCTGGTTCGCCAGCCGGGCGGCGAGGCGCCGTTCCAGGTCCTCGTGGACGGCCTCGTCAACACCACCGGCTGCAGTTATCGCACCGCCGTTCCCGACACGCCGATCGTCGTCGACTCCTTCTCCTCCGAGTACCTGGTGTTCTTGACCATCGGAAGCTTGTTCTGCGGTGGAGTAGGCCAGCCTGCTTGCGCCGATACGGGTACCCGCTTCCAGGCCATGCGCGTTTACTACGAGCCGAACGAGGGCGGCGTGGTCGAGCCCAGCAAGCGCACCTCCTTCTCGCCGTTCCCGTAGCGGGACAGAGCCCGAAACGGCTCTCAGAGATT
The DNA here is from genome assembly GCA_035524895.1 of Thermoanaerobaculia bacterium. Classification (GTDB taxonomy): domain Bacteria; phylum Acidobacteriota; class Thermoanaerobaculia; order Multivoradales; family Multivoraceae; genus DATLFI01. The sequence continues at coordinate 34,670 of DATLFI010000126.1, read as the reverse complement.
GCCGGCGATGGCGGCGAGCCACCGGTCGAGCTCGTCGCGCACGCGACGGAAGGCGGCGAGACGTTCGGCTTCGAGTGCGGCGGACGGGTCCTCGAAGGCGCGGTGGATGGTGCCGCGGCGCGACGGCACGAAGGGGCAGGTCTCGCGCGCGCTGTCGCAGACGGTGAGCACCAGGTCGACGGGTCCGGTCTGTAGCACCTCGGCGACCGATTTCGATCGCTGGCCGTCGAGCGGCATGCCGGCCTCCGCCATCACCTGCATCGCCAGCGGGTGCACACTGCCGGGCTCGGTGCCGGCGGAGAGCGCCTCGAGGCGATCGCCGTAGCGGTGGCGCAGGATCGCCTCGGCCATCTGGGAACGCGCCGAGTTGTGGGTGCAGACCACGAGCACGCGAGGCTTCTTCGATGAGGTGTCGTCCTTCACGAGAGCACTCCGATCGGAGGTCAGGGCTTGGGCCGGCGCGCGCGGAAGTACACGGCTTTCTTGCCGTCGCGTGGTCTCTGCTCGAGGAAACGCATGCCGGCCCGCTCCATCACCCGCATCGACGCGCGGTTCGGCGGATCGGTGACGCCGATCACCTCGGCGAAACCATGGTCTTCAAAACCGCGCCGCACGAGCGCGCGCGCGACCTCGGTGGCGTATCCCTTGCCCCAGTGCTTGGGGAGGAGACCGTACAGCAGTTGCACCTCGGGTGGTGTGAAGAACGGGCGGAAGCCCGCGAAGCCCATGGGTTCGGCGGCAGCGCTCGATGCGTCTGCGGAGCCGTCGCGCGGGTAGACCAGGGCCACGCCGTAGCCGCGCTCGGCAAAGAGCTGCTCGTTGGCCGCCGCCTCGGCCTCGACCCACTCGCGCGGCATGACCTCGTCGTCGAAGAGGTAGCGACGCACGTCGGGGTCGCCGAAAATGCGCTCGAGGGCGTCGACGTCCGCTGGGCCGTAGGGGCGTAGGAGCAGGCGGTCGGTTTGGAACCAGAGGGTATGGGCCATGGCCGCGTTCCCGCTAGCGCATCCCTGCCAGCTCCACCTCCGACGCCAGGAACCCGAACGCCGGCCAGAACTCGCCGGCGACGATGCGCTCGAGGATCTCGCGGGCGCCCGCGCGGTCCCCCCGAACGAGCTTCCAGTTGGCGAGACCATAACCGCGGGTCGCGAGCTCTAGCGCCTCAGCGTCTTGCGGGAGCGCCTCCTGCTCGGTCGCGAGGCCCTTGTAGTGGCGGAGCAGGTCGTAGTACGCGCGGTTCTCCTCGATCGTCATGCCATCGCGGATCGGCTCGAGCACGGCCGCGGCGCCCTTCTCGTCGCCGGCGCGCGACAGCGCCTGGAAATGCCAGTAGGTCACCGCGACGATGCTCTCGTCGTCGACGGCGGTCTGGCGGCAGCGTCGGTACGCCTCGGCGGCGCCTTCGAAGTCACGCTTCAGATAGCGCGCTAGACCGAGGTGGTACCAGATGTCGAAGTCGCCCTGCTCGAGCTGCGCGGCGCGTTCCATGTCGCGCAGGCCGGCGTCGAGGTCGCGTACCGAGAGGTACCGGTGGCCCCGGTGGCGGTAGAGCGCGGCGTGATTCGGGTGGTGCTCGAGCGCGCGCGTATAGACCTCGATCGCGTCGCGGTAGCGCCAGACCGCGGCTTGGGCGCGGCCGAGCGCGATCGCGACCTCGACATCGTGAGGCGCGTCGCGCGCCACCTCCTCGGCGGCCGCGATCGCCGCCGCCTGCTCGGCTGTCGCCTCGCTGGCGCGCAGCTCGCGACCGAGCAGAGAGGTCGCCTGGAGCGGCTCCTCGGCACGCGAAGGCAGTGCCGCGAGACCGCAGAGGAGCGCGAGAAAGAGCGCAAGGCTCGCGCAGGACGCGCGACGGAAAGCGAAGGTGTGCATGGTCACTGCGTGCATGGTCACAACCTCTCGAGGTAGATCTTGAGGGCAGCCTTGCGCACCGCCTCGCGCACTTGCTGGCTGCGCGCCAGCTCGCGCAGCTCGCGCGTGTTCAACAGCGGCAGCAGCCTCGTCGTGACGGTCCATGGCGTGCTCGGGTTGCGCGCGAGCGCCGACTGGACCTGCGCGTTGGGGCCGAACCGGCGATCGTCTGCGATGCGCTGCAGCACCGGGCCGATGACCTTCGGGTTCTTTGCCATCTCGAGCACTTCGGCGTTCTCCAGCCAGGGATTGTTGAGCAGCGCGAGCAAGACCTGTGGCGTGCGGTCGCGCAGCAGGACCTGGCGCTGGACGCGATTGGCCTTGGTGGCGAGGCGTACCTTCTCGTCGGGCCGCATGCGCTGCAGGTCGAAGGTGACCGAGGTGCCGAGCGTCTCGCCGGTAAGGGCCGGACCGGTCTCGCGCTCCTCCGGGGCTTCGGCGGCGTCGGAGGTCTCGAGAGCGCCAGGCTCGCAGGGCATGTCTTCCTCGCGCTCGACGGCGACCGCCTCGCGACCCGAGTCGAGATCGATCTCGAGGATGGTGCCGAAGAGCTCCATGCCGCTGCGGAAGACCTGCTTGACTCGCGCTGTCAGCTCCAGGTTCCGCGACGGGTCCGAGAGCACCAGCACGACTGGCGCGCCCTCGTCGAGACGGGTCTCGAGACGTAAGATCGGCGGGGTGCTGCGCGCCCGCTCGAGCAAGGCATCGAGAGCATCGGCGTCCTCGAAACGCACCACCAGTCGACCGCCGCCTTCGTGCCACTCGACATGCATCACTCGATGTGCTTTACACGACGTGCACAGGTACCGCCGTCTCGCGTCGCGGGTCGAGCACCGGCTGCCGAACGCTGTGACGCAACACTGTACCAGCCTTGCGCGTCGGCGCAGCGCCGCCAGGTGCACACCTTCATCGAACCTTCGCGATGGGCGGCCGGCATCGCGTGCTACTTTCGGGACCTCTCGTGATCCGAGGTGCCCCATGAACGTACCCAAGACTCAGCCTACCCGGCGTTTCGCGCTCGCCCTCGCTCTCGCGCTGGTCGTGGCCGCGCTCGTGCTGGCATGCCGGCCCAAGCCGGAGCCGCCCCGCCCGGTGCCGGCTGACGCGCCTCGCCTGGTGCTGTTCATCGTCGCCGACCAGCTACGCGCGGACTACCTGGTTCGCTTCCGACCGGTGCTACAGCACGGGCTGGCGCGGCTACTGGACGAATCGGTGCTCTTCACCGAAGCCCATCACGACCACGCCGCCACGGTCACCGCCACCGGACACGCGACGCTCACCACCGGGACCTTCCCGTCGCGGCACGGGATCGTCGGCAACTCCTGGTACTCGCGCGAAGAGGAGCGGACGGTCGCCGCGGCTTGGGACCCCGATCACGGTTCTTCGCCGCAGCATCTCGAGCGGCCCACCATCGGTGACCTGATGAAGCAGGCATGGCCTGCGTCCAAGGTCTACGGCGTGAGCAGCAAGGCACGCTCGGCGATCTTCAGCGCAGGCCGCGACGCGGATTCCGCGTACTGGTACGACAGCAGGAGTGGCGAGATCGTCACGTCGACCTACTTCGAGCCGGAAGCGGCGGAGGAGAACGATGCCGGCCGAAGGAGGAGGCAGCGCGATGGCGACGAAGTCACGGTCGTCGCGGACTGGCGCACCGCCTTCCACGATCGCAAGCTGCTCGACCCACTCTTCGGCGAGACCTGGGAGCCGCTGCTGCCGTTCGCCGAGGTGGAGCGCTTCGGCATCCTGCCGCTCGATCGCGGCTGGTTCGGCACCAGCTTTCCGTACGCTATCGGCGGGCTCACCGCCGAGCCCAACGAGGGGTTCTACTCCGATCTCGGCGAAACGCCGTTCGTCGACAGCTACCTCACCGACTTCGCGAAGGCGCTGATCGACGGCGAGGGGCTCGGTGCCGACGAGGTGCCGGACTACCTCGGTATCGCCTACTCGCAGCTCGACATCATCGGGCACGGCTTCGGTCCCGACGCCCACGAGACCCTCGACACCCTGATGCGCCTCGATCGCACGATCGGCGAGCTGCTCGACTTCGTCGACCAGCGGATTGGCCTCGACAACGTGGTGATCGCGCTGAGCTCCGACCACGGCGTGGTGCGAGTGCCCGAGCTGCTGCTGGCGTTGGGCCAGGACGGCGGACGCTTCGGGGTCGCGCAGGTGACCTGCGTGCAGCGAGCCGGTCGTGACATCGCGCGGCAGTACGGGATCGAGGGCTCCGGCTGGATGCCCGCGCTGCTCTACCTCGACCGTGAAGCGTTGTCCGCGCGTCAGGTCGATCCGGACCGCCTGCTGCGTGATCTCGGAGACCGGCTCGCAGCCTGCCCGCGGATCGAGCGAGTGCTCTATCCGTCCGAGCTGAGCGAGACCTCGCCCGACGACATCGTGGCCAAGTTCGCCCGCTCCCACTACCCCGGGCGCAGCTCGGACCTGCTGCTCCACCTGCAGGCGAACACGCTCGCGACGACCTCGATGGCGGCCAGCCACGGCACCGCCCACCGCTACGACACGCACGTGCCCTGGCTGCTGCGCATCCCCGGGATGGCCCCTCGCCAGATCGACCTGCCCGTGCGTACCGCCGATGTCGCGCCCACGATCGCCGAGCTGCTGGAGATCAGGGACCTGCCAGAGGCGCGGTTCGACGGCACGAGCCGACTCGTGCTGGCGCGGGAGGGACCGGCGCCTGCGCCGGTCGAGTCGACGGTCGCGGCGACACCGTCCTCGTCGGCGGGCGGCGGGTCGCCGTAAGCGTCGCGGCAGCGCCAAAGGCGCAGGCAGACAGCTAGTCCGTGGCAGGGTCCCGGCCCCTTTCGGGTCGTGCCGGCTTGACTTTTCGTGCTGTCCAGGGTCTAATTTTGATGACTCAAAACTACGGCGGGTGCCGGGTGGCGAGCACTCGTCATGAACCACGACCCGAACGACCAGCCCACGGCCTCGGCGCATGCTGAAGCGCGTGCTGCAGCACATGCTGAAGAGAGCACGCCGGTGGCGACCAAGCTGTCGCGTCGCAACGTCCTCGCGGTCGCTGGGCTCGGTGCGCTAGCCGGCGTCGGGGCGCGGCGCGTCCAGGGCGCCGCGGCAGGTGACCTGCCGCACCGGCTCGGTGTCGATCACGCGCACCACCAGCTCGGAGTAGTCGGGAAGTTCGACAAGTCGATCTTCGATCCCAACGCCTTCCTGCGCTCGTTCAACTTCTCGCACCTGCCTCCCGAGCGTCGGTCGCGCTTCTACCGGGAGACCCCTCGGCCGGACGGCACGCTGGAGCGCGAGTACGAGATCTTCGCCGTCGATCGCGAGATCGAGATCGCGCCGGGGGTGTCGTTCCCGGCCTGGACCTACAACGGCGAGGTGCCTGGGCCCACGATTCGCGCCACCGAGGGCGACCGCGTGCGCGTGCGCTTCGTGAACCAGGGCGCTCATCCGCACACCATCCACTTCCACGGCTGGCACGAGCCCGAGATGGACGGCTCGATGCCCGAGCACCAGGTCGCACCCGGCGGCGAGTTCCTGTACGAGTTCGACGCCGACCCTTACGGGCTGCACCTCTACCACTGCCACGCCGCTCCGCTGAAGCGCCACATCCACAAGGGTCTCTACGGCACCTTCCTGGTCGACCCGCGCGGCGGCCGGCCGCCTCGAGGTGAGGCGGTCGACGAGATGGTGATGGTGATGAACGCCTTCGACACCAACTTCGACGGCGGCAACGAGGTCTACGCGGTCAACACCGCGGCGCACTTCCACATGGCCGAGCCGGTCCGCGTGAAGGTCGGGCAGCTCGTGCGCATCTACCTCGTCAACGTCACCGAGTTCGACTTGGTCAACAGCTTCCATCTCCACGGCATGTTCTTCGACGTGTTCCGCACCGGAACCCGACTCGAGTCGCTCGAGACCACGGACAACCTGATGCTGTGCCAGGGCGAGCGGGCGATCCTCGAGACGCGCTTCCGCTACCCCGGCCAGTACATGTTCCACGCCCACCAGAGCGAGTTCGCGGAGCTCGGCTGGATGGGGCTGTTCGAGGCTGCTTAAGAGCGGCCATCCGAGCTGCTGCCATGACGAACCACCCACCCACCTCGACCGCCGCGCGTCCGAGCGCCGCGAAGCTGGCCCTGTACGGCCTGGTACCCGTGGTCTTGCTGGTGGCGTTGCTGTTCGTGCTGGTGCGCACCGGAGCCTTGCGTGCGCTCCACGGCGACGCGCCGCCGGTGGAGATCGTGAGCGTGGAGCGGCTGACGCTCGACGACCACGGCATGACGCTCCAGGTGCTCAACGACGGGCCCGACCCGGTGCGCATCGCCCAGGTGATGGTCGACGATGCGTACTGGCAGTTCACCCAGGAGCCGGCGGGCGAGCTGGGCCGTCTCGGACGCGCCACGCTGCGCATTCCCTACCCCTGGGTCGACGGCGAAGCCCACGAAGTGGTGATGGTCTCGGCCACCGGGGTCACCTTCGCGCACGAGATCCCGGTGGCGGTGGCGACGCCGCGACCCAACGCGCGACTGGTCTCGCTGTTCGCGCTGGTCGGTCTCTACGTAGGCGTGCTGCCGATCGCGCTCGGCCTGCTCTGGTACCCGCTCGTGCGGACTATCAGCCAGGGGGCGCTCGACTTCGTGCTCGCGCTGACGGTCGGCCTCCTGCTGTTCCTGCTGGTCGACACCGCCCACGAGGGGTTGGAAGTCGCGTCGGGGATCGCCTCTTCGTACCAGGGCGTGGCGTTGTTCACCTTCTGCGCGATCTTCGCGTTCGCGGCGGTCGAGGTGCTGGGTGCCTGGCTGCGGGGCCGGCGCCAGCAGGTCTCGGCCGCCTGGGTCACTGCGCTGCTCGTCGCGATCGGCATCGGGCTGCACAACTTCGGCGAGGGTCTTGCCATCGGCACCGCGGTGCGTCTCGGGGAGATCAGCCTGGGGACGCTGCTGATCGTGGGGTTCATGCTCCACAACACCACCGAGGGGCTCGCGATCGTCGCCCCGCTGTCGAAGGAGCCGCTGCGGATCGGCCGGCTGCTCGGCCTTGGGCTGGTCGCGGGCGCGCCGACCATCCCGGGCGCGTGGCTCGGCGGCTTCCTCTACTCGGGCTTCTGGTCGGCGGTGTTCCTCGCGATCGCCGCGGGCGCGATCGCGCAGGTGGTGGTGGAGATCACTCGCGGCGTGGTGGCCGGACGGCCGCTGGCGGACCTGGTGCGCAGCGCGCCCGTGGTCGCCGGATTGGCCGCGGGCTTCGGCGTGATGTACCTGACCGGCATGTGGATTGGATGAATCGACACTTCAGATTGGTCTCGGAGCTACTGATATGAGCAAGGCCGTCAAGAGGGGATCCCTCACCCTGCTGTTCGTCATCCTCGCTGTCGTCGGCGCGTTCGCGGTGGCTTCGAGTACTGCCGCGTCGCGGCCCGCGCCGCGCGAGGTCGTGCTGGTGGCCGAGGACATGGCGTTCTACCTCGCCGACGCGCAGGGCCCGGCGCGCGAGCCGAACCCGACCCTGGTGGTGCGCCGCGGCGAGACGGTGCGGCTGGTGCTGGTGAACCGCGACCTCGGCATGGACCACGACTTCGTCGCCGGCGCGCTCGAGGTCGCGACGCCTGTGGCGCCCGGCGACGGCAGCACGACCAGCGCGGTGTTCGAAGCGCCGATGGAGCCCGGTCGTCACGAGTACCTCTGCTCGCTGCACGCCCAGATGATGCGCGGCGTGCTCGAGGTGCGCTGACCGACCGCCAAGACGTCCGACGACAGCGGCGCTTCCGCCGCCCGTGGACCATGAAGCGAACCGACTCTATGAGCATCGCGAAGAGGCCCCTCCGCTTCGCCTGGTTGCTGCTGTTCCTGGCGGCCAGCGCCGGCGCCGAGGCCGAGAACCGCTGCCCGGTCGAGGTGACCGTGACCGACGCCGCGAAGCGCCCGGTGGCCGACGCCGCGGTGCGCGCGCTCGCCGGTCCGAGCGCCACCACGGGCGCCGACGGCGTCGCCTGTCTCGACGACCTGACCTTCGGCCGTCACGAGCTGCTGGTGGTCGCCGACGGCTTCGCCATCGAGGAGGCGGCGGCTGTGGTCTCGCCCGGCGACGTCGTCGAGCTCCGCGTGGTGCTGCGGCCGGCCTTCGGCGAGGAGCTGGTGGTGACCGCCACCCGCACCCCGCGACGGCTGGTCGAGATCCCGGTGCACACGAGGGTGCTCGGCCGCGAGACGATCGAGAGCACGCTCTCGCGCACCCTCGCCGACGCGCTGGAGTGGAGCCCCGGCGTGCGGGTCGAGAGCGGCTGCCAGAACTGCAACGTGTCGCAGATCCGCATGCTCGGGCTCGACGGGCCCTACACCCAGGTCCTGGTCGACGGCCAGCCCACGGTCTCCTCGCTGGCCATGGTCTACGGCATCGAGCAGCTCCCGGCGCGGCTGATCGAGTCGATCGAGGTGGTCAAGGGAGGCGGCTCGGCGCTCTACGGCGGCGGCGCGGTGGGCGGCGTGGTCAACCTGATCCCGCACCAGCCCGTCGCCACCGGCGGCACCATCGAGACGCGCGCGATCGAGATCGGCGGCGAGCTCGGCTACTCGCTGAGCGGAGTCGGCGACTGGACGCGACCATCCGGCGGGCGTTCGCTCAGCTTGTTCGGGCAGATCGACCGCGTCGAGCCGCACGACCGCGACGGCGACGGCTTCAGCGAGGTCAGCGAGCGCCGCCTCGAGAGCGGCGGGCTGCGCCTGGAGCAGTACCTGCTGGACGACCGCGCGCGCCTGTCGGGGGAGCTCAACCGCACCCGCGAGCGCCGCCGCGGCGGTGACCTCCGACGCTTCGAGCTGCCGCCGCACCAGACGGCGCTCACCGAGGCGATCGCCACCGACCGCGACGCGGTCGGCCTACGCTGGCTGCACACCCTCTCGTCGCGCTGGGACTACCAGCTCGCCGCGTCGTGGGCGGGCACCAAGCGCGACAGCTACTACGGCGCCGGCTTCGATCCCGACGCCTACGGCACCACGCGCAACCCGCTGTTCACCGTCGACGCGCAGGCCAACCGCTCGCACGCGCAGGGCACGCTGACCTGGGGCAGCCAGTGGACACACGACGAGATCTCCGACCGTCAGCTCGGGCGCGGCCGGGTGATCGAAGAGGCCAATTCGGACCTCGGCTTGTTCGTGCAGGACGATCGCCGCCTCGGCAGCGGCTGGACCCTGCTCTATGGCGCGCGCTCCGACTGGCACAGCGCGCTCGACGAGCCGGTGCTCTCGCCGCGCGCGGCCCTGCTGTGGTCGCCGCGGCTCGACTTCACGCTGCGCGCCTCGCTGGCGCGCGGCTTCCGGCCGCCGGCGGTGTTCGACGAGGACCTGCACGTCGAGCTGGTGGGCGGCGGTCGCGCGCGCGTGCTGCGCAACGCCCCCGACCTGCGCGAGGAGACCTCCACCGCGGCGCTGGTGTCGGGCGAGTGGCGGCCGTTCTTCTACAACCGCGGCAGCGCCGCGCTCGAGTTCAGCGTCTACCACACCCGCCTCGACGACCGCTTCCAGACCATCGAGGACGACGACCCGGCCACGCCCGAGCTCGAGCTCACGCGCATCAACTTCGGTCGCGCCGAGATCGACGGCGCGGAGCTCGCGGTGTCGTGGCGCTGGGGCTCGCGTCTCGAGGGCGAGGTCGGGGTGGTCGAGCAGCGCGCCCGGCTCGCCGAGCCCGAGCCGGACTTCGGCAGCCGCGCTTTCCTGCGCACGCCCGAGCGGCACGCGCTGGCGAGCGTCACCTGGCGGCTGCCGCGCGAGATCGACCTGTTCTTCGGCGCGCGCTACACCGGCCCGATGCTGGTGCCGCACTACGCGGGTTTCGTGGCCGAGGACCGGCTCGAGACGACGCGCAGCTTCACCACCCTCGACCTCAACGCGAGCTGGCGGCTGCCGCTGACGCCGGCCCACGAGCCGCGGCTGACGGTCGGCCTGCAGAACCTGACCGACGCCTACCAGACCGACCTCGACCGCGGCCCCGATCGCGACGCCGCCTACGTCTACGGCCCGCGCTTCCCGCGCAGCGTGGTGGTCGGGCTCGAGCTGTCGTGGTGAGCCTCGATCGCAGACAGCGCGTTCCGGCTGCCGCCGTCGGCGTCGCGCTGATCGGCGTCTGCTGGCTGGCCGGCGCGGGGGTCACCGCCCGGGCGCAGACACCGGTCGACGACGCCGCGCGGCCCTGGTCGGCAATGTGGCCGCGAGAGCTCCGCGACCTCGACGGCCGCGCCTGGACCGCCGAGAACCTGCGCGGCCGCGTGGTGCTGCTCGACTTCTGGGCGACCTGGTGCGCGCCGTGTCTGGCGCAGCTTCCGGAGCTGCGCCGCTTGCACCACGCTCAGGCCGGCAGCGGTCTGCTGGTCCTCGGGGTGAACCTCGACGGCGGTGCGCGGCGTGCGCTGCGCGCCTTCGTCGCGCGCCACGACATCGACTGGCCCCAGTTCCACGACCCGCGCGCCTTCGCGGCCGAGCTGCCGCGCCGCTTCGGCGTCGAGAGCGTGCCACGCACCCTGCTGTTCGATCGCGCGGGCCGGCTGGTCGCCGTCGACCTCGAGGCGAGCCGGCTGGCGGCGGCGCTGCCGCCCCTCCTCGAGCAGCCCCCACCACGATCGGAGCCCACGCCACCGCGCTCGGATGGCTGACGCGGCTAACATTCCGAGTTGTCACGGCCCGCCGGACGCTGGCCGGGGGCCGGGGGCCGAAGAGGTCGACGATGCCGCTCTACGAGTACCGCTGCCGAGGTTGCGCAAAGGTGTTCGAGCTTCTGCAGGCGACCGGCTGCCCGCGCGCCCACGGCATGCCCTGCGGCGGCGATTGAGGTGGCGCTTCGCATGCGCCGCATCGCGCTGGTGACCACCGGCGGCACCATCGAGAAGGTCTACGACGAGCAGACCGGCGAGCTCAGCAACCGCCACTCGATCGTGCGCCGCATGCTCGGCGAGCTGCGGCTCGAGGACACCGAGATCGCGATCCGCGAAGTGCTGAGCAAGGACTCGCTCGAGCTGACCGCCGCCGACCGCGACCTCGTGCTGGAAGCGGTGCGCGAGCTCGGCGCCGAGGGCGGCAACGACGCGTTGCGCGGCATCGTCGTGCTGCATGGCACCGACACGCTCGACCAGACCGGCGAGCTGTTGCACGCGTCGCTGCCGAAGCCAGCGGTGCCGATCGTGCTCACCGGCGCGTGGCGTCCGTTCGAGATGAAGCAGTCCGACGCGCTGCAGAACTTCACCGAGGCGCTCTTCGCCGCCGGCGTGCTGTCACCCGGGGTCTACTGCGTCCCGCACGGGCAGGTGCTGCGCTTCCCGGGCGTCCGGAAGGACCGCGAGCAGCGGACGTTCGTCGGAGCGGGCGGGAGCGAGCGGGCGGTGTAGGGGGCGGCAGCTACCAGGCTTTGGTCAATAGCGCCCTGCGAGAGTGCATACAGGATCGCGGCGGAGCGCTCGAGGAAACGCTTCGGAGAGTCATCCGTGAGGAGCTCCGACGCGCCAGCTAGGTAGCAACCTCGCTGCCGCGAACCTGACGGGGCGCGATCACGAGCGGGAACGAGCCCCGCCTCACGACATCGCCGCGTCATCCAGCGCTTCCGCGCGCTTGCGGGCCGGGCGTCCTTCGAGACGCGACCAGTAGGATCGCCTGGGACTCCCGAGCCGCTACTCCTCCGCGATCGTCACCTTCTTCAGCTTGTCGCCGCGCTCGATCGAGTCGACCACGCTCTGGCCTTCGATCACCCGACCGAACACGCTGTGCTTGCCGTCGAGCCACGGCGTCGCGACGTGGGTGATGAAGAACTGGCTGCCATTGCTATCGGGCCCGGAGTTGGCCATCGACAGCACGCCGGGGCCGTCGTGCTTCAGCGCAGCGTGGAACTCGTCGGCGAACTTGTAGCCGGGACCGCCGGTGCCGGTGCCCTGCGGGCAGCCGCCCTGGATCATGAAGTCCTTGATCACGCGATGGAACGTGAGCCCGTCGTAGAAGCTTTCGCCGACCAGCTTCTCGAAGTTGGCCACCGTGCGCGGCGCGCGGTCGGCGTGGAGCTCGATGCGGATGGGGCCCTTGTCGGTATCGAAGGTGGCGACTTTCAAAGAGATCGTCTCCCGGTCGGAATGTGGGCAGTCGGCAGTCAGCAGTCAGCAATCAGCAATCGACGGCGGCAGCCAGCGGCGAGGTCGAGCGGAACGCTGAAGCGGCTTCGCACGAACGCGCGGGGCGACGCGGCACCCGACCCTATCGCACTCCCCTCTCGCCAGAGCTCTTGAGCTGCACGAGATCCCAGAGGTTGCCGTATAGATCCTCGAAGACGGCGACCGTTCCGTAGGGCTGCTCTTCCGGGGCGCGAACGAAGACGATGCCGTTGGATCGGTATGAGTTGTAGTCGCGCCAGAAATCGTCGGTGTAAAGGAAGAGGAAGACGCGGCCCCCAGTTTGGTTGCCGATACGCGATTCCTGCTCCGGTGAAGATGCGCGCGCGAGCAGGAGATTGGCCCCACCCGAGCCCGGTGGTGCAATCACGACCCAGCGCTTGGCTTGCTCAGGTACGGGCCGATCCTCGACCACGGCGAAGCCGAGCTTGCCAACGAAGAAGTCCAGAGCTTCCTCGTAATCACGGACGACCAACGACACAAGCCCGAGAGACTGATTCATCTGGCGCGACTAGCCTGCCCGAGAGAAAGCGCCCGCTGTGGGCGATTGAACATCACGACGGACGGACGGACGGAGGAGGCAGTTCCGAGTGCCGCCTAACGTCTGAGCTCAGCCGCGCTGCGTAGCGGCGTCGGCTGCAGCGACTTGTTGGCGGCACTACCGCTACTTTTCTGCGCTCTCGACCGGTACTGCGTCCAACGGTGTTTCAAAAGCAATGAAGAGGACGCATGGATCGGCGCTTACGCAGAGGGCCTCGTGCGGGCGTTTGGCGGGACCATAGGCATAAGTCCCGGGCTTGAGAACCGCCATCTTCTGACCCTCATAGGTAACATGAAGCTCGCCGGCTACCAGCACCATGCGCTCTGCCGATGTGTGCCAGTGCAGCGGGATACTCGACTTGGCAGGCACTTTGAAGAACACATCGAAATTGTCTTTTGCAGGATCCCCGTGAAGAACGGCGATACCGCATCCGGTGGGCAAAAACGCTGGGCAGGGCCCCCAGTTCAGTTGCGCGTCGTCGGCAGTCCACGTGAGCGCCTGCTCTCCATCTGGCACTTGTGCGTGAGCTAGCAATCCGACCGCGCCGAGCAGGAACAGCAAAGAGCAACGCAATGTCGCCTGTGACGAGCGGCTAATCAGGGTTTGGTGAGACATGGTGATTTCTCCCTCTCTCTTTGCTTCGTGGGTGTTGTGTAGCTGGATTGCCGCCCAACTATTGAGCAGCGCCCAAAACTCTCATCACTGCCAATTGGACTGCGATCTCGCCCCACTAACCGCCCTCCTGGTCGCCGGGCGCACGTGAGCGCGAAACCGCTACTGGTGGGACTTCGAGGCGGCCCGTCTTGCGATCTCGAGAGAGTGCTTCTGTGTCGGCGACATGCATGCCGCCTATGGGGATCTCGATTCGATGGATTCTACACCGGCGGGCCGGCGCGGCTCCGCGCCTATCGTCGCGGCACGACCTCACGCGGCGAGCGCGTACTCGATCTCCTCGATCCGCCCGCGCCGCTCCGAGGTAAAGGGTCGCCACCGGGGGGCCGCCTGCGCCAGGTTGAAGGTGCCGGTGTGGCGCACGCGGCGCAGGTGACCTGCCACCGGCGGCGGCAGGTCGGCGAGCTCGTGGCCGTCGACGATCCGGCCGGGCGACGGCGCGCGCTGGGCGTCGAGACCGGAACCCGCTCGCGCGTGACCTGCGGCCAGCGGCGCGCGCCCTGTACGAGACCCGCCGCCGCGAGCAACAACAGCGCTGCGCCGACGACCAGGAGCAGGAAGCTCACCGCGCCGCCCCTGGGCACCGGCGACCGCGACCGGCTCAGCGCGCGCCGGGCGCGGGCTGCCGCGCCGGCAGCCGATCCACCGCGTCGCGGCGTTGCTTCAGCTCGCGCCACGTGGTGAGGATGATGCCTTCCTCCTCGATGACCTTGCGCAGCTCGGGCGCGATCATCGCGAGCATGTCGCCGCGGCGGGTGGCACCGGACGTCGAGATGCGGTCGAAGGCCGGCCCGGCGTCGGCGGCGTGGAGGATGATCATGGTGACGCCCGGCTTCAGCTCACGCACCGCCTGGGTATAGCGCTCGACCTTCAGGCGCGTGAGCGCCTCGTCGCTGGTCTCCTCCCCTTCCGCCGGACGCCAGCCGTAGCTGGTGTTGTGCAGGTCGTCGAGCACGGGCAGCCCGCCCGACCACACCAGCTTGCCGACCTCGGGAGCGCGCGCCAGCTCGGGCGGCTCGGGCAGCTCTTGGCCGCGCCACTCGCCGCGACGCTCGAGCCGCTCGCGCGCGTCGTCGAGGTACTGCTGCCGGAGCGCGCTGTTGTGGCCGCCGGGGATCATGATTGGGATCCCAGTCTCGATGCCGACCTTGATGTAGCGCTCGAGGAACTCCGGGCTCGCGAACAGCGTCCCCATGTGGGAGTCCAGGTGCGTGGGCTCGAAGCCCATCGCGCGCGCCTTGGCGACCTGCGCGCGGATCTCGGTCTCGACCTCGTCGGCGCTGGCGTTCGCGACCACGCCCGGAACGTTGCGCCACAGGTAGCCGTGCGGGTCGCGCAGACCGGGACCAGCGTCGCCCACCAGGGGACCCCAGCGGTAGTGCTCCCACTCCGAGGTCAGCGTGAGGTGGAGCCCGGCGTCGGTGTCGGGGTGCTCCTTCAGCCAGGCGACGAACTCGGGCACCCAGGAGCACGGCATCATCACGCTGAGCGAGGTGGCCACGCCCTCGGTGATCGAACGGATCGCGCCGACGTTGGATTCGTGCGACATGCCGACGTCGTCGATGTGGAACATCGCGACGCGGTCGCCGGGCTTCCAGCCCAGGAGCTCGGCATAGGAGGGTGAGGCGCTCTGCGCGGTCGGCGCCTGAGCTGCCGCGGGCAGCACGAAGAGGGTCGCCGAGAGGGCCCCCGAGAAGACCCCAGAGAAGGCACAGAGGAGCAGCGTCAGTCGAAAGGGCCGGCGGTGCCGGCGACAAGGTCTGGACATCACAGTTCCTCCCAGGGCTCGCGTCAGGTCTCTGCGCAGGATAGGTCTCTGCGCAGGATATCGGTAGAGGCCGCTCGCGGTCAGGCAGCGCGCGCGAACCATGGCTCGGCGGGGCCCCGCGTGGACTCCGCGACTCCAGGCGGTTACGCTGGGACCCGGCCAGACCATGGAGAGCTCAGACCTCTGCGCGCGCTCGACCATCGAGATGCTGGCGTTGCTGCGGCATCGCGACGTGTCGTCCGAGGAGCTGGTACGCAGCCACCTGCGCCGGATCGAGCTGGTCGACGGGGATCTACACGCGGTGTGCGCCAACGGGGGCGAGCGAGCGCTGGCCGAGGCGCGGCTCGCCGACCACGACCGCACCGGCGACGACCGGCCGCTGCTCGGCTTGCCGCTCGCGATAGACGACCTGGTCGCCACCCGCGGGCTGGTCACCACGCTCGGCTCGCCGCTGTTCGCCGGCCACGTCCCGCTCCGCGACGACCCTGTGATCACGAGGCTGCGCGGGGCCGGCGCGATCGTGCTGTGCAAGACCAACACTTCGGAGCTCGGCTTCGAGGCCAACGCCGAGAACCCGCTGTTCGGCGCCACGCGAAATCCCCACCACCATGACCACGCGAGCGGCGGACCGGCAGGCGGCGCGGCGGCGGCGATCGCAGCGCGGCTGGCGCCGGCGGCGATCGGCTACGACCTGGGCTGCGGGCTGCGGGCGCCCGCGAGCTACTGCAATGTCATCGCGCTGCGGCCGACCGTCGGGCTGGTCCCGGGGCGTCCCTCGGCCCTGGCATGGCAGACGCTCGAGACGGCGGGGCCGATGGCGCGCACGGTGCCCGACATCGCGCTGCTGCTGCGGGCGATCGCGATCGCCGATGCCCGCCACACGCTGGCGCCCAAGACACCTCCCGACTCGAGCGGCGGACTCGACCGCGACTTCACCGGCGTGCGGGCGCTCGTCACGTCCTCGATCGGCCCGTACCGGCCAGCCCGCGCAGTGGCAGAGGTGTTCGAGGGAGCGTGCGGAATCCTGGCCAAGTTGGGGATCGAGCCCTGCGACGACCTCATCGACCCTACCGGTGCCGAGCAGGCGCACCGCGTGCTGCGCGCTTACTACCTCTCGGCGATCCACTATCCCCTGCTGCGCGCCCGCCGTACCGAGCTGAACCCAGCGGCTCGTCGTGAAATCGAACAAGGCCTCCAGCTCAACGCCCTGGTGCTCGCGGAGGCCGAGCGCGCGCGACGCAACCTTTGGGAACGCCTCGCAGACATCCTCGAGCAGGTCGAGTTCGTGGTCACGCCGACCACGCTGGCTCCCGCGCCGAGGCTGGCGCAGGACGAGAAGCGGCCACCTGGCGCGACGACGCCCACTCTCGACGAGCGCGAAGCGCTCGCTGCCCGCGAGAGCCTCCTGCCGTGCTACCTGTTCGGCCTGCTCGGACTGCCCGCGGTCACCATGCCCTGCGGCTTCACCAACGACGGCCTGCCGGTGGGGCTGCAGATCGTCGGTCGTCGCCACGCCGACTTCGACGTGCTCCGCCTCGCCCACGCGTTCGAGCGCCGCACCTGGTTCGCCGGCCGCCTCGCCCAGGTCGACCTCGAGGGCGCCGCGAGGACCCTGCCGGTCAGCGTGGCGCAGGGGGACGGATGACCAGAAGGCCGCCGCCAACGGGCTTGTAACTTCGCCCCCCTCTCCCCCGTTAGTCTGGTGGTGCGGAGCCGGCGCCATGGGAGAGTTGCCGCAAAGCCCAAGGTGCCAGAGCCCGAGATGCCAGACGAGCTCGAGGCGTTCGGCGAGGCGGTCGAGTGCCACAAGAACCGGCTCTTCACCTTCGCACTGTACTTTCTAGGCGATCGGAGCCAGGCCGAAGACGTGACCCAGGAGGTCCTGCTCAAGCTGTGGCGGAACTGGCGAAAGCTCGACGGAGTGGACGTGGCGGCGTGGCTCACCACGGTGACGCGCAACGCCAGCTACGATGCGTTGCGGGTGCGCCAACGCGCCCGGACGCGCCTGCGGAGCCTGGACGAGACGGTGCACGCGGTGCCCGACGATCGACCCGACCCGGCGCGTCGCGCCGCGTCCTCGCAGCTTGGTCGCCGACTCGAGGAGGCGCTGCGCGAGCTGGCGGAGCCGTACCGCTCGATCCTGATCCTGCGCGAGATCCAGCAGCTACCGCACCAGGAGATCGCGAGTACGCTCGGTATGCAATTGAGCACGGTCAAGGTCTACGCCCACCGCGGGCGCAAGAAGCTCCGCGAGCTGCTGAGCGATGACCTCGACGGGGAAGTCTCCGATGCGTCCTGAGAACCCTTATACGTGCAGCGAGGTCCTGGAGTGGATCGAGCTCTACCTCGACGACGACCTCGAGCGACCCTTAGCGCAGAGCGTGCGGTGGCACCTCGAGGGGCAGCACGAATCAGGCGGAGCCGACGCCGGCTGCGCGACCTGCCGCCGCGAGCTGCGTCGCGCCGAGCGCGTACGGTACGAGCTGGGCCGGCTGTCCGAGGAGCGGTGTCCCGATCTCGTGACGGCGACAGTGATGGAGGAAGCCCGGCGTCACGACGAGCCGTCCGCAGGGGGTGGAGCCGGCTCGCGCACAACAGCGTTTCCTGCGCCGCCACGCTGGCTGCAGGCGGGGGCGCTGGCCGCCGCCGCTGCGACGCTCCTTTGGCTCGGCGTCCAGGCCATTCGGACGCCAGAGCCCCAGCCGACGGCCATCCACGCGGACCTTTCGATCTCCGAGTACTCGCCCCAGGAGCTCGCACGCGCCGAGCAAGAGCTGCGGCTGGCCTTGGGTTACGTGGCGGCGATCGGGCGCCGGTCCGGCGTCGCCTTGCGCGACGATGTGCTGGTCGACGACGTGCTGGCGCCCTCGGCGGAGGCGCTCGAACGCGCTTTCGCCGCCCCGCCGCTGCCTTGGAGGGAGCGATGACCGGAGGACTGCCGCACCTGCCAACAGCGCGGCCCAGCCCGCGCTCTCCGCGAGAGAGCCGATCGTCCAGGCAGTGGTCGGCGCTGCCGGCGCGCGCGCCGCTGGCGTGGCTCCTGCCAGTGCTCCTGCTGGTCGCGACGAGCGCTTGGGCCCAGCGCGACTCGAGCAACGATCCCGGCTGGGTCGACCTCGGCGCTCTCGGTCTCGGCAGCGAGGAGGCGACGCTCGAGATCTTTCTCGAAGGCCCGCTGATCCGCATGGTGGCCGAGGCCGTGCGCAAGGAGGACTCGGGCTTCGCCGACCTGCTCGGGAAGCTCCGCACGGTGCGGGTGCAGGTCTTCTCGCTCGAAGGCGCCGACGAGGCCGCGACGCTGCGCCGCGGCGACGACACGGTGCGCCGCCTCGAGGGGCGCGGCTGGAAGCCGGTGTTCCGAGTGCGCGAGGCGGGGGAGCGGATGTTCCTCTACCTCAACGAGACCGCCACCGGCGAGATCGCCGGAGTGTTCGTGCTGGCGGTCCAGGCCGGTGACTCGGTGACCATGGTCAACATCGTCGGCGACTTCGACCCCGTCGAGCTGGGCCGGCTCGGCGCCTCGCTCCAGATAGACCCGCTCGAGATGCTCGGGCGCATGGCGCGCGGCAAAGCAACGCCGGACACCGAGGAGACCCCGCCATGACGCAGTCGCAGTCGCAGTTGCAGCCGCACTCGATCGGGGCGTTCCATCGCTCCCGGGGATTCCGCTCACGGGTCCTCGCTGTCGTTGCGCTCGCCGCAGCGATCCTCGGCACCGGTTGCGTTACTGCTACGTCGCGCGAGATCGTTTCGATGAAGGACGACATCGAAACCGCGGTCGGCAGCGACTTCGAGCGCGAGATCGGAATCCGCCTCGGCCGCCTGTCGATCGGACTCGGCAAGGCGGTGATGGGAATGGTCGCGCGCCACGACGACGGCGACATGGCCGAGGCCACGGCGCTGCTTCGCGGGTTGCGCAAGGTCGAGGTCACGGTCTACGACACCGGCTCCTTCGAAGGCGGCAACTGGCGCGACTTGACCGATCGGGTCGAGAGCGCCATGCGTCGCGGACGCTGGATGCCGGCGGTGAGGGTGCGCTCGGACGATGAGCTGGCGTGGGTCTTCTGTCGGCTCGACGAAGAGGAGAGGCTCCGCGCCGTCACCGTCGTCACCCTCGACGACGGGCAGCTAACGCTGGTGCGCCTCGCGGGTCGCCTCGACCGGGCGCTCGCGGCTGCCATCTCCCTGACCAAGCAGAGTGGCGGTAACGACCGCCGCGGTGACGCCATGCACGAGGCTGCCGGCCCGCTCTGATAGAGCGACGACCTGCCCGGCTACGTGGAGGCCGGTGGCAGCACCGGCGAGGGCGGCGCCTTTGCGGGCTTCGCCTCGTAGAGCGCGGCGATCTCGGCAGCGTAGCGCTCCGTGAGCGTCGCGCGCCGCACCTTGAGGGTGGGCGTGAGCAGGCCCGACGCCACCGAAAGCGGGCCTGCGAGCAGCATGAACCGCTGCACCTGCTCCCAGCGTTCGGTCCCTTCGTTGACGCGAGCGACCTGCTCGCGGACATGCGCCAGGAGTGGCGGCGTCACCAGCAGCTCACGCGGCAGGATTTCCTCGCCAGGTTCCCCGTCAGTAGCCGGCGCATCGAGGTGCCCTGCGCGCGCGGCCCAGCGCCGGGCAGGACCAGCGTCGACGAACAGCATGGCCACGCAGTACGGATGGCCGGCGCCGAGGACTACCGCATGCTCGATCAAGGGATCGCGCTCCAGGCGCCGCTCGATCGCTTCGGGGAAGACGAACTTCCCGGTCGAGAGCTTGAAGTCGTCCTTCAGCCGCCCGTTGAGCCGCAGGGACCCCGTCTCGTCGAACGAGCCACGGTCGCCGGTACGGAGCCACCCCTCGGCCACCAGCACCGCGCGGGTCGCCGCCTCGTCACGAAAGTAGCCGCGCATCACGTGCGGCCCGCGTGTGAGCACCTCGCCCTCCGCAGACACCATCACCTCGACGCCCACCAGCGGCTCGCCGACCGTGCCAGGGCGGCTCCGGCCAGGACGGTTGAAGGCGATCACCGGGCTGGTCTCGGTGAGGCCGTAGCCCTGGAGCACCTCGACACCGGCTGCGGCGAAGAAGGCGACCAGCTCGGCGCTCACCGCGGCGCCTCCGGCGATCACGTGCCGTACCCTGCCGCCGAACGCGGCCCGCCACTTCCGGTACACCAGGAGGTCGGCCAGCCCATGGCGAAGCCGCTCCAAGCCTCCGCGCGGGCGATCCGGGTCGTGCAGCTCAGCACGCGCGAGCGCCCAACGCGCCAGGCGGCCCCGGAGGCCAGTGAGCTCCTCGACCCGCGCCACGATCCGCTCGCGCACCTTCTCGAGGACGCGGGGCACTGCGGCGAACACGGTCGGTCGCACGAACGCGAAGTCCTCGCCAAGGTGCTCGCGAGTGCTGAAGTAGGTGGTCGTGCCGTGAGCGAGAACGGCGTAGCAGAGGGTGCGCTGGAACGAGTGGGCCAGGGGCAAGAACGAGATCGCAACTTCGCCGCCTTCACCCGGCCGGTAGTCGGGAAACCCATCGAGCGCGGCGAGAGCGTTGAAAGAGAGGTTCTGGTGGCTCAGCATCACTCCCTTGGGCTGTCCGGTAGTGCCGCTGGTGTAGACCACGGTCGCCAGATCGCCAGGAGCCAGCTCGGCGCGCAGCTTGTCCACAGCCTCGGAGTCCTCACCGCGGCGACGCCGCCCCTGGCCGCACACTTCGGCCAGCGTGACCACTCGTGCCGCGGACGGCGCCACGGTTCGCGCCGCGGCGATGTTGTCGGGTCCTGCCGAGTCAGGGCGGCAGAGCACGACGAGCCGGACCGCGGTGGACTCCAGTGCCGGCGCGAAGCGCGAGAGCAACTCGGTGTCTGCCACCACGACCGCCTCGGCTCCAGAGTGCTCGACCAGGGCGTGCGCAGCGCGCGGCGCCAGATCGAGGTACACCGGCACGTCCACCAGACCGCCCAGCAGGCACCCCAGGTCCACCCGCATGAAGTCGGTGTCGCTGCGCAACAGGAGCACGACCCGGTCGCCGCGATCGAGCCCCAGAGCGCACAGGCCGAGGGCGATGTCCTCGACGTCCACCCGCAGCTCCTGGAGCGACACCGGGCGCCAGCGGCCCGAGCCGAGCCGCTGTTGCAGCACCGCGCGATTGGAATGGTGCTCCAGGGCGTGGTAAAGCAGGTCAGGCACCGTGCGACCGAGGAACGGCGCGGCGTCGGAGGTACTACCTACGACTCGCCCGACCCGTGAGCCGATCTCGGCCGACGCTGTGATGATTCCTCCTTCGAGATGTCTGATGGGACTCTACCTCGCGCATGGGGCAGAGGGGGACTCGGTGCGATCGACTAGGCAGGCACGCGCGGCGAGGTTCCTGGCGCTGGGCGATTCGTACACCGTAGGAGAAGGTGTGGCGCGCGACGACGCATGGCCCTCGCAGCTCGTGCTTCGGCTGCGCGCGGAGCGGGTCGCGGTCGAGGACCCGCTGGTGATCGCACGCACGGGTTGGACCTGCGACGAGCTGCTGCGCGAGCTGCGCGCGGCGCTGCCCTCGCTCGAAGCGACGGCACCGTACGAGCTGGTCACGCTGCTCGTGGGTGTGAACGACCAATACCGCGGGCGGACGCCGCTGCAATCGCGGCCACACTTCGTCGCGCTGCTAGAGGAAGCGCTGCGTCTCGCCGGGGACGAGGCCGCGCGGGTGGTGGTCCTCTCGGTACCAGACTGGAGTACGACCCCTATGGCTCGAGACCGCGACCCTGCCGCGATCGCGGCCGCGATCGACGAGCTCAACCAGGTGCAACGTGGCCTCGCCCTCGACGCCGGAGCGCACTGGATCGACGTCACGCCGCTGGGGCGCGCTCGGGTGACAGAACCCGACTTCCTGGCGGCGGACGGGTTGCATCCGTCGGCCAGGACGTACGGTCTCTGGGTCGAGCACATGCTGCCGGTGGCGCGGCGAATCCTCTGAATGCGGCTACTGCATGCGGCCCCAGCGGCCCGCGACCGGAAGGCCGGTCGCAGCGGGAATCGGGACGCGCGAGAGCGGGCCGCCACCAGAGGCCAGCTCGCGCAGCGAGAACACACCGTCGCGGAACACGCCGATCGAGTCGACGCCGTCGCGGTTCCAATCGCCCGCGACCGGCAGGTCGCCGGGGCCGCCGAGCTCGATCGAGAGGATCGCGGCTCCGCCTTCGAGCGACTCGAGGAGCAGGAAGCGCCCGGCCGCGGGCTGGAAGACTCCGACCGCGTCGCGACCGTCGCCGTCCCAGTCGCCGGCAACGGGTAGGTCGCCAGAGGCGCCGAGCTCCAGCACGATCTCGGCGGGCCCGGCGGTGTGGGAGTTGCGAAGCCGGAACACCCCGTCGCGGAACACGCCCACGGTGTCGATCCCGTCGCCGTCCCAGTCGCCCACTAGTGGCAGGTCCCCTGGATCTCCGAAGCGCACCGTCACGTCGGCGAGCGAGTTTGGAGCGTGCAGCAGGAACTGGCCGTTGCGGAACACGCCGACCGTGTGACCGCCGTCGCCGTCGAAGTCGCCGGCCACCGGCAGGTCGCCCTCCAGGCCGTAGGCGAGCAGGATCGGCTCGCCCTCCCCGTCGAGCAACACGAAGTCACCTTCCGGCACGAAGACTCCGAGCCCGCCCACGTTGGTGTTCTCGGCGTAGAGTGCAAGCAACCCGAACAGGTCGTCGTCGCCTAGCACGGGACCGCGACCGCTGCCTTGGAGCACGGGTCGCATCAGGCTGTGGCCGTAGCGGGGCTCGGTGCAGCTTGGCAGTCCCGCCTCGCCGCAAGCGTGGCCCAGACCCAGAAGGTGCCCGATCTCGTGGGCGAGCACCTCGGCGCCGTCGGCGCCCTGGTTGTTGGCTAGGTAGCAGGCAGCGCCGTCCTGCAGCACGACGTCGCCCTCGAAGATCCGATGGAAGGTACCGCCACGACTGGCCTCGAGCTCCGAACGGAACCAGGTGCCGCCGATCGCGAGCACCCCACCGTCGGTGCACGAGAAGCTGCCGGGGATCTCGTCGTACGGGTCGTTCCACAGCACCGCATTCACTCCGTCCGGATAACGTAGCCCCCCGTCGGCATCGGTGGTGCCGGCCAGCCCGAGCGCTACTGCCGCCCCGGGCGCCTGGTTCCAGGCCTCGACAGCCGCGTGCAGTAGCGCGACGCCCTCGTCCCAACCCTCCTGCCTCGACCCGTGGCTGCGGATTGCGACGCTCGCGCCAGCGTCGAAATCGAACCAACGCACGGGAAAGCCGTCGTCTGCGAACAAGAGGCTCGCCTCGCTGGCGTCTCGCTCCGGCAGCAGCGACGCGTCGCGACGAGCGCGCAGCATGCGCTCTACCGCACGCGACGTTTCTTCACTGGTGTCGACGAAGTAGTCGGGTTCTTCCGCCACGCCGGCGCCGCGCGCGGCGAGCCAGTCGGCGAAGGCCTGCGGGTCGCGCGGCCGATCGGCAGGCTGCCGCGTCGCCGGCGTCGCCGCGCCGCGAGCCGCGCGACGGCGATCCGCCGTCGGGAGCTCCTCGGCCTCGGCCAGGTCGCGCACCAACAACTGTCGTCCGGCGACGGTCAAGCGATGGAACGCTCCCAGCATGAGCTGGCTCGGCGCGTAGCTGCCGTCCGCCCGCCCCTCGAGCAGCAGGAGCGCGCGCTCGCCGTCTCTTAGCACCGGCGCGCCGAACACTCGAAACCAGCCGCCGTCGAACGCCGGACCTCCCGGGATGCGCACTTCGAGGGTGCTTCCCGGCACGTGTCCCTTGAGCACTCGCTCGACCTCGACCAGGTAGGTGATCGCCGCTCCGTCCACGGCCGGTGCGGCGTCCAGCACTCGCACTTCGACGGCGATAGCCGCGGCATCCGCGAGCGCCGCATCGCTCATCGGCACATAGGAGGTCGCGGGCGCGTCCTTCGCGGCGAACAGCGCCAGCAGCGCGCACGCCAAGGCACCGAGTAGACCGCGCGGCTCGCGCCTGATGCCGGCTCTCGGGGCACTGGGTCTGGTGGGCTGTGTGGCTTCGCTCATGTTCGTGAAGGGCCTTGCTCGGTCTCGCCGCAGGTCCCGCTGATCGACCGCTGACTGACCATTACGCAAAGCCTTTGCCAGGTCCGCCAGCGCTCGAGGGCGCTCGACCCTTGCTAACGAGAGCGGCGTGGCACGGCGGCCAGGGGACAACGCGCGCGAAGCCGTTGTACTTTTTTCAACACTGGCGCCCTATGGAGAGGCTCGACGTGCCCGCCACCACGCAACCGTCCACTGCGCCGCGATCGCGAGCAGGCCGAGGTATGTCGCAGCATCGCGTCGGCCAGCTCGATGCACGTGCCACGATTCGACCTCCAGCCGCTCTGGAGTCTCGAAGCGAGCCCGCACCGAGACGCGCGCGCCGTTGCCGGGTTCCTCGAGCTCGAGACCCGGCACCTCGAGCTCCTCTTCGGTGAGGGTGCGCACCACCGGCACCCCGTCGCGATGGCGGTAGTAGGCGCGGTGCAGCTCGATGCTCCGGCCCACGCGTCGTGCGCGATCGTGCTCGTCGTCCGCTCGCAGCGTGTCGACGAAATGCGCGTCGTCGGCCTGCGCGGCATCGAGAAAGGCGAGCGGCGTCGCGAGATACGCCGCTGTCAGGATCCCGGCGACTATCAGGCGGCGAGGTCGCAGGTCGAGCTCCGGCGGCGACGCCACGGCGTTCCGCCAGGTGACCAAGACCCATCCGACGCCTGTTGCCGCCAGCAGCAGGGCCACCATGCTTTCGGGCCAGAACCACCCGAAGTTGACCTCGCGCCAGTGGAAGGGCGCCGCGAGCACCACGCCGTTGCCCCACTTGGTCTCGGCTGCATCGAGCAGCAGATGGAGCACTGCACCCAAAGCCAGCACGCCGAAGACCTCGGCGCGCCGGCGCGCCAGCGTCGCGACCGCCAGCGCCAGCAGCAGGCACCACAGCAGCGAGGCCTGGACGACTGCGTAGAGCCGCAGATCGTAGAGCACGGGGAGCGGCCGGAGCGGGTCCAGCCAGCCGAGCTCGCCGAACGCAAGCCGCAGACCGCGCTGCATGATCCACGGCACGTCCGGCAGCACGCAGCCCAGCGCGATCCACTTGACGTCTGCGCCTGGGCGCGCGGCGCGACCCAGAAACCCCTGCACGCCGAGGTGCGCGAGCGTGTGAGGCACGGGCGTCAGCCCGCTGCCGCGACCATGCGCGGCCGGACGATCGCGCGGTGGAGCACCTGTGCCAGCAGGTCCAAGGGCCTCGGCTCCTCCGGATCAGCGATGTGGCCTTCGACAAAGCCGTAGAGCCGCACGTCGAGATCGACGATCTCGTGACCGTTGCGCTCGTAGGCTGCGGCCACGCGACCGCGGGCATGGAGGCCGTCGGGTCGGAGTGGCGCGAAGTGACGGGTGTGCGAGCCCGCGTGGATCCAGGGCCCGAGCCGCACCGAACGGGCGAGCACCTGGTTGGCGAGCTCGGGTGCGAGCGCCGGGTGCAGCGGCCCCGAAGGGTCCAGGTAGCGCGGTTCGGGATCGCGGTAGCGGTCAGCCAGGAAGCGCCGGAGGTCGTCGGCCGCGAGCTCCTCGCCTTCTCGCCGCAGCGCGTCGAGGACATCGACGGAAGCTAGCTGGCACCCCGGCCGCAGCTCGTCGAGCGATGCATCAGAACGGGTATCGAGGGGCGGAGTCGGCATCCGAGGCAGCTCGCCATTCGTGGGGCCTGCTTCCCGCATCGCCGAGAGGGCCGCGGTGCCGGTGGCGCAAACGTCACCCGCCGAATCGCGCAGCTCGAGGAGCAACTCCCTCTGCGGCTCCGGCTGGCGCCGGGCCAGCGCCTCGACGGTGTCGCCGTCGTATACCGGATGCACGAGCTTCACGGAGATCTCGCCTGATGCCAGCCAGGCATCGCCGAGCAGCTCGAGCGCAGGACGGCATAGGTAAGCGTAGCTCGCAACCCCGGGCACGAGACCCCCTGCGAATCCGTAGCGGCGGGCGACCTCGTCGCCGTGGATCCGGTTCTCGGAGGTCGTCGCGTAGTTGTGGGCCGTCAACGGGCAGCGCGCGAGATCGACCGTCTTCGCTTCGTTCACCGTCTCTCCATGGAAGCCTTCGCTCCGAGCATCCGGGCCGCGGGTTGTCGGAGCCCGCTGAGGATTGTAGGTTCACTCTCCCCGGCTGGTCCCCAACAGGGTACCCAACAAGCTGCCAACCGAGGCGCGGGCCCTCCCAGGAGCTTCACCCATGACCGTCGCCCAAGCTGCCGCGACCCGGCAATTCCCCCCCTTCTCGCTGTCTCGTCTGCTGCGCACCGTGTTCGAGCCTCGCCGAGGAGAGCGGGTGGCCGTCCTGATCGACCTTCCCGATCCGCGCGACGTCCAAGATCTCCGCTACCTCGACGACCCGCATCTCTCGATCCAGCAGCTCGCGCACCGAGTGTTCTACGGCGGCCTGCTCGATGGCGGCGCGGCCGAGCTCGGTCTCGAAGCAGTCGACCTCTACGCGTACCAGGTCACCGGTGGCAGCAACCTGGACCTCCCGGATGAGCTCTACGACCCGCAGGGTGTGCGCCGCACCTTCGAGCAAGACGTGTACCCGCGCTACGACATCATCCTGTGCATCAGCACCTTCTCGGCCACCGCGCCGCTGACGGCAGCGGCCAAGAAGCACGGCTTCCGCGGCGCCACCCTGCACGGCCTCAACGAGGAGATCGTGCGCACCGGGCTCGCGGTCGACTACCTCGACGTGAGCCGCGACGCCGAGGCGCTGCGGTGCGGCATCACCGGCGCCGACAGCGTCGAGATCGACTTCGAGGTGCGCGGTCGCGTGTACACCCTGGTGCTCGAGCTAGGGGGACAGGAGGCCCAGAAGAGCCACGGCTTGTGTCGCGGCGAGAAGCCCGACGTCGCCAACCTGCCGGCAGGCGAGGTCTACTTCGTGCCGAGCGGCGCGGAGGGCAACTTCCCGATGCGCTACGACGACGGCACCATCGGCCTGATGACGGTCGAAGGCGGCCGCATCGTGCGAGTCGAGCTGCTCGACGGCGATGCGGCAACGGTCGAGGAGCACCGCAGGAAGCTCGCAGACGACCCAGTCACCGGCGACATCGGCGAGCTGGGCTTCGGCACCCAGGAGCTGCCGTTCGCCGGTCGCGACATCCAGGACGAGAAGGTGCTCGGCACGGTGCACGTCGCGACCGGTCGCAGCGATCACCTCGGAGGCCACCTGACGCCAGACCTCTTCGCTGAGCGCGGCAACGCCACCCACGACGACATCCTGTTCGCACCGCACAAGACGCCGGAGATCAGGCTGCCTCAGGTGCGCATGCGGCGCCACGGCGAAACCGAGGTCCTGATCGAGGACTACCAGCCCGCTGCGTACCTGCGCGGATTGATCGCCGCGGGGCGCACAGCACCGCATCGCCCAGCATGACAACGCGGCGCAGCGACGCGCCCACGCGGAGCAGCGACGCGCCCGACTACGAGTCACGGCGCGCGGTCGACCAGTACCTGCTGTTCCACTACGGGAGCACCGAAGAGGTGCTGCCGTACCCATTCGGTCCCCGCGACGCGCTCGGCTACCCCGCCCGCTGCGCGCACGCCGCGCTCGACGCCGCCAAGGAAACGCCGCGACGCGCGCTCGATCTCGGCTGCGCGGTTGGAGGCACCACGTTCGCGCTGGCGCTGATGTGTGACGAGGTCGTCGGCATCGACCTGTCGAGCGCCTTCGTGGCCGCGGCGGAGGCGCTGCGCCGCGACGGGTCGCTGCCGTACGCACGAGTCGAGGAAGGAGACCGGACGACGCAGCTCGTCGCGCGCGTTCCCCAAGGGATCGATCGCTCCCGCGTGCGCTTCGAGGTCGGCGACGCGACCGCACTGCCCAGCGGCCTCGGCGTCTTCGACGTGATCGTGCTCGCAAACCTGATCGATCGAGTCGCCGACCCACCACGATGTCTGGAACAGGCGGGTTCCCTGGTGCGACCGGGCGGCGTGCTGTTCGTATCCTCGCCCTACACCTGGTTGGTCGAAGCCACACCGCGCGATCGCTGGCTCGGTGGTCGCGCCGGCGCGTGGTCATCGTTCGAGACGCTGCGAACACAGCTCGAGCCCCGCTTCGAGCTGCTGCAGCGACGCGAAATGCCCTTCCTGCTGCGCGAGCACGCTCGCAAGTATCAGTGGAGCGTCGCCGATGCGACGACTTGGCAACGGAGCTGAGCGCGGGCTGGCCGACGCGGCCGCGTCCCGCTCCGCCGCCGCGCTACACTGCCGCCGTGCCTCACCTACTCGAGCTCTCCGAGCGTCTGTGGACCGGGCGTGACTCGATCCACGAGCCCGCGCACCATCCGTTCGCGACGCTCGACCAGATCGACGAGATCGCGAGCTGCGACCAGGGCAGCGTCCACTTCTTCAAGTTCTTTTCCAACGTCGTCGCGATTTCCGGCGGCGGTGCACTGGTGCTCTCGGACACTGGGTCGTTCGTGCCGCGAGCGCACGAGCGCGTCCATGCAGCCGTGCGCTCGGTGACCGCCAAGCCGCTGCACACCGCGATCTACACCCACGGCCACGCAGACCACGCATACGGCTTGCCGCCGTTCCTGCGCGAGGCTGCGGCTACTGGCGCAGCGCGACCGCAGGTGGTGGCGCATCGCTGCGTGCGCGAGCGCATGCAGCGCTACGTGCTGACCGCGGGTTTCAACGCGCTGATCAACCAGCGCCAGTTCGGCCGCCCCACGGAGTGGCCGACGGATCCGATCCTGCCCACGACCGAGTACGAGGATCGCCTCGAGCTGACTGTCGGCGAACGCACAATCGAGCTCCACCACGGGCGCGGTGAGACCGACGACCACACCTGGGTGTTCCTGCCGCGCGAGCGCGTGCTCCACACCGGCGACTTCTTCATCTGGTCCGCGCCCAACGCCGGCAACCCGCAAAAGGTGCAGCGGTACGCGGCCGACTGGGTGGCGGCGCTGCGGTCGATGGCGACGCGTCGTCCGCTCTACCTGCTTCCCGGCCACGGGCTGCCGATCGCCGGGGAGGAGCGCGTCGCTCAGGCGCTGCTGGAGACCGCGGAGTACCTCGAGTCGCTGTGGCGTCAGACGGTCGAGGGCATGAACACCGGCGCCTCGCTCGACGACTTGGTACACGGCGTGCGCCCCCCGGCTCACCTCGCCGACCGTCCGTTCCTGCAGCCGATCTACGACGAGCCCGAGTTCATCGTGCGCAACGTCTGGCGCTGCTACGGCGGCTGGTACGACGGGACACCATCGGAGCTCAAGCCCGCGTCGCGCGCGGCCAGGGCGCGCGAGATCGCCGCGCTCGCAGGGGGGGTCGAGCGGCTGCTGGAGCGCGCGCGGGAGCTCGTGGCGGCTGGCGACCTGAGGCTTGCTTCGCACCTCGCCGACTGGGCCGTCGAGGCCTCGCCCGATAGCGCGGAGGCGCACGCTGCCCGCGCGGCGACCTACCGGGCTCGAGTGGACGAGGAGTCTTCGACCATGGCGAAGGGAATCTTCGGTGCGGCGGTGCGAGAGTCGGAGCAGCGAGCAGGAGGTCCCGTCTCATGACCGCGTCGTGCACCGAGCGGGATTCCGGCGGCGGTTCCGGAACCGCGCGCCTGGGGATGACGGCTCTTTGTCTGGCTCTCGCTGTCCTGCCCCTCGCCGCGCCTGCGCCGGCGCAGACTCAGTTCGAGCTCGACTACCCCGCGATCGCGCGCAAGATCGTCGAGCGCCTGGACCTCGAGCCCGGCGAGCGGGTGCTGTCGGTGAAGCCGCCCGGCGACCGCTTCGACGCGCTAGTGCCGCACCTGCGCTACGAGGTGATGCGCGCCGGCGGCGTCGACCTCGGCGTGGTCGAGACGTTGGCCGAGCCGCTGCCGCCGCGCTGGGATACCGAAGTGCTGGGCGCCGGCAGCAGGGCGGCCTTCGAGGCGTATCGCGCGATGTTCGACACCGTCGACGTCGGGATCATGCTGCCGGGCGCCTCTCCGGCGCACCCTGCCTACGCGGCGCTGCAGTCTCTGCTCGTCGCCGGCACCGGCCGCCGCGCCGTGCACTTTCATTGGCACGGCGCCGGACCCTCGGCAAGCGCCACGCCGCTGCCGGGGCAACCGCTGCCGGGCACGGTCGCGATCGACGCGGTCTACCAACGAGCCCTCTTGGATACCGACTACGAAGTCCTCGCCCGCGTGCAGCGTCGCTTCGTCGAGGCGATGCGGCGCGGCGAAGTGCGCGTGACCACTCCGCTCGGCACAGACCTGCGCTTTTCGATCGGCGACCGGCCAGTCACCACCCAAGACGGCGACGCGTCGCGGAGGCAAGCCGAAGCGGGTGTGGTGCTGATCGACCGCGAGATCGAGCTGCCCGCCGGTGCGATCCGCGTGGCTCCGCTCGAGGAAACCGTTCACGGCACCGTCGCGTTCCCGCCCTCGCAGTGGGCCGGACTCCCGGTAGAGGGTCTGGTGCTGCGCTTCGAGCGCGGTCGGGTGACCGAGATCCAGGCTCGGTCCGGCCGAGAGGCGGTGCTCGAGGAGATGGAGACCGCGGGTGAGGCGGCGCGCTCGTTCCGCGAGCTCGCGCTGGGTTTCAATCCGCTGCTGGCGGTGCCCGAGCGCGAAGCCTGGGTTCCCTACTACGGCTACGGCGCTGGTGTCGTGCGGCTGTCGCTCGGTGACAACTCCGAGCTCGGCGGCATGGTCCGCGGCGGCTACGTGCGCTGGAACTTCTTCCCCGACGCCACGGTTTCGGTCGGAGGCCAGGTCTGGGTGAGCCACGGCAGGCTCGCGGAGCCGTAGACGAGGAGGAGGCCTCTACCAGGGGCCGCCGCTTCCTGGTCGCGCAGGCGCGGCGCGAACGGAGGCAGGCGTTTCACACCACCCGTCCCGCGAACGCGCGAGCCGGTCGATCACTCGTCATCCGGGAAGCCCGGCACCCCTGCGTCGAGCTGGACGCCCAGGCTGTTCAGCACACCCGACACCAGCCGGTACTGGCCAACGGCGAAGAGCAGATCGAGGACCTGCGCGACGCTCCAGCGCCGCGCCAGCGCGCTCCAAGTCGCGTCCGAAACGAAGCTGTCGGCGTGCAGCTCGTCGACCGCGCGCAGCAGCGTCGCGTCGTCCGTGCTCCAGCCGGGCGCCTCCGGTCCGAGCGTGACCCGCTGGATCTCCCCGTCATCGAGCCCGGCCTGCCGGCCGATCACGGTGTGCTGCCCGAATTCGTAGGCCGAGCGGCATAGCCAGCCGACGCGCAAGATCGCGAGCTCCCGCTCGCGCACGGGCAACGTCGACTTGAAGAGAACGTGGTTGCCGAACACCAGCCAGCGCCGCAATAGCTTGGGGTGGCGCGCGAGGGTGGTGAAGATGTTCGCCGGCCGCCCGCGACCGCCGACCTGGACGCCGGCGAGGATCTCGCGGACCTCGTCGCTCCACTGATCCTCGGGCAGGGGCTGCACGCGTGGCGTATCGAGACGCATGTGCGATTCCTCTTCTGGTCGATTGCGCACCCAGCGCACGCGCTCGGATGCTATGCCGACTCGGTTATCGTCTCGCCGTGAGCGACCTCGCGACGGCGCGCTACCTGAGCCTGGCCACCTTCCGCAAGAACGGCAACGCGGTGGCGACGCCGGTCTGGTTCGCCGAGGACGACGGCAAGCTCTACGCATTCACGGCTGGCGACTCCGGGAAGGTCAAACGCCTGCGCAACGGCCCGCGGGCGCGCGTCGCGCCGTGCACGGTGCGAGGAAAGCTGCTCGGCGACTGGCAGGACGCCGACGCGCGGATCGTTGCCGACGCGGCAACCGTCGAGAGAGCCTATCGGGCACTCCGCGACAAGTACGGCCTCCAGATGTGGCTCACGGATCTCTCGTCGCGTCTCACCGGACGCTACTCCCGCCGAGCTGTGCTCGAAATCGCACTGCGACACTCCGACACCTGAGCGCAGAGACCAGAAATCGGAAAGACAGACAGCATGGCCCTGATCGAGGTGAGCGACGTCCGCAAGACCTACCGCGTCGGCAGCGAGGAGGTGCACGCCCTGGCTGGCGTCGACCTCGACCTGGAGCGCGGGGAGTACGTTGCGATCATGGGAGCCTCCGGCAGTGGAAAATCGACCCTGATGAACCTGCTCGGCTGTCTCGACACTCCCACCTCCGGCCACTACCGGCTCAACGGCGTGGCGGTGGAAGGCCTGAGCGACGAGGAGCTGGCGGCGATCCGCAACAAGGAGATCGGTTTCGTCTTCCAGACCTTCAACCTCTTGCCACGCACGAGCGCGCTCCACAACGTCGAGCTGCCCTTGATCTACGCCGGAGTCCCGCGCCCGGAGCGACGCGAACGAGCGCGAGCGGCTCTCGAGCAGGTCGGCCTCGCCGACCGCGCGACTCACGTCCCGGGCGAGCTCTCGGGCGGCCAGCGCCAGCGCGTCGCGGTGGCACGCGCGCTGGTGAACAACCCGTCCCTGCTGCTCGCCGACGAGCCCACTGGAAACCTCGACAGCGTCACCTCGGGCGAGATCATGAAGCTGTTCGACGAGCTCAACCGCGCGGGAAACACGGTGGTCCTGGTCACCCACGAGGATGACATCGCCGCGCACGCCGCGCGTATCGTGAAGCTGCTCGACGGCAAGGTGATCTCGGACCGGAGCACGGAGTCGTCCGCGGGAGGCTGAGCGCTGCTCGATGGGCGGCCCATGGACGGCCCTCGGGTCGCGGGCGGCCTGCACGATTACATCGAGCAGTTTGTGCCTGGCCGGCGATCGTTTCGAGGTCGCAGCCGACTGGCCGAGTGACGAAGCCGCCGGGCAGGGCAATGCGGTGCCGCTCACCGGCGACAGCGGCTACTTCTGGTTCTTCGACGGCGACAACGTCGAGGCGATCGTCAAGGTGCTGGATGCTTGCGTGATCAACGACCTCGAACCCGCACGTCGCTCAGCCGCACCGTCGACACGTGCGGCAGCTCGGCAACGCGCGCGGCGTCGAGGTCGTCGATGCCCACGCCGTCCTCGTCGACGCCGTAGTTCTCCTGGTCGGCGAGCAGCAGACCGTCGACCTGCCGGTGGTCGATCAGCTTGCGGAAGCGCATGCCGCCGCGATAGGTGTAGGCGAACTGCTCGAGGCGCGCGGTGTCCGGGTCGAACCAGTAGAGGAACACCGCGTCGGCGTTGGAGCTGGTACCGGGCTCGAAGGTGACGCGGATCCGGTGCAGGCTGCGGCCCCCCCACATCGACGGGTCGTCGAGACCGTGATCCTCGGTGGACACGCTCGGATCGAGCACGCGGTACGGTGGAAACAGGAAATACACCCGCGCCGACACGTAGTCGCGTGCGCGCCGCCGGTCGTTCTCGCTGCCCAGCACGACCTCGTTGCCGTCCTCGAAGACCTGGACCGCGTCGTTGGTGTGGCGGTGGCGTCGCGTGACATCGCCATCGCGGGTCTCGACCACGTACTCGAAGAGGTCGCCGTGGCGCGCCACGACGTCGAAGGAGCCGGACGCCGAGGTGACGGTGAGCGCCACCTCGAGCTCGGGTAGGCGGTCGAAGCCGTGGTGGGCGATCGAGCGCTGCACGATCTCGGGCAGCGCGGACGGGGCGCGCACCTCGGTCGGCTCAGGCGACTCGGGCGGCTCGGCTCGGGTACATGCGAGAGAGCCGAGCACCCACAACAACACCGCAGCAGCAGCCGCGGTCGCGGGCGCGAGCGCGAGCGCGGGTCGTCGGACGGATGTGCCCTCGATGCGCAAGAGCTCAGGCGGTGTAGGACAGGCGCCGCTGGTAGGGCTCGTACCAGCCCTCGTCACCAGGCTTGAAGGCGCGGCATTCCACCATCTCGCTCTGGTAGACGTGGATCGACATCGACGGGCGGGCGTCGACGTTGGTCATGGTGTGGTACTCGAAGGGCGGGATCAGGCTCCCGGCTGAGCCCGGGCCGGCGAGCACCGATCCGCGCGGCGCGAACCGGAATCGGCCGGCAGCCTCCTCGACCAACTCGTACTGCACCACCTCGATACGTCCGTCCAGCACCGCCTCGACGCACCACATGCCGCTGTGGTCGTGGAGCGGCGTGCCTTGACCCACGCCCCACACCATCGCCACGACCGTGTAGCCGAGCTCCTCGCTCTTGTGGACCAGGCGCCGCGCGTAGCAGTCGCAGCAGGGGCGGCACAGGTGCTCTGGGAGAAGGACCTCGCCGTGCTGGATCAGCTCCTTGAGGGTTTGCTCGACGCGTGCCGTGACCTCCTCGACGCCCCGCTCTCCGGCCACCGCCGCGTCGAGCGCGGTACAGAGCGCCTCACATCCTGCCGTCATCGTCTGGGTGACCATCGTCGGATCCTCCTCCGCGTCTCAGGATACAGCGTGCCTAGCGCCGTCGCCAGCCGCGCCGCAGTCGCGCCAGCCGCGCGCCGAGACCCGAGGCGGGCTCCGACTCCGGCTCCACCTTCGTATCGTCGCCCGCGAGCGGTCGAGACAACGCGTCCCCCTCGGAGGCAGCAGCCACCTCCTGGAGCAGCACCGCAGCCTCGGCGGCGCTGGGAACGCGGTCCGCGGGGCGTATCGGCAGCAGACGGAGGACGGCCTCCTCGAACCGGGGAGCGATCCCCGGCGCCAGGACACGAGGCAGCACCAGCTCGCGCCCGAAGCCGGCAATGGCCTCGCCCCGGCTCTGGGCCGGAAAGGGCAGCCGGCCGGTGGCAGCCTGGTAGAGGAT
>DATLFI010000125.1:0-2732 GCA_035524895.1 Thermoanaerobaculia bacterium | reverse complement strand
GCACTGGAATGTGCCGTGGCGCCATTCCATGTGCGCGCCGCAGCGGAGGCAGATCTCCGCCACTTCCCGGACGGGCGCGCTCATCGCGTGCACCTTAGACAGGATGGAGCTGTAGCCCCGCGGGCCGCGGCGTCCGGTTGCTGGCAGAGAGTGGTCGGCGCCTACGCATCTGTCGTGGGTTGCCGGGGTGAGCCCGGTAGAGCCACATACGGAGGTCGCCGACCATGTACGACTCTACGACGGTAACCGTCGGGCTGGACGTCCACGCGAGGTCGATCCGAGTGGCAGCGGTTCGTGCGGACGAGCTGCTCGATGAAAGGACGCTGCCCTACGACGAAGAGGCGGTGGAGCGGGTGCTGCGCCGCTGGCCGAGCGTTCGCTGCTGCTACGAGGCGGGCCCGACCGGCTTCGGCCTCTACCGGCATCTGAGCGAGCGTGGGATCGAATGCGCGGTAGTCGCACCCGGGCTCGTCCCGCAGCGACCGGGCGATCGGGTCAAGACCGACCCGCGAGACGCGCGCAAGCTCGCGCGCCTGCTCGCCGGGGGGCTGCTCGAGCCGATCTACGTTCCCTCGCCCGAGCTCGAGGCCGCGCGCGATCTCGTGCGCGCCCGCGAGGACGCGCGCCTCGATCGCATGCGCGACCGGCATCGCCTCTCGAAGTTCTGCCTGCGCCACGGGCGGCTGCTGCCAGGCAAGTCCTGGAGCGTCACCCGGCGCGCCTGGCTCTCCCAGCAGCGCTTCGTCTTCCCTGCCGAGCAGCTGACCTTCGACACCTACCTGCACGCGCTCGACCTCGTCGACGCCCGCATCGAGGCGCTCGAGCGAGCGATCGCCGAGACGGCCGCGCAGGGACCATGGTCGGTGCTCGTCGCTCGCCTGCGCTGCCTGCGCGGCGTCGACACCCTGACGGCGCTCGGGATCGCAGCCGAGATCGGCGACTTCGGCCGCTTCCAGACGGCCGCGGAGTTCATGGCCTTCGTCGGTCTCGTCCCCTCCGAGCACTCCTCGGGCGAGCATCGCCGTCAGGGCTCGATCACGAAGGTCGGAAACAGCCATGTGCGCCGGCTCTTGGTCGAGTCGGCCTGGCACGCACGTCGCCGGCCGAAGGTCGGCTACGAGCTCGCCCGTCGCCAACGCGGCCAGGACGCGCTCGTCCTCGAGCGTGCCTGGCGCTGCCAGCAGCGCCTGTACTCCCGCTGGCAGCGCATGGCCGGCCGCGGCAAGCCCTCCCAGAAGATTGCGGTCGCCTGCGCGAGAGAGCTCGCCGGCTCGTGTGGGCGATCGCGACCGAGCAGCCATTGCGGACAACGTGAGCTGCGACCAGCCTTTCGACCTCGAGCAGCGGATGCGCCCGACCACACGGAGAACCCTCGAGAGCTCTATGCG
Organism: Thermoanaerobaculia bacterium; assembly: GCA_035524895.1. Taxonomy (GTDB): domain Bacteria; phylum Acidobacteriota; class Thermoanaerobaculia; order Multivoradales; family Multivoraceae; genus DATLFI01. The sequence continues at coordinate 1,344 of DATLFI010000125.1, read as the reverse complement.
GCACCGCCCGCCGGTGACCCGCGACCTTAGACCGAGGCAGCTCCCGACGGTTACCAGTCATGCCGTCCCGACCGGCGAATGTCAGTCTGATCCACCGTCGCTGCTCCGGGCGCTCCGCTGCTCGAGGCCGAGAGGACAACCGCTCGATCGTGCGTCACCCCTTGACTCTTTGCTCCATGTCAGACCTGATCCCTAGTCAGATGATGCGGGATTGCACCGAAACTTGCGCGGGACTTACGAGGAAGGTCGGCGTTCGAAGGCGACGAAGGCTCATTCGGCCGGGTCGGTCTGGGCGTCCCTTCCCTCTTCCCCTGGGGAGTGATTGGTTGCCGACTCCGCCCGCCTCTCAGCGCCGAAGAACGCATTCCTAAGCGCCCGCGACTGTGAGGAACGAAGTCGCGACTTGGCCAGGATTCGGCCCCTTTGGAGTCCCAGGTGGGGTGGTGTAAAAACCAGGCAGAAGCGGTGCTGAGCGTGCCCAACGTAGGCAGCGCCCAAATGGTCGAGGTTCGGCTTAGTTATGCGAAAAACGGAGGTGGAGGAGGCACGGAAGGGCACGGTGGCCGTGCCCTCTTCGCCAGATGGCTTAGGTACCGGACTTCGGACGCAGGCGAGGCACGAAAGAGCACGGTCAGGGCGCGGAAAGGCTCGGTCGCGCCGACGGTGGTGACCAACGTGAGCGACTGCCCGCCCGGTCATGAGATTCGCGCCGGCCGGTCCCCTTAGGAGTCCCGGTCAGCACGGAGCAGCAAACACTCTGCCGACCGTGCCCAACGGCCGCGGCCCTCAAGCGGGCGGGGCGAACTAGCCGCTCAGCATACGAACGCTCGTCTTCGGGTGAATCGCGACCTCAGACATGAGCTCGCTCATCAGCGAGAGGCCGCGGCGGTGGTGTGCTGGCTCTGGCTCCTTCCACGTGCCGAGATTCGTGACCTCGATGGTGAAGCCGCCACCCTCGTCCTGACTCGCCGAAATGCTCACCGGGCTCTCCGGCTGTCCATGCGCCATCGCATTGGCCGCGGCCTCGTGCGTCGCGAGCAAGACTGCGTCGCGGACGCCATCGTTGGCATCGGTCAACTCGAGCCAGGATGTGAGCAACTCGCGCATTCTGCGAAGCTCGGTCGGACCTAGTTTGAGTGTCGCGGTGAAGGCCGCCACCTTACTGCTCTCCCCGTACAAGGGCCTCTTCGCGCGTCGCTACGCGCTCCACGACCGAGAACACTCCGCAGATCTCGAAGGCGCGGTGGACGATCGCAGCCGTGCCAAGCTGCAGGCGAAACACCTTCCCTAGCTCATGCGCCTGTGCGTGGGTGTCGAGAACCACTCCCAAGATCGACGAATCGA
>DATLFI010000124.1:0-30727 GCA_035524895.1 Thermoanaerobaculia bacterium | reverse complement strand
CATCGAGGATCCGACCAGGATCCTGCTCGAGAGCTGAGCCGCCACGCGGGCGAGGGCTCTGTCACAGGGAACCCCGCCACCAAACCCACGCGAGGCTCGCGAAGCCGGCGGCGTTCAGAGCGACGCCGAAGACCTGGAACTCCCGCCGGGTGTAGGGGCGGTCCCTGTAGAGCAGGGTCACGTCGAGTAGCAACCAGACGGCGCCCAGCAGCAGGAACGCACCGAGCACCGGCTCGCGAAACGCCAGAATCAGCATCGCGCCCTCCCCGGCTACCAGCGCCATCACCACGAGCTTAGTCGCGCGGGCACCGAGCACCGTTGCCGTGGTGCGCCGTCCCGCCGACCGGTCGGGCTCGACGTCCATGATCTCGCCCATGAGGTGGGCATGGGTGCAGAACAACGCAAGGTAGACCATGGTCCGCGGCGCGACGGCCGGCAACCCGTTGAGGAACGAGCTGAACGGCAGCAGGAGCAGGTACCCGAGCTGGTTCAGGAGCTCGAGCGGCGGCCTGCCGCGCAGTCCCCAGCGCGGCATGTCGTAGAGCACGTTGACCGCCACGATGCCGGCCAGGATCAGCGCCATGCGAGGTCCGGAGACCGCGACGATCGCCACGGCGAAAGGCAGGTTCACCGCGGCCGCTACCGCCGGGACTCGTCGCAACTGCGCCGCCGTGCCGCGCGCGCCGAACAGGAAGCTGTCCTTGCGCGGGTTGTGCCGATCGATCTCCTGATCCGCGAGATCGTTGAGACCGTAGACCAACAGGTTGAGCGGATAGGTGACGAAGACCAACCCGAGCCAGAAGACGGGCGAGCCGAAGACCTCGTACCGTTGCGCGGTCGGCAGGAGGTAGAGCCACAGGGTCTGGAACCACAGACCCGGGCGCGAGACCTTGAGCCAGAAGGGGTCGATTCGCACGGGTGGAACGATCACAGTCGGCGAGCCGGGCGAGCCTACCGCCTCTCGTCACCGGTCCACGCCCACTCTCGCCATCGTCGCGCCCACTTCGCCGCTCCTTCAACCCTCGCGGATCAACGACGCCGGCTGCAGGCGAGCTGCGCGCCGTGCCGGGACGACGCACGCGAGCAACGCGGCCATCGAGACCAGCGCGACTACCGCCCCAAGGGTGACCGGGTCGCTGGCGCTGACCTCGAAGAGCAGGCCCTCCACGAGGCGCCCGGCGACCAGCGCCGCGACCAGGCCCACCACGAGCCCAAGCGCCACTGCTGTCATGCCCTGTCGGAGCACCAGGCGGTGCAGGTCACCGGAGCTCGCGCCAAGCGCCTGCAACAGGCCGAGCTCGCGCGAGCGGGACGACACCCAGTAGGAGAGCACTCCGTAGACGCCGAGCGCCGCGAGCAGCAGCGCGAAGACCGAGAACCCGCCGGTGATCCACAGCAGGAAGCGCTCCCGTTGGAGCGAGTCGCGCAGCACCGTTGTCATGGCGGCGATCTCCCCCACCGGAATCGTCGGGTCCAGGTCCGCCACCGCGGCGCGGAGGGCCGCGGCGAGCGCCTGCGGCTCGCCTACCGACCTCACGACGACCGTCATCGACGCGCGCGGGTCTTGTGACAGCGGCTCGAACATCTGCGGCATCACTGGGGTACGGAGGTCGACCTGGACCTCGTCCTCGACAACGCCCACGACTACGTACCAGTCCGGCTCCTCGCCGCCGGCGATCGCGGAGTACCGCCCACCCTGGGCGACGCGGCGACCGATCGGGTCCAATCCGGCGAAGTGCCGCTCCGCAGCCGTTCGATTGAGGATCACCGCCGGGACCGGTTCCGCGACGTCGAAGTCGCGCCCGGCGATCACCGGGACGCGCATTGCCTCGAAGTACCCTGTGTCCACCGTGCGATGTTGGATCTCGGGCACGTACCCCTCCTCGCCGAGACCCTCGACGACGAGGGTGGTGGTCCAGGTGGCGCTGGCGATCGGCAAACTGCTGACGAGGCCAACCGCCTCCACGCCACTCGCTCCTCTCAGGCGCTCCGTCACTTCGTCGTAGAACGCGATGCGCCGAGGCCCGTCGTAGCGTCGGGCCGGCAGCGGGATCTTGGCGGTGATCACGTTGGCGGCGTCGAAGCCGGTGTCCGTGCGAATGAGCGACCCGAGGCTACGCAGGAACAGGCCGCCGCCGGCGACCAACAGCACGGCGAGCGCGACCTCCAGCGCGACAAGACCTCGACGGAGGCGCTGCTGAGAGCGTGATCCGCCGCTGCGGCCGGGCTCGCTCACAGCGAGCCGAGATCGACCTGCCGCGTGCAGCGCGGGCAGGAGCCCGGCGAGCGCGACCGCGACCACCACGAGGCCCACGGCGAAGACCGCCGCTGCGGGTCGCATCTCGAGCTCCCAGAGGCGCGGGAGGTCGGCGGGCCCGTACACACGCAGGAGCCGCAATCCGACCGATGCGAGCGTGAGACCGACGATGCCCGCTGCCGCGGCGAGCAACGCGCTCTCGGCCAGCACGTGCCGCACGACTGCGATCCTCGATGCTCCGAGTGCCTGGAGCACCACCAGATCGTGCTCCCGCGCGACGGCGCGCGCGAGCAGCAGGTGCGCGGCGTTGGCGCAGGCAATGAGCAGCACGGCGCTCACGCCGGCGAGCAGGGTCCACAGCAGCAGTCGCGAGTCGTCGACGACCCAGGCATGCAACGGCGTCACGCCCGCTCCCATCAGGCGGTTGGTCTCCGGGTACACGACCTCGAGACGCGCGGCAAGCTCCCGGATCTCGGCGTCCGCAGCCTCCGGGCTCGTTCCCGTCGCCAGCCGTCCGATCGGCGAGACGAAGTGCGCGCGGCGGAACCACGCGGCGGACCGCGCGTCGGGGCTCCAGTCCACACTGCCCCAGATCTCTGGCGCTACCTCCGGAAGCCGCAGGCCCGGCCGCGCCACGCCCACGACCGTCACCGGCACGTCCTCGATCGTGACGCTGCGGCCGACAATTGACAGGTCGCCGCCAAAGTGCTCCTGCCAGGCACCGTGACTGAGCACCGCCACGTTCTCACCGCCGTCCCAGGTCTCGTCCCACGTGAAGAAGCGGCCGAGCAACGGCTCGGCGCCGAGCACCGTGAACAGGTTGCCGGTGGTGGTGACGACGGAGAGCTGGAACGGCTCGCCCGAGCCGTTGACCGTCACCTTGCCGCCGTCGAAGTACGAGTAGGCCGCGATGTCCTCGAACGACCTCGTCTGCTCGCGCCAGTCGAGGAAGTTGGCGGGGGCTGCGGACTGGTGCACCCAGCCCTTCTCCGGGTTGCTCTCCCAAAGGCGAACGAGTCGATCCGCCTCGCGGTAGGGCAGCGCCCGCAGCAGCGCCGAGTGCACCAGGCTGAACACCACGACATCGGCCGCGAGGGCCAGGGCCAGGGTGCCCACGACGGCGACCGTCACGCCAGGCGCCCGGCGCAGATCCCGGAATGCGAACCGCAGGTCTCGGGAGAGTGCTGCCAGCATCGTAGTACCTCGCTTCGATGGATCGCGAGGCCTCGGCGCGGGCTGACTGGCGCCGAGGCCTCTGGTGCCGTCGCGTAGCTGGTCCCAGTGCACGCAGCACGCGCTCCACACCACGTCCCAGGCGAGGCGGCAGGCGACAGCCAGCTTGTCGTCGCCACCGGCAGCTCGGCGACAGGACTCGAGGATCTCCTCGCCAAACCGCTGACGATGTCGCGCGGGATAGAGCCGCAGCAGTGCGCGGAGCACGTTCTCCGACAGTCTTCGGCGCGAGCTCGGTCGCGCGGTCCTCAACGACCCGCCTCACCCGCCGTGCCGGCATCTCGCGCGTGCAGGATCAGCCGGCCTAGCCTCCGCGACTCCGCCTCGACCACGGCGACGCCGAGCGAGCTCGAGCGGTAGTACCTCCGCCGCGGATCCTCGACTTCGTCGTCCGGCGCCTCGACACGCTCCACGAGCCCGCCATCGAGCAGCCGCGCGAGCCATCGATAGAGCGTGCCCGGGTCCAGACGCACTGTTCCCTCGGACAGCTCCTCGACTTCTCGCTGGAGCGTGTACCCATAACGCTCGCCGCGCTGCAACGCGACGAGCAGCAGGTAGGAGATCGGTTTGAGCGGGAGGTGCCGCGCCACCGCTTGCTCGCTCTTGCTGTCGTCGTGAGAGCTCCCGCGGCTCATGGCGGCGGAATGTCTATAGGCAAATTGCCTATATGTCAACGGCCAAGAGCCACCCCTATAGCGGGAGCGGCGCTTCAGGACTCCTCTTCCCCTAGGTCCGCGCGCAGCTCGCGGACGAACCGGTCGCCAGGCTGTAGGTCATCCCCATCGGCCGCTGGTGGGGCCCCGCTGCGCGCGACTTGCTGCGCTTCGGCACGAGCCTCTGCTCGATCCAGCAGCATACGGGTGCGCTCCTGCTCCAGGCGCGCCACGGTGAGCTCCGCGCGCAGGGACTCGAGCTCGCGCTCGAGCTCGCTCCCGCGACGCTGCGCCTCTTCGGCCTCACCACGGCTGGTGGCGAGCTGGGCGCCGCGGTCCTCGATCTCGGCCTGCAGAGCCTCGAGCTGCCCCTCCTCGCTCGATACCAGAGCACCGGCCTGCTCGATCTCCTCGGCGAGCCGAGACTTTTCCCGCACAGCCGCGGCCAGCTCGGCCTCCAACCGGTGTAGGGCCTCGGACGAAGCGACGGCGTGCACCTGCTCACTTGCCCGGTCGTCGGCTTCTCGCGCCTGCAGCTCAGCATTCGCGAGCCTTCCTCGGAGCTCGTCGATCTCAGCCCGTGCCTCCTGCAACGAGGAGACCTGGAGCGCCAGCTCCTCCGCCTGTGCCGCGAGCTGGTGTTCCAGACGAACGTCGGCCTCGGTCAGGGTCAAGACACCCAATTCGGGATCCGACCCGCGACCCGTCTCCTGCGCCCGCTCGAGCTCGTCCACGCGTCGCTGCAGCGCCTCCCGTGCGGGCGCCAGCTTCTGATACTTCTTCTCGACTTCGCGCAGCTCCGCGATCTCTGAGATGAGCTGGTCGCGGACTTCGGTGTCGCGCTCGCGAGCGGCCTGCACGCGATCCAGCTCCGTGCTGAGCTCCGCGACCGACTCTTCGACGCGCGCCGTCGCTGCGTTTGCCTTCTCGAGATCATGCGCCAGGCGCTCGGCGTCCGCTGTGCGGTCCAGCGACTCTGTCCGGATGCGTTCCCGCTCGGCCGTGACACCGCGCAGCTCCTCCGCGATGGCTTCCTTTTCCCTCTGCCTGGCCGCAAGCTGTTCTTGGAGGTTACCGCGCTCCTGCCGCAGCGCCTCTGCCTCCAGCTCCAGCTCGCGGCCCCGCGCGTCGAGCTGCTCCCCTCGCTCACGCGCACTCTGAAGCTCCGACCGCACCCGCTCGAGATCTTCGTGGACCGTGTCGGCATCCTTGCGGGCGCTCTCTAGGTCCTTGCGCGCCGCCTCCAGCGCGACTCCGCTCGACTCCAGCTCCTGGCGCGCTCCCTCGAGCTCGAGCTCCAAGGCCTCGGCTTCCCTGACTCGCTGCTCCAAGCCTCCGCTCTTGGAGCGAAGCTCGGCGCTCTCCGCCCGGGCCTGATCCCGCTCGCCGGCCAAGGTAGCGACTCGTTTCGCCAGCTCCTCGGATTGGCTCTCCAGCGGCACGAGCGCGGCAATGCGAGTCTCCAGTCTCTCGACCGACGCCAACGCCTGCCGGTGTTGCTCGGCGAGCCCCTGGCTCTCCTCCCGAAGCTTGGGCAGCTCCTCGAGCTCAGCCTCCAACGAGCTGACCCGCCCCGCGGTCTCGACCAGCTCGCTGCGCAGGCGATCGACCTCCTCGGTGCTCGAGGAGGCCTCCCGGCGCATTCGCTCGATCTCCTCCTCGCGAGCCGAGTTCACCTCACCCACCACCGACAGTGCCTTCTTCTGACGGACGCGGATCTGCTCCGACTCCTCGAGCTGCCGCCGCAGATCGTCGAGCTCGCGCTGCTTGGCCTCGTGCCGCGATGCACTTTCGATATGGGAGTGGAGCTGCTCGCGCATGTCCACCATGGCCTTGCGCTGCAGCTCGACGGTCTGGCGCAGCTCCCCGAGCTCGGCCGAGTCCGAGTCCCCCGCGATGGTGGCGCCAGTGGTCCGCTTCTGTTGGCTCAGCTCGTCGCGGAGGCGTCGGATCTCGTCACCGGCCTCCAGCAGGAGGTCGCGATAGTGCTGCTCGCGCTCCGCGAGCTCGCGCAGTTGCTCCTGCTTGTCACGCAGCTCGTCCTCGACCTCCCGCAGATTCTGATCGGGACTCGGCACAGACACCCCTCCGGTAGCCGGAAGGCCAAGCGTAGCCGTCACTTGCCGCGGATTCAAGCGATCGCGCCACTCTCCCTCCCGACCCGCTTCCGGATCGAACGACGGTCGGTGCCGCCCGATCAGGCTCGATGATCGAGCAGCGCGTACACGGCAGGAATCAGCAGCAGCGTGAGCAGGGTCGAGCTGAGCAGCCCTCCGACCACGGTAATGGCCATCGGAGCCCTCAGCTCGCTGCCCTCCCCCAGCCCGAGCGCCATCGGCAGGAGGCCCAGCACCGTCGTGGCAGTCGTCATCAGGATCGGGCGCAGCCGGATGCGCCCCGCCTGACGGAGGGCATCGAGCTTGGCCGCGCCGGCAGCACGCAGCTGGTTGGTGTAGTCGATCAGGATGATGGCGTTGTTGACAACGATTCCGGCGAGCAGGATGACGCCGATCAAGACCACGATGCTGATCGTCGTGCCCGTCGCCCACAGCACCAGCGTCACGCCCACGGCCGCGAACGGCACCGAGAAGAGGATCACGAAGGGGTGCAGCAGCGACTCGAACTGCGAAGCCATCACCAAGTACACCATGAACACGGCCAGGAGGATCGCCAGGCGCATGCTCCGGAAGGAGGTCTCCATCTCCTGGCGCTGGCCCCCGACGCTCCACTCGAACCCTGGAGGCAGGGTCATACCGAGGAGCACCGATTCGATGTCGCGGGATACTCCGGCCAGGTCCCGGCCGACCAGGTTCGCCTCCACCAGCGCGACCCGGCTGCCGTCGGCGCGCCGGATCTCGGCCGGCCCCTCGGTCTCGATCACCTGCGCCACCGACGACAGCGGGATCGGCGATCGCTGGGTCCGCGCCACGTTGAGATCGCGCAAATCGCGCACGCTGTCGCGGAAGCTCTCCTCGGAACGCATCCTGATGCCAACGCTGCGGTCGTCGCGCTGGATCTCGCTGGCGATCTCGCCTTGGACCTTGGCCCGCACCAGCGCACCGATCTCGGCGATCCCGTATCCCAACGCCGCCAGCCGCTGGCGGTCGAAGACGATCTGGAGCTCGGGAGTGCCGCCCTCGGTCGACGACTTCACGTCGGCGAGGCCCGGAATCTCCCGCAGCCGGGTCACCAGCTCGGCCGCCAGACGCTCGAGCAGCGTCAGGTTGTATCCGCGCAGCTCGACCTCGATGGGCGTGCGAAAGCTGAAGTAGGAAGGCCGCCCGAAGCGGAACCTGAGCGCGCCGGAAGCTCTCGAGTCGTCGGGCGGAGCAACAGTGTCGCGCGCCGGCGCCACCTGCGCATAGACCCGGTTCTGCGCGTCGATCTCCTGGCGCAGGAGCGCCATCAGCTCTTCCTCGCCCTCGCGCGTGCTCGGGTCAGCGACCCGGACCGTGATCTGTCCGATGTTCTCCCTCAGCTCGCCCGACGCACCTCCCTGCTCGCTCGAAGCACCGGCGACCACGTAGACGCGGTCGACGCCCGGCAGCGCGGCTGCTGCCAGGGCGATCCGCTGCAGGCGTCGGTCCGTGATCTCCAGCCGGGTGCCAGGCTGCAGCTCCGCGTCGACGTAGAACTCTCCCTGGATGAGCTCCGGCACCAGTTCCATCCCCAGAGTGCGGAGCAGCCCCAGGCTCGCCAGCAGGAGCAGGAAGACGCCAGCCACCACGAGCGCGGGGCGCCGCAGTACACCGGCGAGGACACGATCGTAGACCCCCGCCAGAGCGCCCAAGGCCCGCTCGAAACCGGCCAACACTGGCTGGACGAGCGCGCCCGCGATCCGCGACACCAGGCGCAGGGAAGCGGCGACGCTGCTCGCGACCGCCACCGCGATGGCGAACACCGAGCGTCGCGCGACCGTTCCCACCTTCGATCGGGTGGCCGTTGGCGAAGCCTCCGGCGGCGCGGTGGCGGCCTGCCGCGAAGCGAGCATCGGCACGACAGTCAAAGCCATCACCAGGGAAACCAGCAGCGAGAACGTGACGGTCAAGGCCTGGTCGCCGAAGAGCTGGCCCGCGATCCCCTCCACGAACACGATCGGCGCGAAGACGCAGACGGTGGTGATGGTGCTCGCCGTCACCGCCCGAGCGACTTCGCCGGCGCCGACTCGCGCCGCCTCGAGCGGCGCCATCCCCTCCTCGCGCTTGCGCTGGATCGACTCGAGCACCACGATCGAGTTGTCGACCAGCATTCCGATGCCGAGCGTGAGCCCGCCGAGCGACATGATGTTGAGCGAGATGCCGCTCGCATACATCAGGAAGAACGTCGCCATCACCGAGACCGGAATCGAGATGCCGATGATCAGGGTGTTCTTCAGGCTGCGCAGGAACAGGAACAGCACCAGGATGGCGAGCGCGCCGCCCTGGATCGCGCTGCCCACGACGTCGTTGACCGACTGGCGGATGTAGCGGGCCTGGTCGGTGATCACGTCCGCCCGCAAGGACGGATCGATGCGCACCAGCCGCTCGCGTAGCTCGTCGAGCTCGCGTTCCACGGCGTCGACAACGCGGACGGTGTTGGTGCCGCCCTCCTTGTACACCGCGACCTCGACCGCCTCGCGGCCGTCGATCCGAGAGATCACGTCGCGATCCTTGGAGCCCTTCCGGACCGTCGCGATGTCGGCCAGGCGAACGATCGCGCTGCCCGATCGGTGGACGACGACCTCCCGCAGGTCTTCGGGACGGAGGAACTCGTTGACAGTGCGTACCAGGTACTCGGTCTGACCCTCGCGCAACCGACCGCCCGTGAGGTTCACGTTGTCGGCCGCGAGCCGCTGCCGCACGGTGTCGACGTCGAGCCCCAGCGCGGTGACCCTGCCCTCGTTCAGCTCGACCTGGATCTCCTCCTCGAGACCGCCGCTGACCACCGCGGCTGCCACGCCGTCCACCCGCTCGAGGATGCGCTTCACCTCCTCCTCGCCGAGGAGCCGGAGTCGCACCAGGTCGTCGACCCCGGTCAAACCGAGCCGCAACACGGGATCGAGCGAGGGGTCGAAGCGCAGCAGTACCGGCTGTTGCACCGGAACGGGCAGCCGCACCCTGTCGAGTCGCTCGCGCACGTCGAGCGACGCGAAATCCATGTTCGTGCCCCAGGCGAACTCCAGCACCACCTCCGAGACGTCGGGCCGCGAGCTCGAGGTCACCCGCACCACGTTGTTCACGACCCCGACGCCGTTCTCGATCGGCCGGGTCACCAGGCTCTCGACCTCTGCCGGCGCGGCACCCTCGTAGATCGCGCGCACCGTCAGGGACGGATACGAGATATCGGGCAGCAGATCGACGGCGAGGCTGCGGAACGCCACCCAGCCGAAGACCACCGCCGCCACGGCGAAGATGAACACCGTGACCGGACGCCGAAGCGATGTCTCGACGACCCTCACGACCTCCCCGGCCGGCCCCCGGTCCCCATCGCCTTCATGCGCTCCAGACGCTCCTCGATCTGGCTGTCGGTGAGACCGCGCTGGCGCATCATCGCCTTGACCCGCTCGACTGCCGCCGGATCGTTCCAGTCGATCTCGCGGAAGCCGCCCCCCGGACTGCCGCCGGGAGCACCGGGCTGCTGGCCACCCGCTCGCGCGCCGGGACCTCCTGATGTCCCTGCGGAGGCAGGCGGCTCGCCGCCCACCGCCGCATCGGCCTGCGCGCCTTCGCCGCGCTGAGCCGCCGTCGGGCCAACCCTCGCAGCCAGCTCGTACGCCGGCGTCCCTTCGCTGACGCTGTCCTGGCCGACCACGATCACCCGTTCCCCGGGTTGCAGCCCCGAGATCACCTCGACCAGGTCGGCCTCGTCGTAGCCGAGCGAGACCTCCCGGCGCCTGGCGACCCCATCTTCGAGCACGTACACGGTGTCGCCGATACTCTCGAGCACCAACGCTCGCTTGGGGATGACGACCGCGTCCTGGTGGATGTCGGTGCGCAGGTGGACCGAGGCGAACATGCCTGGCCGGAGACGCCCCTCACCCCGTACCGCCAGTGTCACCTTCACCGTGCCACTGCCGCGCTCGACCACCGGGTTGATGCGCAGCACGCTGGCAGCGAAGCGGTCTCCCGGAAAGGCCTCGACCGTGAGGTACGCGCTCTGGCCGAGGCGGATGCGACCCAGGTCCTTCTCGGGAATCTGGACCGGGCAGAGCAACGGATCGAAGTCCGACACGCGGAAAAGGCGGACGCCGTTCTGCACGAACTCCTGGAGCTTCACCGCCCGCTCGATCACCAGCCCATCGAACGGCGCGAGCACCTGTGTGTAGCCGAGCTGGATCTCGGTACCCCGGATCTGTGCCGTCGCCGACTCGAACCGCGCGCTGGTCTGATCGAGCGTCTCCTTCGAGATGATTTGGGCCTCGAACGAGGCTTGGGCGCGCTCGTGGTTGGCGCGCGCCTCGTCCACCGCCACGCGCAGGATCTCGAGCTGTGCTCGCAGCTCGCGATCGTCGATGCGAGCCAGGAGACCGCCCGCACGTACGCGGTCACCCTCTTCGACCCGCAGCTCGACGATCGGCCCGGCGATCCGCGCCACCACGTCGACCTCCTGCTCCGCCTCGAGCGTCCCCGTGGTCTGGAGCAGGTCGGAAATGTCCCGCCTCACGACCTCTGCGACCTCTACCGGGATGCCGGCGCCCCCGCCGCCGCCAGCGCCGGGGAATCCGCCTCCCGGAAAGCCACCACCGCCGCCGCGTTCGGGCCCGCGGCCTCCCTGCCTTTCGCCGCCGCCTCCCGCATCGGCGCCGGCGTCGCCGCAGCCGGCGGCCAGCAACGCACCGAGCAGAACCAGCAGCAGCAAAGGCAAGGCGGAGACCGTGCGAGCACGGCGCCGGGCCGAGCCAGGGCCGAGGAGCGACATCACGACGGGCGAGCGCGCCTCGGCGGGCGAGCCGCAGCGGTCGACTTCGGTCTCAGCTGGCGGGACTTTCGATCTCGGGGCTGTTGATCTCATGGGATGGGTGTCGAGCGGACCAGGTCGCGCGGCGGACGAAGCCGACCGCGTCGTCGAGAAGGGTGTAGACGGTGGGAATGATGAGCAGCGTCAGGAAGGTCGAGGTCGTAAGGCCACCGAGGATCACGAGCCCAACCGGCGCCCAGAATGCGGCTCGGCCCTCGGGCTGACCGAACACCGATGGCAGGAAGAACGGCAGCACCATCGGCAGCAGACCGAGGATGGTGGTGATCGCCGTCAGGAGAATTGGCCGCAGCCGATGCTGGCCGCCCAGCACCATCGCCTCGTCGCGGCTCATTCCTCCGCGGCGCAGGCCGTTGACGTGGTCGATCAGAACGATCGCGTTGTTGACCACGATGCCAGCAAGGATCACGAGCCCCATGTCGGCGGCGCTGGAGCGCGGCTGGCCGGCGAGCTTCATGACCAGGCCGACCCCGATGAAGCCGAACGGAATCGACAGCAGGATGGTCAGCGGCTGCACGAAGTCCTCGAACAGCGCGGCCATGATCATGTACACCAGCAGCACCGCGACCAGGAGCGCCACCGAGGCCTGCCGAGCGTCGTTCTGGGCGTCCATCCAGGAGCGTCCGAACTTCCACTCGTAACCCTCGGGCAGCGGCATGTCGGCGAGCACCCCGCGGATCGCCCCCATCGCCGCGAACGAGGGCATGTCGCCGGTGCCGGCGGTGATCTCGATCTTGGGCCGACGATCCTCGCGCTCGATCGTGCGCGCGCCCGGCTCCACCTCGAAGCTCGCCAGCGCCCCGACGGGAAGCGGGCTGCCGCCCGCGAACACCGGCATGCGCTCGAGCTGGTCGAGGGTCTCGCGATCCTCCTGGCGGTACTGCAGCACCATGCCGATCTCGCGGTCCTCGGCCTGGAAGTAACTCAGGTTGCGCGAGGTGAGCGCGGTCGAGATGGTCTGCGCGACGACCCGGCTGGTCAGACCGGACTGCGCCGCGCGCTCGCGGTCCACCGTCACGCGGATCTCGTCCTCCCCGCTCTCGAGAGAGGAATCGACGTCGCGCAGGAAAGGCAGCTCACGCAAACGAGCGATCAGGTGCGGGCTCAGGAGCTCGAGGATCTCGAGGTCCTGGCCGACCAGCTCGAGGCGGACCTCCGACGACCCGGCGCCCGGAGGACCGTGCTGGGTCTGCGCCAGCTTGTAGTCGATCCCCGCTTTCACCGGCAACGCCGCCCGGACCAGCTCCTGGATCTCACCGGTGCGCAGACGCGAATCCTCTTCGGGGGTCAGGAACAGCTCGAAGCGGTTGCCCCCGAAGCCGCCGCGCCCCCGCGAGCGGCCGCCAGCGGTGCGGAGCTCGTGGGTGATGTCGGCGATCTCCCACTCGCTCCTATGTTTGTCCAGGACCCGATAGATCTCGTCGAAGAGCTGCACTCGCTCCTGCTCGGAGTATCGGCGTGGTGTGTCCACGAGCAGGGTGACCTGGCGCGCTTGGGACGGTGGCGAGAACGTCCGCTCGATGCCGCCGTAGATCCACCAGGAGAAACAGAGCAAGGCCAGGGCCCCCATGGTGAAGGCGAGGCGATGGCGCAGCGTGATTCGGATGAGCACGCCGTACGCCTTGACCAACCCGTCGAGCCAACGCGGTTTGGTGCGCGCTTCCGAGCGGAGCAGGAGCGGCGCCACCATCGGCACGACCGTAAGCGACACCACGAGCGACGCAACCATCACGATGCACACCGTCGTCCCGATGTCGACCATGAAGCGGGAGAAGCCGCCGCCGCGCCCTCCTCCACCGCCGCTGCTGCTGACCGCGAAGATCAACGGCAGGAACACACACATCGTGGTGGCCGTCGACGCAATGATGGGCAGCGCCACTTCGCTGGCTCCCCGCAGGCTCGCGGTGCGCGAATCGCGACCCAGCTCGAGCCGGTGCCGAAAGATCGACTCGACGACCACGATCGAGTTGTCGAGCAGCATGCCCACGGCCAGCATCAGACCCATCAGGCTCATGACGTTGAGCGTCATGTTGGTGATGCCGAGCTCGCGCGCCAGGTAGAGGATCACGAACGTGAGAACCAGTGAGATCGGAATCGCGATCGCCACGAGCAGCGTGGTTCGGAACTTGCGCAGGAACAGGTACGTGAAGAGGATCGCGAGCCCGCCACCGAGCATCCCGGCGCGCCCGAGCTCCGACAGCCCCTGACGCACGTCGACCGATGCGTCGTTGAAGTGCCGCACCGTGAGGCCGGCGGCCTCCTCCTCGAGCTTGCGATACTCCTCTTTGACCCGGTCCACGACCTCGAGGAGGTTGGCGGTCGACTGCTTGTTGATGGCGACGTACAGCGACTGCTCGCCGTTGAGGTAGCTGTAAAAGGTGCGCTCCGGAAAGTCGAGCGTCACCTCGGCGACGTCGCCGAGGCGCAAACCGTCGCCTCGGATCGGAAGCCGCCGGATCTCCTCGACGTGGCGCAGTTGGCCGACGCTGCGCACCAGGTAGCGACGGCTCCCCTCGCGCAGCGACCCGCCGGAGATGTTGACGTTGTTGGCGAGGAGCGCGTTTGCCAGCTCGCGGCTGTCGATCCCGGCCGCCGCCAGTCGCGCGGGATGGACGTTGACCTGCAGCGTCTTGCTCTGGAGACCGCGCACCGAAACCTGGGCCACTCCCTCGAGCCGTTCGAGCCTTGGCTGCAGTATCCGCTCGGCGAAGTCATAGACCTGGTCGCGCGGCCACGGCGCGCTGAGACTGCTGCGCAGCACCGGAATGTCGGTGCTTTGGAATCGCCGGACGAAGATCCGTTCCAGGTCGTCGGGCAGACGGCTGCGCACGCGGTCGATGCGGTCTCGCACGTCGACCGCCGCGAGCTCCATGTCGGTGCCCTCGACGAACGTCAGGTTGAGGTTCGCCGAGCCCTCGGACGCGGTCGCCACCAACTGGTCGAGGCCGTTGATCGCGCCCAGCCCGTCCTCCAGGGGACGCAGGACCGCCCGCTCCACCTCTTGGGGCGACGCCGACGGGTACGGCGCGTTGACCGAGATGCTGGAAGAGGCGAAGGACGGCAGGAACTCGAGCGGGAGGCGCTCCAGAGACAGCCAGCCGAGGACGAGCACTCCCAGCACCGCCATGCACATGGTCACGCGGCGCTCCACCGAGAAGCGCACGATCGGATGGATCTTGCCTTCGTCTCTGGGCTCGTCGCTCACTTCGGATCGCTCGCTGCCGGGCCCGGTGCCGACAGGCGGGCGCGGGCACGCTCGTCGATCCGGCGGAGCCGCTCCTCGAAGCCCTCCCGCTGGTCGGCTCGCAGCAGCTCCAGCACGTCGTGACGGAGGTCCTCTCGCATGCTGCAGTACTCAGCCCGCGTGCGATCCCAGTAGTCGTGGGCGAGGTCGCGATGGCTGTCGAAGACCGCGCTGATGCCTGCGACCTGCTCGTCGTCGAGATCTAGGTCCCCTCGCATGTCGGTCAAGCGGCCGTCGCGCCAGGCGCGATGCTCGGCAGCCCGCTGCTCGGGGTCGAGGCGGTCCAACGGACTGGCCAGGCTGCAGTCGAACCAGATGGTGCCCTCGGGCGCGGTGCTGGGTCCACGGCGCGCCCGATCGTCGCGCAGGATCACCCGGTCCGCGACCACTCCGAGGCTCCCTCCGGCGACCAGCGTCAGCACTAGCGCCGCCGCGATCCATCTCCAGTTGCTGCTCATGGCTCCTGACACTCGTCAACGACGCGGCTGCTCGCCGGCCACTCGCGGGCGCACCGGCTCACGAGGCCCGAGGGCGGCGGCGAGGAACGGCTCCAGGTCGCTCGCTAGGGGGGCCGACTGCACCCGCGGCGACCCTGCCCCGAGGGCATGCCGTTCGAGATCCCAGAACGATTCGCGCTCGCGTTCCCCCAGGCCAACGGTCACGACCGCCATCACGGCGGCAGCGGCAGTGGCCGGCAGGAGCAAGCGTACTGCGACCCGCCGCCAGCTTTCTCGCTCGAGACGCGAAGCCTTCTCGCGGCGTGCACGGAAACGCGTCAAGAAAAACGGGTCGGGCTCGACCTTCGGCGGTCGAACCAGCACTCGTACCTCGCGCAGCTCCGCCAGCAGGCGGCCGCAGTCTACGCAGCTCTCGAGGTGGCCGTCGGGATCCATCGCGTCGGCAGTCTTGCCATCGAGCGTCTCGCCATCGAGGTACTCGGAAAGCCAGGCGTCTTCGCGTCCGCATGTCATGGTGCTGTCTCCTGCGCGACCCGCAAGCGAGCCGATCGTCCTGCGGGTGCCCGTTCTCACGCGTTACCCTCGGCTTCCTTCCCTGCGACCAGACCGAGCTTTTTCAAACTCTCGCGCAACCGCAGCCGGGCGCGATGGATGCGAATCTGTGCGGTCCCCATCGGGATACCCAGCGTCCGGGCGATCTCGGCGTAGGTCATTTCTTCGACTTCCTTGAGCAACAGCGGCACTCGGTATCGATCGGGCAGCTCGTCGATCACCCGCCGCAGGTGGCCCCGGAGCTGCAGCTGCATGACCCGCTCTTCCCCGGACTGATCCGTCGCGACCGGACCCTGCTCGGCGTCCGACCCGAAGTCTCCTGGAGCCCAGCGCGCTCTGCGCCGGAGCTCGTCCCGAGCTCGATTGACGGCGATGCTGAACAACCAGCTCCGCACGGACGTCGCCTGCTTGAGTGAGTCGATCCTACGCAAGGCCTGCAGAAAAGTATCCTGGGCCACATCCTCCGCCAGGCTCTCGTCGCGGACGAACGCAAAGGCCAGGCGTCGGATTCGAGCCTCGTACCGTTGCACGAGAGCCTCGAACGCCTGGTGCTCTCCCCGACGGCTCCCCTGGACCAGCTCGAAGTCGCTGGGGCCGGCGCTTCCTTCCACAGCCCTTCCTGCGCCGGGTCGGCGCGACGGATCCTCGCCGTGACTGTCGCTCGGAGCGTCGCGCCTCCGTTCATGCTGATGTAGGACGCCAGCCTGTCCCTCCCTGTTTCGCGGCCCCGCCCCGCGTTTCATGGGGATGGGCCCCGCTCGCCCGATCCCGCCGGGCCCCCTGCACCAGCCGCGATCTCCTCGCCGGCCGCAGCGCCCTCGCGCAGCAGAGACCCCAGGAAGAGCACGCCGCCAGCCGTGTCTTGGAAGGCGCCGTCCAGTTGCGCTTCGAAGCAGCGGTCGAGCAGGGCGCGAAAGTGGGGACCGGGGCTCAGTCCTGCCGCGATCAGGTGGCGCCCCAACACCAGCGGCTTCGGCGCTGCTGCCTCGACCTCGAGGCTTCGCGCGCGCTCCAGCAGCCAGATCGCGGCCTCCTCCCCCGTGTCGGGCAGAGGGGGCCGACCTCGCGCATCGGCCACCGCCAGTCGCACGAGGCGATCGATCCTCTGCACGCGGCGAGCGAGCCGGCGCACCGCCACGTCGCCGGCACCGGCTCGGAACAGCTGCTCCGGCCGAAGGTGCTCGAGCACCAGCCGCACGACGTCGTCGACGTGGCGCTGCGGCACCCCCAAACGCGCCATCAGCCGGCGGCTCGGCTCCTCCCCCGCCGCCTCGTGGCCGAGCGACCGCCAGCGCTGCTCGGACCACTTCGTGGTCGGCGGCTTCCCGAGGTCGTGGCACAGGCAGGCCAGTCCGACCACGAGGTCGTCGATGGCGTCGCCCGTGCGCGCGCCGGCAAACGCATCGAGGACGTGCAACGTGTGGCGCCAGACGCAGCCTTCGGGATGCCAGCGAGGATCCTGTGGACAGCCGACCAGGTCCTCGAGCTCCGGGAAGTGACGCAACCATCCACCAGCCCGCAGGAACCGGAGCCCCAGACTGGGACGCGGGCCGAGCAGGAGCAGTTTTCGCCACTCTTCGAAGATCCGCTCCACCGCGAGACCTTCGAGGTCGATCGTCCGCGCAAGAGCCACGGTCTCGGCCGCAGGCATCAGCTCGAAGCGCGACGCGAGCTGCATTCCGCGAAGCACTCGCAAGGGGTCCTCGACGAACCGCGGCGAGGTGTGCCGCAGGATGCGCCCGCGCAGGTCCGCAACGCCGTCGAACGGATCCACCAACTCGCCGCGCAGCGGCTCCCAGGCGATCGCGTTGATCGTGAAGTCCCGCCGTGCTGCGGCATTGGAGAAGCTCATCTGTGGGTCGGACAGTACGTGGAACGCGCGGTGCCCCCGCCCGACCTTCGCTTCCCGGCGCGGCAGCGCGACGTCGATCGGCAGCCCGCGCAGCTTGAGCACGCCGAATGCCTCTCCCACCAGGTCGACCTCGTAGCTCTCCCGCAAGAGGCTCTCGAGATCGTCGGGAGCGACCCCGAACACCTCGAGATCGAAGTCGTGGACGGAGAGCCCCAGCAGCGCGTCGCGGACGCAGCCACCCACCAGGTGCGCGCGACCGCCCCGACGCGCAACGGCGCCGCAGATCGCGAGCACGGCACGCCACGCGTCCGGCTGACCTTCGAAGCGGAGGGAGAGCTCGCCCACGGCCCGAGATTGTACGGACGACCGTCCAGGCGACCGCGCCGCGCTCTGTTACTGTCGGGATCGGCTCCGGCGTCGTTCCCGAGGAGGACCCACCCTATGCCCCAACAAGACAAAGCTCTCCGCCAACCTGCCCGCTTCGTCGGGATCTTCGTCGCCGCTCTCCTGGTGCTAGCCAGCGGTGTGGCGGCGCAGCTCCCGGGTACCATCTACGGCCAGGTCGTCGACGAAAACGAAGAGCCCGTGGCCGGCGTCAAGATCAAGATCACCGATCCCGAGCGACCGGACTGGAAGCAGGAAGAGACCACGGACGGCCGTGGCCGCTACCGCATCCGGCTGAACAACGCCACCGTGCCCTACGACTTCTCCTTCACCAAGGAAGGGTTCCAAGAGAACCGCGTCGGCGGGGTCAAGGTTCCGGCGCGAGGCGAGGTGCGACGGAACTTCGACCTGGTCTCCGCTTCGGCAGCGCTCGCCGCGGCCTCGGCCGCGGGCACGATCGACCCGGAAGCGGCCAAGAAGGGCGAGGCTGTCGAGGTCTACAACCAGGCCGTGATGTCGCTGCGCGCGCAGGACTACGACACCGCGGTAGCGCTGTTCGAGAGCGCGATCGAGAAGCAGCCCGATCTCGGCGCAGCGCATGCCGCCCTGGCTCGGATCCACATGGAGCGCAAAGAGCACCAGCAGGCGCTCGAGCATGCCAAGCACGCGATGGAGCTCGAGGCAGACGTCGACTCGATGCAGCAGGTGCTCTTCACCTCGCACTCGGCCTTGGGCAACGAAACCGAAGCGCAGGCAGCGCTGACCGCGCTCCGTTCTGCGAACCCCGAGAAGGCCAACCTGAACCTGTTCAACCAGGCGGTCGATCTCTACAACGCCGGGAACATGGCCGAGGCAAAGGCCGGCTTCGAGCAGGTGCTCGCCTCCAACCCCGATCACGCCAAGGCGCACTATCTGATGGGTCTCGTGTACGTCAACGAGTCCGACAACGCCAAGGCGCGACAGCACCTCGAGAAGTTCCTCGCGATCGCGCCCGACGACCCCGACGCCGCCACGGCCAAGGAGATGCTGCAGTACCTGGAGCCATGAGCCCCGGGACTCGCCGTGTCCCTTACCGGCCCCTGGTCGCGGAAGCGACCCTGCAGGGCTCCTCGATGAGGAGCCGCATCGCTGGCTCCTCTCTCGTGGCTCTGCTCG
This sequence comes from Thermoanaerobaculia bacterium, assembly GCA_035524895.1. Classification (GTDB taxonomy): domain Bacteria; phylum Acidobacteriota; class Thermoanaerobaculia; order Multivoradales; family Multivoraceae; genus DATLFI01. The sequence goes on along the minus strand of DATLFI010000124.1, from coordinate 11,985 downwards.
CGACGGCCACCGCCGTTGCCGGGCAGGCTGCGCCCGACGCCACGACGGACTCGGGTGCGATCACGCTCGAGCGGATCATGGCCCATCCAGACTGGTTGGGCCGCGCTCCCGAGCGCCCGTACTGGGCCGACGACGGTCGATCGGTCTACTACTTTCGGTCCGAGCCGGTCGTCGACGGATTCGATCCGCGCGACCACGAGCTGTACCAGGCTGACCTCACAGGCGACGTGCTGCGACGCGTCGAGCCCGAGCACTATCCCGACGTCGACATCGCCGGCGGTGTCTACGATCGGGACAGACAACACAAGGCCTTCGAGCGCGCCGGCGACATCTATGTCAAAGACCTTACGACCGGCTCGGTGCGCCAGCTCATGCGCACCTCGGCAGCGGAGCGGGCGCCGTTCTTCCTCGCCGACGGCCGCGTTGGTTGGATCCGCGATCACCAGGTGTTCGCGCGCGACCCGGCCACCGGCCTCGACGAGCAGCTCTTCGACCTGCGCGCCGAGAAAGATCCGCTCGAGACGCGGGAGAAGGAACGCCTGGAGGCCGACTACCTGCGGCAGCAACAGGACCGACTCTTCGACTGGATCCGCCACGAGGACCGGCGCGCGGAGCAGAGACTGCGCCGCGAGCGCGAGCGCCAGCTCGAGGACCCGGCGCGCTCCGACCCCCCTGTCTACCTCGGGGACAAGGTGAAGATCGAGAACGTCTTCCCGTCGCCGGACGGCCACCGCGCCCTGGTCACCACCAGCGTCAAAGTGGACAAGCCGCCGATCCGCGAGAAGATGCCGCAGTACGTCACGGCGACCGGCTGGGTCGAGACCCGGGACGTCCGGCCCAAAGCGGGCTCGGCGCCATCTGCGGAGCGGCTGTGGCTGATCGATCGCGCCAGCGGCGAGATCCGTGACGTCTCCTTCGAAGCGCTTCCCGGAATCACCGAGGATCCCCTCGCGGAGCTCCGAGCCGTCGCAAAGGAGCGGGCGCGCGAGCGCAAACAGGCTCTCGGCGCCGAGCGAGCCGATACCGAGTCCTCGGCCAAGCCCGAGGCCGACGAAAGACCCGAGCCGCGCGAGGTCAGGGTCGTCCAGGCGATCTGGAGCCCGAGCGGCGAGCGCGTGGTGCTCGACCTCAACTCGCTCGACAACAAGGATCGTTGGCTTGCGACGCTGGACGCAGGAGGGAAGGCGCTGGCGTCGCTGCAGCGCCAGCACGACCCGGCCTGGATCGCGTGGGGCTTCCGCGACCTCGGCTGGCTGCGCGACGAGGAGCGGATCTACTTCTTGTCCGAGGAGACCGGCTGGTCGCAGCTCTACGTCATGGGAGTGGCGGGAAAGGAACCCGGACAGACGCGGCGATTGACCTGCGGCGACTTCGTAGTCGACTCGCCGACGCTGAGCCCCGACGGGCGCTTCCTCTACTACACCGCCAACGCCTCGCACCCCGGCAACTACGAGGTGTTCCGCGTCGCCGTCGATGGCGGCGGTCGGGGCATCGACGGAATCGAGCCGGAACGCCTGACCTCGCTCGGCGGAGTCAACGACTACGTGCTCTCGCCGACCGGCGACCAGCTCCTGCTCATGCACTCCACCGCCACCCGCCCACCCGAGCTGTGGCGACAGGAGGCACGGGCCGGAGCATCGCCGGTCCAGCTCACGCGCACCGTCAGCGACCAGTTCGCGTCGCTGCCCTGGGTCGCGCCGGAAGTGGTCGAGGTGCCGTCGAGCCACACGGAACGTCCGATCTACGCGCGGCTCTACCTGCCGACCGGCGACTCGGCTGCGACCGCCGCGCGACCCGCGGTGATCTTCATCCACGGCGCCGGCTACCTGCAGAACGCGCACCTCGGCTGGTCGAGCTACTTCCGCGAGTTCATGTTCCACACCTTGCTGGTGCAGCACGGCTACGTGGTTCTCGACATGGACTATCGGGCCTCGGCTGGCTATGGCCGAGATTGGCGGACCGCGATCTATCGGCACATGGGCGGCCCGGAAGTCGAAGATCTCGCGGACGGCGTGCGCTACCTGGTCGAGCACCACGGAGTCGATCCGCATCGGGTGGGCGCCTACGGCGGCTCTTACGGCGGCTTCCTCACGATGATGGCGATGTTCCAGCGGCCCGAGCTGTTCGCCGCCGGCGCGGCGCTGAGGCCGGTCACCGACTGGGCGCACTACAACCATCCGTACACCGCCAACATCCTCAACACGCCCGAGCTCGACCCCGAGGCCTACGAGCGCAGCTCGCCGATCGAGCACGCCGCGGGCCTGTCGCGGCCGCTCCTGATCTGCACCGGCATGCTCGACGACAACGTGTTCTTTCAGGACAGCGTCCGTCTCGCGCAACGCCTGATCGAGCTCGAGAAGAAGGACTGGGAGGTCGCGATGTACCCGATCGAGCCGCACGGCTTCCGCGAGCCCGCGAGCTGGCTCGACGAGTATCGCCGCATCTTCGCCCTGTTCGAGCGCCACCTGAAACCGTGAGCGACGGCGACCCGACGGCAACCCAGCCGCTGCCGGTTTCAGGCGGCTGCTTCGTCTGCGGCCGCGACAACCTCCGCGGTCTGAAGCTGCGCTTCGCGCGTTGCGGCGAGCACGAGGTGCGCGCTCCCTGCGTGCTGGATGCCGACTACAACGGCTTCTCCGCGCGCGCCCACGGCGGGGTGGTCGCCTCCCTGCTCGACGAGGCCATGGGGTGGGCCGCGGTGCTGGCCGCCGGAAACTTCACCTACACCGTCGAGCTCAACCTGCGCTACCGGCTGCCGGTACCGATCGGCGAGCCGCTCGAGGTCCGCGGTCGAGTGGTCCGCCACACCCGACGCATCACCTTCGCCGAAGGCGAGCTGCGCGACGCGCAGGGCGAGATCCTCGCGACGGCGAGCGGCAAGTTCATGGCGATGGCGGACGCCGAGAGCCAGCGCGTCGCGGCGTCGCTGCTCTACGAACCCGGCGACTGGCGCCCCGCGCCGGGCTGAGCACAGTGCCGGTCGCCCGGGGTACCGGCAACAAGCCTCGCGAGCTCCGCGAGCCCCGCGAGCCCCGCGAGCCTCGCGAGCCCCGCGATAGCGTGACGCCGCGCCGTCGGCCGCGTGCTGCCATAGGATCGCCTCCCTCATCGGCGGTGACTGATGTCCGTGCAGCCCTCCTCCCCCCAGCGCGTGATGAAGTTCGGCGGCGCGTCGCTCGCCGACGCAGGGCGCATCCGTCACGCGGTCGCCATCGTGCTTCGCGCCGCGCAGCAGTCGCGCCCCTTGGTTGTGGTCTCGGCGCTCCAGGGCGTGACCGACGAGCTCCTGGAGCTATCCCATCGCGCGGCCGAGCGCGACGGTGCCTGGCGCGACACCCTCTCAGCGATCCGCCAGCGGCATGCCGGGCTGGTCGAGGAGCTCGCAGCTCCCGGCGACCGCGACGCGCTGCGCCGGACTCTGGAGCAGCTCTTTGCCGACCTCGAAGACCTCCTCCACGGCGTGCACCTGCTGCGCGAATGCAGCCTGCGCACACGCGACGCCGTGCTCTCGATCGGTGAGCGCGCGGCAGCACCACTGGTGGCCGCGGCCGTTCGCGCCGCCGGAGCCGAAGCGCGCGACGTGGATGCGCGGCGCCTGGTGATCACCGACGCCGACTTCGGCCGCGCACGCGTCGACATGGAGGAGACCACGCGGCGCATTCGCCACGAGCTCGAGAGGTCGACCGAGATCGCGGTCGTCACCGGGTTTCTGGGTGCCACGCCAAAGGGCGAGACCACCACCCTGGGACGCAGCGGCTCCGACTACACGGCCTCGCTCATCGCGGCGGCGCTAGGCGCCGAAGCGCTCGAGCTCTGGAAGGACGTCGACGGTGTGCTCAGCGCCGACCCGCGCCTGGTCGCGGACGCCTTCCCGCTCCCCGAGCTGAGCTACGCCGAGCTGATGGAGTTGTCGCACTTCGGGGCCAAGGTGATCCATCCTCCGAGCCTGCACCCCGCGCGCCACCACGGCGTACCCCTGCGCATCCGCAACGTCAACCAGCCAGACTCTCCCGGCACGGTGGTGCTGGAGCGAGCGACGCCGAGCCGCCACCCGGTGCGCGGCATCACTTCGATTCCTCGTGTCACCCTGATGCGGCTTGAGGGTGACGGTATGGTCGGCGTGCCCGGCGTCGCGATGCGGCTCTTCGGTGCGCTCGCTCGCCACCGGGTCAGCGTGATCCTGATCAGCCAGGCCTCCTCGGAGCATTCGATCTGCTTCGCGGTTGCGCCCGACGACTCCGACGCCGCAAGGATGGCGGTGTCCGAGGAGTTCGCGCTCGAGCGTCGCGTCGGGCTGGTCGACGAGCTGGTGGTCGACCAGGAGTGCTCGGTGCTCGCGGTGGTCGGCGAGGGGATGCGCGAGCAACCCGGCCTCGCCGGCCGGCTCTTCGGCGTGCTCGGCGCACGCGGCGTCAACGTGCGCGCCATCGCCCAAGGCTCCTCCGAGCTGAACTTGTCGCTCGTGGTCGGCCGCGCCGACCAGCGGCGCGCGGTCGGCGCGGTGCACGACGCCTTCTTCGCGCCCGACCGAGCCGAGGCGGCTGTCGCGGTGCTCGGGACGGGCAACGTGGGCGGCATGCTGCTGCGCCAGATCCAGGATCTCGCTATGCGTCCCGCCTCGCCGGTACGCCTGCGCCTGGTCGCGGTGGCCAACGGTCACAACATGGCACTCGACGTCACCGGCGCCGGCATCGCGCTCGCGGACTGGCGCCAGCAGCTCGCCGACGGCGCCCCCACCGACCTCGACCGGGTCGCGGAAGCGATCGTCGACGCTCGAGGCGGCGGTCCACGCGTGCTCGTGGACTGCACCGCGAGCGCCTCGACCGCACGGATCCTCCCGGGCCTCCTGCGCGCCGGTGTGAGCGTGGTCGCGGCGAACAAGATCCCGTTCTCGGGGACCCTCGCGAGCTTCGACGAGCTGCGTTCCGCGGCACGCCACGGCGGCGCGTCGCTGCGCTACGAGGCGACGGTTGGCGCCGGGCTCCCCGTGCTCTCCACGCTCGGGTCGCTGGTGGCCGCCGGCGATCGCGTGCTCCGCATCGAAGGCGTGCTCTCCGGGACGCTCAACTTCCTGGCCGAGCGCCTGCGCGCCGGCGATCGCTTCAGCGCCGCTGTGCGCCAGGCCCACGAGAGCGGTTACACCGAGCCCAACCCGTGGGACGATCTCTCGGGCGAGGACGTCCGCCGCAAGCTGTGCATCCTCGCGCGGACCGCCGGGCTCGCGGTCGAGCCCGGCGACATCGACGTCGCCCCCCCGGTGCCGGGGACCGGCTGGGATCGACTCGGCCTCGAAGCGCTGCTCGCCCGCCTCGGCCAGCACGACGACGAGATCGAGGCCGCTCGGGTCGCGGCCGATGCGGTCGGGCAGCGCCTGCGATTCGTCGCCGCGCTCGAGCCCGCCGCCCGAGATGGAGCGAAAGGCGCAGAGCTCTCGGCGCGACTGCGCCCAGTCGGACCCGACCACCCTTGCTTCGAACTCCTCGGCGCCGACAACCTGATCGCATTCACGACGGAGCGCTACTACACCAGCCCGCTCGTCGTGCGCGGCCCAGGCGCCGGCCCCGAGGTCACCGCCGCCGGAGTGCTCGCGGACTTGATCGAGACGGCGCGCGCAGCGGGTGCCGCACCAACACGACAGGCAAGCCAAGAGGTCGCAGGGGCCGCGAAGGGGACACCATGAGTCCGACGCCACGACCCCGCATCCCGGTCGGCGTGCTGGGGGCCACCGGTACGGTCGGCCAGCGGTTCCTCTCGCTGCTCGCGGATCACCCCTGGTTCCGTGTCGTCGCGGTCACCGGCTCCGACCGCACCGTCGGCAAGCGCTACGGCGAGGCGGTGCAGTGGATCCTGCCCGGCGATGTCCCGGCCGAGGCGGCAGCACTCACCGTGCTACCGACCGCTCCTGACCTCGCCGGCGCGGACGGCAAGGAGATCCCGCTGCTCTTCTCCGCGCTCGGCTCCGACGTCGCCGGTCCCGCCGAGGCCGAGCTGCGCGACGCCGGCTACTTCGTGGTCTCCAACGCCGGCAGCCACCGGATGGACCACGACGTGCCGCTGGTCGTGCCCGAGGTCAACGGCGACCACCTCGAGATACTGCGCGGGCGCAAGGGTCGTGGCGCCATCGCCACCAACCCGAACTGCTCGACCATTGGCCTGGTGCTCGCGCTCCGCCCCCTCCACGACCGCTTCGGTATCGAGGCAGTCAACGTCGTCACGCTGCAGGCCGTCTCTGGCGCCGGCCTCCCCGGTGTCGCGAGCCTGCAGATCCTCGACAACGTAATCCCCTACATCCCGAGCGAGGAGGAGAAGATCGAGAGCGAGACCTGCAGGATCCTCGGCCGACTGGGAGGCGCCGGGGGCGGGCCGGGCATCGAGCCGGCCCCGATCGCCATCAGTGCGCAATGTAACCGCGTCCCGGTGCTCGACGGTCACACCGAGTGCGTGTCCGTGAGGCTGCGCGACTCCGCAGCCCCTGCCCAGGCCGCCGCGGCTCTACGCGAGCTCGACCCGCCCGGCACGCGCGACCTGCCGAGCGCGCCGCGACCGCCGATCGTAGTGGTGGAGGCCGCCGACCGGCCGCAACCTCGGCTCGACCGCGGCCGCGGACGCGGCATGGCCGTCACCGTCGGACGGATCCGCCCCTGCCCGGTGCTCGACCTCCGCTTCGTGCTGCTCTCGCACAACACCCTGCGCGGCGCCGCTGGTGGCGCCCTGCTAGTCGCCGAGCAGGCTGTGGCGGCGGGGTTGGTCGAGGGCGTGGTGTCGCCGGTGGGCCAGGCGGTTGGCGGCCAGCTCCTTCAGGCTCGAGGTCTGAAGCCGAGGAAGAGCTCGTAGGACCCCGACACCAGCTCGGAGTGCTCGAAGGGCACGACGCTCCCTTGGAAGCCGACGTCGGCGAGGAGCCCGAGCCAGTCGGTGCGGGCGAACAGCCCCTCGACGTGACGGTCGTGCTCGACGCGCACGCTGCCGTCCGCCTCGCGGAGGAGGTACGCGTAGTCGACGAGGTACGTGGTGTCGCTCGGATCCGGGTCCCAGCTCCACTCGAGGTAGCGCAGGCTCCGGCTCGGCCCGTCCTCGCCGCCATGGCCGGTGCTCGGCTCGAAGGTCTCGCGCACGTGGTCCGGCGCGAACAACGCGGCGCCGCCAGGCCGGCAATGCACGTACGCCGTCTCGATCGCTCGGCGCAGGTCCCCCAACGACGTCAGGTAGCAGATCGCGTCGTGGATGAACACGCGATCGAAGGTGCGGCCGAGGCGCACATCTCGCATGTCCCCTTGGAGATGCTCGCACTCCGGGTTCAGCGCGCGGCTCACCTCGAGCATGCCCTGAGACAGCTCTACGAGTGTGAGCTCGAAACGGCGCTTCATGTGGGACGCGTTGTTGCCGCCGCCGCTGCCGATCTCGAGCAGCGTGCGCGCCGGCGGCTCGCCGCCCTTCATCAGAGCGTGGGAGTAGAACTCCCCCTCTTCGGCGTAGTCGGCGGGCGCCGACATCAGGGGCCACCAGGAGGCGAGGTCGTCGTAGAGCTTGGGTTGGTTCCCTTCGCTCAACGCAGCGCTCAGCCGTTCGCAGCGCGGCTCCCGCAGCCTCACCACCAGCGACACTCCCGTCGTCGTCCACCGGTCCGAGGACCTGCGCGGTGCCCTGAGCGGTTGATGGCTCTCCGTCCGCTCACGAAGCGGCGGCAGCGGGGTGCCTGGCGGGGGTGAGCGCGGCACTGGGACTGTTCGCGAACATCACCACACCCAGACCGAGCCGTGGCAGCTTGTTGTGCCAGCGAGTCTCGCCCGTGCTCGGGTCGAGGCTCCACACCTCACCCCCGGACCCGGCGAGCAGGTTGCGACCGTCGAAGTGGACCGTAACCATCCCGGAGGTTTTGACCTTCTGCCGCCACAACTCCGCGCCTGTGGTGGTGTCGAGCGCCACGACATGATCGCGGACGCCAAGGAACACGACCTGGCTCACCTTCATCTGCGTTCTCCTCTGCTTTGGGTTGCCGTTCGGATCTGCTGCTCGGGGCTGCTGCTCATGGCTCATCAGCGTGCCGTTGAATCCAGATCGGGTTCGAGTAGATCCACACCCGCCGCTCGCCGGCGATCTCGAGCCAAGCTTCGAGCCGGTAGACGCCAGGCTGCTTCACATCGTAGGTCCAGCGGTCGCCACGTTTCGTGGCCACCTCCTCGCCGTCGCGCAGGAGGCGCAGCTCGGCCTCGAGTGGCAGCTCGGCCTCGAGTCGAATCTTGGCCTCGAACGGCACCTGGTCGCCCATCGTGAACACCTGGGCGCGCCGCTCGGCGTGCGCGACGAACCGGAATCCCGTAGGGTCGGCGATCCAGTCGTGGCTGACGTAGATACGCCCCGCGAGCACGGCCTCTCGAATTGCCGACTCCGTCAGCGCGGGAGCCAGGATGTGCGTGCTCGAGTCGAGCAGCGCGACATGGTAGGGGTCGAAGTCGAAGCGAGCGACGACCTCGCCCGGTGCGTGCGGCCGCAGCAGCTCGGCCAGGCGCGGCCGCTGCGCGATGGTGACCACGCGCATCTCCTCGTCGCTGTCCACCACCGTGCCGACCCGCGCTGTGGCTGAGTCGACCTTCTTGACCAGGAGCACCTGGTTGTGGTGGCAATCGGCGGCAGCCACTCCGACCACGTGGCGATGCTGCGCGTCGCGATCCCACTTCGCGAGGTAGAGGGTCGGGTAGTCCCACTGCGACGCGAAGACCTCTCTCGGATAGAGCTCGAGCGCACGCCTCAGGTGCATCGCGCCGTCTGGGTCGGTCATCCAGCCCAGGAGCGCGCGCATCGATTCGCCGTCGTCGAGCGCATCGGCGTGCCGGTTGTAGATCTCGATGCCATGCACACCCTCGAGGGCGTGATCGGTGCGCTCCTCGAGATGCGAAAGGAAGACGATCCCCAACCCCGCTCCCGCTGCTGCGAGCAAGTCCGACTCCGGAGCATCCATCGAGCCCTCGATCGAAGATTCCGGGTGCAGCAGGAACCCCCGCCACTCCGAGCCCGGCACGAACAGCACGCCGTCTCGCAGGCCGCGCCAGGAGTCCATGAAGTCGCGCGGCGGACGATGGTGGTCCGAGAGGAAGACCACCCGCACGCCGGCACGCTTCGCCTCCGCCAGTAGCTCATCGGGAGCTCCACCGGTGTGATCGGAGTCCCCGGCGTGGGCGTGAAACACGGCGCGCAGGTCGAGGACGCCCCGCGGCGAAGGGAGCTCCCGCCGTCGAGCCTGCAAGCGCTGCACGTCCCGGTGCACAGCACGCAGGCGATCGATGGAGAGCCGCTCGACCGTGGTGCGCGTGCGACCGAGCGATGCACCCGGTGCCGACTGTGGCAGGCCTTGCGCGACCACACCGCCGGACGCGAAGACGCAGGAGAGACCAAACGACAAGAGGATCGTGCGAAGTCGCGGCAGCTCGGGAGCGCAATGGGCGTATGGAGTGCGCGGCATCCCCGAAGCCTAGCCCAGGGGTCACCGAGCCGCAGCGCGACCGCTCCCACGTGCCTCAATCCTCGGCGGCACTGCCCTCTGGCATGACAGAGTCTGAGGAGAATTCTGAAATCGAGGTCCACATGTACCTTCGCGGCCTGATCCTCCTCGCTCTCGCCACCGTTTCACCGGCTACCCTCCACGCCGAGCTGCGCGCCGGCACCGGTGCCGGCGACGTTACCCCGCCGATCGGCACGCCCTCCGCGGGCTACGGCGACCGGCGAGGGGCCGGCATGACCGGGGTGCACGACCGCCTGCTCGCATCAGCGCTCGCGCTCGAGGACGGCGGCCGGCGCGTCGTCTTCGTCGGTGTCGACCACCTCGGGTTCGACCACGACATGGTGCAGCGCGTGGTCGCGCTCGCGCGCGAGGACGGTGCGAGCGCCGACACCGAGATCTACCTCGGCTCCTCGCACACCCACGCCGGGGGCGGTGCCTACCTCGACGTGCCCATCGTAGGCGAGGCACTCGCCGGCAAGTTCGACCCGGCCGTCCGCGAGCTCTACGTGCGCGGCGCCGCGGACGCGGTGCGCGCCGCACTCGCTTCGTTGCGACCTGCTCGCATCGGCATCGGCTACGGCGAGGCGACTCTCAACTCCTACCGCGGCGACTGGCCGCCGAACGTCGAGACCAACCGCCAGGTGACCGTGCTCAAGGTCACCTCGCCCGAAGGCGCCCCGCTCGGCGTGCTGTTCGCCTACCCGGCCCACGCCACTGTGCTCTCGGGCGCGAACCGCGAGTTTTCGGCCGATTTCGTCGGCTATGCGCGCGAAGCGCTGCGGCGGGAGCTCGGCGAGAGCACCGTCGCGGTCTACTTCAACGGCGCGCAGGGCGACGTGTCGCCAGCGCCGCCTTCGGGTGGGGAACCCTTCGAGCGCGCCCAGGCGATGGGCGACGCGCTTGCCGCCGAGACCCTCCGCGTGTGGAACGCCACCGAAACAGCGGACACCCTCGAGATCGCCACGCTGCGGCACCGCTATACCCTCGAGGTGCAGCCGACCTCCGCCGGCGTCCTCCTGCCGATGCCGCCCCGCGGGTCCGAGCTCAACCTCATCGTGCTCGGCGGCGCACATGCCTTCCTCACCGTGCCCGGCGAGCTGAGCACGATCTACGACGCCGACCTGCGCCGCTTCGCCGGCTGGCTGGGCTACCAGGGCCTCACCATACTCGGCCTGACCAACGACGCGCACGGCTACCTCGTCACGCCGGAGGCCTGGCGGCACCGCATCTACGAGTCGACCGTGTCGTTCGGCGGCGAGCTCTACGGCGAGCGGTTCGAGGATCTGGCTCAGGCGTTGCTCCACGCGCTAGAGCCGGCCGGTTCGTACCAGGAAGAGCTGAAGGTGCCGGCCGGGCTGCTCGACGCCTCGACGACGGCGCACCCGAATCCCTGATTCCGAGCGCCGATCCGTCTCGGGCTGTATGGGAGTGCCGCCAGCGCGCCGCCAAAGAATCGGTAAAGATCATGGCCCTTCGTCCGTCCCGACGGCCGTCCTCGGCGGCCCCAAGATGGCATTCGTGCGAATCGAAGACCTCTCCCACGAGATCAAGTACTTGCTGCCCGCGGCGCGTGCGCCGCTGGTCCACGGGCTGCTCGCGCGGGCCTTTCCCGCAGATCACGAGCATCCCGAGACCGAGGTGGTGTCGATCTACTTCGACACGGTGGACTTTGCGTCCTATCGCGAGAAGCGCGCGAGCGAGTACCTCAAGACCAAGTGGCGCGTGCGCTGGTACCGGGTCGGCGGCGCAACGGTCGAGCCGGCCTTCGTCGAGCGAAAGAATCGCTTCGGTGCGCGGCGAGACAAGCGACGCGCGGCATCTCCGGTCGGAGCCGAGCTGCTGGACCAGCTTCCGCTCGACGCGGCGCGCGCCCTCGAGCTCCTGGCACCGCTGCGCGACCAGCACGAGCCGACACCCTCGTCGTTGCTGGCCTGCGTGCGCATCGAGTACCTACGCCACCGTTACTTCGACCCGGCAACCGGCTGCCGCCTCAGCCTCGACGTCGCGATTCGGGCCGGTGCGGTCCACCCGCGCTTGGGCCGCCGGCGCGACCCGCGTCCGCTGCCGCTAGCCGTGCTCGAGCAGAAGGGCCCGGCGCGCGCGCCCGCGCTGCTGCGACCACTCGTCGCCGCCGGCTGTCGGCGGGCCGCCTTCTCGAAATACGCGGCGATTCTCGAACAGCAAGGTCTCGCGGCGGGTTACGCCGCGTGAGCGATCCTCCTGCTACCAGAACCATGACCAAGATATCTCTTGCACTACTGCCTCCTCAGGTTGGAGACCCAGAGTCGGCCGGCACCGCACTCGCTGAGTTGCTGGGCGGCTTCTCGCGCTGGCCGGCCGACGACCTCGCTTCGGTCGGACCGCTGCCGTTCCTGGTGGTGCTCGCCACCGCCGGTGCCGCGTCGTTTTTCGTGTCGTGGCTGTACTCGATCTTCTACTCGAGCCGCGCCACCGGCAGCGAGATCCACCGCGCCTTCCCCTTGCTC
>DATLFI010000123.1:0-7692 GCA_035524895.1 Thermoanaerobaculia bacterium | reverse complement strand
TTTTTAGACTCCGCCGCATGACCGTCCTGGACTGGCTGCTCGATTCGGACCCCGCCATCCGCTGGCAGGTCTTGCGCGATCTCGTCCAGGCGCCGGCTGCGGTCGTCGCGGCGGAGCGCGCGCGGGTGGCCACCGAGGGCTGGGGCGCCAGACTGCTTGCGTTACAGGGCCAAGACGGCCAGTGGGCGGGAGGGGCGTGCTTCCCCGCGCAGGGCTGGCGGCGCGACGAGGAGGGCCAGCCCTGGACCGCCACGCTGCCGACACTCCAGCTGCTGTGTGACTTCGGGGTCGACCCGCGGTCCGAGCGGGTGCGCCGGGCGGTGGCGCTGGTCAGGGACGGCTGCCGCTGGGAGCACGCCGGGCAGGCGTTCTTCAGCGGCGAGGTCGAGCCGTGCATCAATGGCCGGACCGTCACATTGGGCACCTACTTCGATCAAGACGTGGATGCCGTGGTGACCCGCCTACTCGGTGAGCAGCTCGAGGACGGCGGGTGGAACTGCGAGGTGGAGAACGGTTCCGTCCGCTCGTCGTTCGCGACCACGATCAACGTCCTGGAAGGACTGTTGGCGCACGAGCGCGCAGCCGGTGGTTCTGCGGTGGCCACCGCGGCTCGGCGCCGGGGTGAGGAGTACCTCCTCGAACGAAGGCTGTTCCGGCGTAGGAGCACCGGCGACGTCGTCGACCCAGCCTGGCTGCAATTCTCGTTTCCGACCCGCTGGCACTACAACGTGCTGCGTGCCCTCGAATACTTCCGCTCGGTCGGGGATGTGCCGGACTCGCGGATGGACGAAGCGATCGACCTGCTCCGAACCAAGCAGCAGCCCGATGGCACGTGGCTGCTGGAGCACACGCATCCCGGCAAAGTCCACTTCGCGCTCGAGGACGGCGACGGTCGGCCCAGCCGGTGGAACACCCTGCGGGCGCTGCGCGTCCTGAGCTGGTACGAGCGGTCCGCTACTTGAGCCGCGGTCTCAAGGAACTGCTCTGGCGGACCCGTAAAGGAGATCGCCGACCGCCTGAGCGAGCGCGTCGATCGCGAACGGCTTACCCATGACGCGGACCGGCGCGAAGGCCTCGGCATCCTTGAGCGCCTCCGAGTGCGCCGTAAGCAAGAGCATCGGCACGTCGGGCCAACGCGACCGGAGCTCTTCGATCCACTCGACTGCGACTGAACGCGAGTACACCCTGACCGGGATGAGGTCGAGCAGGACACAGGACACCTCGACGTCTTGGTCCACCTCTTCGATCGATCTCGCGGCGAGCGGCTGATAGCCGGTATCGCGGAGGACCTCGCTGACCATCGCCCCGATGACGACGTCGTCGTCGAGCACCAGGACACGTGGGCGACTGCCTGGTCTGGCGGTCAGGGGCTGGCTCTCCACGGAACTGCCCTGCGGCCTACGCGAGCGATCGGGAGCTGGTCCTGCGCGCCGTCTCAACGTCCAGCGGCTCGACTGGGCTCCAGAGATGAAGCTCCGCCTTCCCCCACGGACAGAGGGCCCACTTGCCATCCTCGATCGTCAGCACGCCGCCTTCGGGGTCCCGCCCGGCCTGGGCGTGCTCCGGAGCCCTGCAGACGAATTGGACCTGGGTCCCGAGCGTCATCTGAGTTCCCCTTTCCGCGCTCAGCCGCTTAGATTCCCATGTTGTGTATATTCGGCAGGCCCTCGGGTAGGCAAGGTACGGAGTCGGGCACTGCCCGATCGGGCACTGTCGGCACTTCTTGTGGGGACGTGGAGATTCGTGGGCAAGACCGCGCCACCTCGGCCGCTTACGGCACGCCAGAGCGCCGTGGTCCGCCTCGTCGCTGATGGTCTGAGCAACCGGCAGATCGCGCAGCGTCTTGGCATCAGCGAGAACGGCGTCAAGCGCCATCTCTCGAATCTCTTCGGCCGTTACGACGTCGAGAGCAGGGCGGCATTGGTACACCAGGCGCTCGGCGCGAACAGCGAAGAAGAGAGACTGTTCGGGCTGCTCCGAAGCACCCTTGCCGATGTGCTCGGTCAGCCTGCCACCGACGTACTGCTACGGCGCGCAGCCGGCAGTGCCGCGCTCCCCGACGAAGCGCCCGACGGCGACGCGACACGTGTCCCACTGCCGAGACTGCTCGAGCACCTCTGGCGAGTGCTGTTCGCCACCACGGGCGACGTGGTCACCCGGCGGCTCGAGCGCGCCGGCTTTCATGGCGGACCACCGACCCGGATGGAGGAGAGACAGCCATGAGCGGCGCGCAGCGAGCCCGAGCGATCCAGGGCGTGATGAGCACCGGCAACGCGCAGCTCGACGAGATCCTAGGCGGCGGCCTTCCCGAAGGCGGCACGATGGTCGTCGCGGGGCCGCCCGGTTCGGGGAAGACGCTCCTTGCGCTCGAGATGGTCTTCGCGGCGGCCAAGAGTGGCGTCACCGTCGTGTACGTCACCACGCTCTCGGAGCCGTCGCTCCGGCTGCTGCACCATGCCGAGCAGTTCGGCTTCTTCGACGCCGATCTCGCCGATCGCCAGGTCGACTTCATGGACGTGGGGTCTCTGCTCCTGAGCTCAGCGGAGGATGCGCTCTCCGCCGTCATCGAACGCGTCCGGGACCGCGGAGCCGCGCTCGTGGTGATCGACAGCTTCAGCGCCATCCACGACGTGTTGCCGAGCCGGGCCGATGCGCGTGCCTTCGTCTATCGGCTCATCGTCACCCTGGAGTCGATGGCCGCGACCACGCTGCTGCTGGGCTCGTACTCGCCTGAAGACTTCTCGCTGCTGCCGGAGTTCGCCATTGCCGACGGCGTCCTGCACCTTGACAGCAAGCACGACGAGCTCGCGTCGGTCAGGCAGCTCGAGGTCCTCAAGCTTCGCGGCAGGGCATTCGTCGGTGGCGTCCACTCCTTCGACATCACATCGAGCGGGCTGTCCGTCTTCCCGCGGGTGCGGGCGCCCGACGCAGCTGCGACCACGGCGATCGCGGAGCGCGCACCCACGGGTGTGCCCGGGCTGGACGACCTCTTCAGCGGCGGGCTCCCGGTGGGCAGCGCGACGCTGGTCCAGGGGAGCACCGGCACCGGCAAGACCATCCTGTCGCTGGCATTCCTGCTGGAAGGCGCGCGCCACGGTGAGCCGGGCATCTACTTCGGCATGGACGAGACACCAGCAGAGATCCGCGAGCTGGGGCGCACCCTCGGCTGGGACCTCGCGAGCCTCGAGGAACAGGGCCTGCTCCTGCTCCACTTCACCTCGCCGGTCGAGCTCTCGCCCGATCGCTATCTGTACGAGGTCCGCGGGGAAGTCAAACGGCGGCGCGCGCGAAGGGTCGTGGTGGACAGCCTGTCGGCGATGGAAACGGGCGTGAGCTCGGCGAGACGCTTCAAAGATCTCATCTATTCGCTGAGCAAACACATGCGCGCCTCGGGGGCCACGCTGCTCATGCTGATGGAAGTACCGGAGATGCTGGGGACGGTCCAGCTGACCGGACACGCGGTGTCGTCGATCTCGGACAACGTGGTCCTCCTCCGGTACATCGAGGTCGGCGCTCGGCTCGGCAAGGCGATCACTGTCCTGAAGGCCCGCGGCGTGGCCCACCAGACAGAGCTCCGTTCGTACGTGGTAGGGACGGGCGGGCCGCAGGTGGACAAACCTTTCCTCGGGCTGCGTGGTGTGCTCACTGGTCTTCCGACGCCTGCCCCAGAAACGTAAAGGGCGTGCCGAAGTCGCGCGCAACCGAGGACGCGGCCAACCGCCACTAGGTAGGGGCGCGCAAAATGCGGAGGGGGTGGGATTCGAACCCACGGAGACCCGGGTGGGCCTCAGCGGTTTTCAAGACCGCCGCATTCGACCGCTCTGCCACCCCTCCGGGTGGGCGAATGCCAATAAACATAGGGCTTGTCGCGCGCAAAGTCGCTAGGAGCGGATCGCTTTGACGCCTAACTTGATGCCAACGCCGGTGCAGCTCCCTGCAGCTTGATGCGATTTCGGGCGTGCCTAACTAGGAAGGCCCGTTTACCCCTTGCCGGGTTCGAGAACGAATCGGTATCCGGTCCGCGCCACGGTCTCGATGAACCGTGGTTTGTGCCTATCGTCCTCGAGCTTCGCGCGAAGAGCACGCACATGCCAGTCGACAATCTTGCTGTCGCTGATGAAATCGCTGCCCCAGAGCGCATCGAGGACCTGCTCCCGAGTGAGCACGCTCCCGGCGTTCGCGGCTAGAAGGTACAGCAGCGCCTGCTCAAGCGAGGTTAGGTGCAGCACCTGTTCCCGCACGAGCACCGTGCGAGTGAGCACATCGATCTCCAGCTCACCGATGCGCAGGCGCGGGACGAGCTCTCCGGTATTGCCACGAGTTCTGAGGAGCACCGCTCGTGTACGGGCGATCAAATCGTCTGGAACAAAGGGAACACCGATGAAGTCATCGGCGCCGCGATCGAAGGCAGCAAGCTTTCCCCGGAGATCGCTGCGCCGGGTCAACGCGATGACACCGATCGGCCCTCCGGCCCGCGCCTCATCGATGAGCTGAATCGCCACACCTGCCTCGAGATCGATGTCGAGGAGAGCAAGATGCGGCTTCCAGTCCGCGAGCGCGGCCTTGGCGTCCTTCACCGTCCCTACGGACCGCCCGACATAGCTTCCATGCCGAAGGATGAGGTCAACGGTGTTGGCCAGCGCTCCGGCCACGAGCACAACGAGCACCCGGACGGCGCGGTCGGAATCTTTCGCAGGCGCGCCCGCACTCAATAGCACACGGCGGGAGCCTACATCCCGACATCCAGCACCGCTGCAACTCCTTGCCTGGAACGTCCTTGGCAAGTGTTCGTGGAACTGGGGCGCCTCTATATCTAGTAGTGGTGTCAGTGGCACGGCGACACCATGGCACCATGACATCACTTGGCGCTCCGAAACCTTGGGGAACGCTGGCGGCTTCGCTCGACAAGGCTGGCGGCAAGAGGGCACGGACATCTTCGCCTGGGCGAAGTCCAATGCTCTTTCTGACTCACGGCCTTCAGATCGCCGCATCCAGGTTGAGTGGCTTTCGGAGTGCGGGAATCTAGAAGACCGCCGCATTCGACCCCCCCGATTCGATGACAACAGGCCCTTTCACAGAGTCCTATGTCGCTGACGGCCCATCTATAGCAGCAGGTGTACCCACGGGATGACGCTCCGAGCGCCCGGACCGGCTGCGGAAGGTGTGTCGGCCACTGTTGGACAGCACCTCTATGCTCGGCCGTGCGAGGTCAAGTGATGGAGCTCAACCACATTCACGTGTACGTGCGGAATCTGGCACCGGCGGTCGAGTGGTTCGAGCGTGTGTGCGAGGCGCGTCTAACGTACCGCGGCGACAACATGGCCAGCCTCGCATTGGGCCCGTTGCAGCTCCTGCTCGACAGCGCCGATGAGGACGGACGGATCACGATCGGTTTCTCGACCAAGGACTGCGACGCCGCCTTCGCAACGCTCGTCGGTAGGCGTGCGGCGGTGATCGAGCCGCCGACCGACCGGCCTTACGGTGTGCGCGCCGCGTACCTGCCTGGTCCGGGCGCTGTCACCGTCGAGCTCGAGCAGATGCTCCCGCGCAAGACCTAGCGGCCATGGGGCCTGAGGCAATAAACATAGGGCCTTGAAGACACCGTTCCTCTCGCGTCTGCAGGAGGCCTGCGACCTCGTGGGTGCCAAGTTGGAGGTCATACCAGACGCGGACAACTCGGGCAGGATCACCCTTCCGTCAGGTCGCGTGCGCTACTTCCACCGCCTGCGCTGGGACCTCAACACCCTGGGTGCAGCGGCGATCGCGCTCGACAAGAGTGCCACCGCGCACGTGCTCAAGCGCTGCGGCTACACCGTCCCGATCGGACGCAGCTTCTCCTACGACGGGCGACTGCGCGAGGCGCGCGACATCGGAGGCGCCTACGCATACGCGCAGAGGCTCGGGCTGCCGGTGCTGCTCAAACCGAACGACAGCTACAGCGACCAGCATGTGTGTGTCGTCTACACCCGGGCGCAGTTCTACGCGGCCGCCCGTGAGGTCTTCGCCGCCTCCAAGAAGCTGTTGGTGCAGCGCATCGCGCGCGGCAGTGATTGCTCGATCGTCGTCCTCGACGGCGAGGTCCTCATGGCGAGCGAGAAGACGCGCCCGTACGTGCTCGGTGATGGCCACTCCACTATTCGCAAGCTCATCGCGGCTAGCCAGCGACGCGGCCGCGCGGCAGGGCACCCGAACCAGCTGCGCGTAGACGATGTCCGGATGGTCAGGCACCTGGCCCACAGTCATCAGGCGCTCGAGACGGTGCCCACCGCAGGTCAACGCGTCGAGCTACTCCCATGCGGCAATCTCGGCGTGGGCGGTGACGTTCGGGTGGTGACTGACGTGCTGCACCCCAAGCTGCGAGCGCTCGCAATACGGGTGGTCGCCGATATGGGCCTACGGCTCGCCAGCCTGGACCTAGTTCTCAGCCAACCATGCGATGCGCTGCCAAAGAGGTGCACCGTACTCGAGGTGAACTCCGCGCCAGGACTCGACACGCACGAGCGAGAGCCGGGCTGGTCACGCCGCCGCGTCGACCGCGTGCGCAGGATCTTGCTTGCCCTCGATCGCGACCTGTAGGTAGGTATCTGATGGAATTCGACCAGCTCGGCTCAGCCGGAGCAGAGACGGCAGCGCTGCGCTTCATGGTCGGCAACCCGTATGGCGAGAGGCCCGTCTACAACGGCCCGTACGTAGACTGACAGCCGCATGGTCGGTTGCGAGGCGTAGCCTCGAGGCATGTCACAGCAACGGCACGATGATCCGACGACGGACCAGCACCATCCGGACGCCGCCCGGGGTCTCGAGCCGATCCGGACGATCGGCCGCGAGGAGCTCAAGACGAAGCTCGACCGGCGCGAGGACTTCAAGCTGATCATGGCGCTCACCCGCTGGGCCTTCGACGCCAAGCACATTCCAGGATCGCTCCACTTCGACACTCCCGACGAGCTCTACGCGGCGGTCCAGCCCGACGACGAGGTGGTCGTGTACTGCTCGAACATCGACTGCCACTCGAGCGTCGCCCTCTATCGCGAGCTCGTCCGGCGCGGCTATCGAAACGTGCGGCGCTACTCGGGCGGGCTGCTCGACTGGGAGGACGCCGGGCTGCCGCTCGAGGGCGGATGGGTCCGGATGTGAGCGAGCTTGCGGAGCGGGTGGAGCTGCATGCGGCCGGCGCGTGGCCGCCGCTGCCCTACGAGGCGTGGAAAGACACGCTCTACGCGATCCACCGGTGGTCCCAGATCCTCGGCAAGATCCGCCTCGCGAACACCCCCCTGGTGAACCACTCGTGGAACTCGACGCTCCAGGTGAGTCCTCGGGGGTTGACCACCGGACTGGTCCCCAGCGGCGCCGAGGCATTCCAGATCGACCTCGACCTCGTCGAGCATGAGCTCGCCATCACCTCCAGCCGCGGCGAGCGCACCGCGATGCCGCTCCGGTCGATGTCGGTCGCACAGTTCTATCGCGAGGTGCTCGACTCCCTCGCACGCGTCGGGATGCAAGATCCGCACATCGTCGGCGTCCCGAACGAGGTGGCGATCGCCATCCCGTTCCGCAAGGACGTCGAGATCCGGCCATACGACCGTGACCAGGTGGGGCGCTTCGCCACCGCGCTGCTGCGGACGCACGTCGTGTTCGAGCGCTTCCGCGCCGGGTTCCTCGGAAAGGCGAGCCCCGTTCAGTTCTTCTGGGGAT
>DATLFI010000122.1:0-28337 GCA_035524895.1 Thermoanaerobaculia bacterium | reverse complement strand
CGTGACGTCGGCGGTGTAGCCGGCGACCGCCGCTCCGGCGTCGATCAGCACCGGCTCGCCGGCGCGCAGCTCGCGAGCACCAGGCGAAAAGTGCAGCACCGCCGAGTTGGGGCCGCTGCCGACGATGCTGTCGTAGCCGGTGGCGTCGGCACCGGCGCGGAAGAACGCAGCCTCCATCTCGACCTGCACGCGCCGTTCGGTGACCCCCGGCCGCAGCCATTCGCGCGCGGTCTCGAACCCCGCCACGGTCGCTGCGGTCGCGCGGCGCATGCGTGAGAGCTCGAGCTCGTCCTTGCGGCGGCGCGCGTGGAGCAGTCTTGCCGCGAGGCGCTCGGAGAGCGCGGCATCGCCCGCCACGTCCGGGAGCGCGGCCGCGGCGCCGAGAACCGCGAGCGGTCGACCGCGCCGCGCGTCCAGCCACGGCGCGAGCCGCGCGAGGTCGATCGCGCCCTCGGTACGGATGTCGACGCCCTCGCCGCCCGCTCCCTCCCAGTAGCGCTCTGCCTGGGTGACCGCCGGCACGAAGTGGACGTAGCCCTCGCCCGGGTCGAACGCGAGCACCGACGCGGGTCGCGCGTGGTCGGTGAGCCAGAAGTAGTCGGAGTGCGGGATGTAGGGGTACGTCTGGTCGGCCTTGCCCGGCCGGTGGATCGGCAGTCCGGCAGCGATCAACACCACAGCATCGCGCGGCTCGCCGGCACGCGGCGCGAGCGCGGCAGCGGCGCGGGCGCGGCGCTTCTCGAGACACGCGCGCAGTGCGGACGAGTCGACTGTGGTCGGCGGAGCCTGCGCTCCGTCGTGAGAACCTGTCTTGACGGTCATTTGGTAGATCCTTACTCCGTGCCCACTTGAGCCACTCGATGCATGTCGACGACGGGTCGGTATCCACTGGGACTCGTCCTCGTCGCCTCCGGCCTAGGTCCGCCTGGTCGCCTGGTTCGCCTTGAGTCTGCCGCCAACCAGTTGCTAGAGTCGAACGACGATACTGCGAGCTCAAGGCCGGGTTTCCCGCCGAGGCGCACAAAGACGACGACGTGCGCGAGCGTACGCCTCGTGGCTCCCTCACCAGCTCTCGGGAGGCGTGGAATGAGGCACGTTACCGTGGGATTTGTGCTCCTGGCCGCCGCGTTCACCCGGACCACCGCGGTGGCCGACGAGCCGCTGACCGTGCGCGCCACCTGGTTGGGCTCGGTGGGCTTCTTCGCGACCGGGGAGCCGATGGCGGTCGACGGCCCCGACAGCGACACGACCAACGTGGACACTATGGCTCAGCCCGCCTCCGTGGCGGTGACGACGAACGACGTCCCGCTGACGGCCGTCCTCGTCCAGGCGTTCCTCTACTGGGCCGGCTCGGTGGGTCAACCCTCCACCGCCTGCGTCGGTGAGCTCGTCGACGACACGGTCACTTTCACCCCTCCGGGAGGGTCCGCGACGGCTCTCACCGCCGATGTCTGCCACTGCTCCGACGGCGGGGCGACCTCTTACGACATCCAGGTCTGCCGGGCTGAGGTCACCTCCCTGGTGACCTCCATGGCGGGGTGGTACGTGGTGGACGGCTTTGCGGCGAAAATAGAGAACCAATCGACGGACAACGCCTCCTTCTCCCTGGTCCTGGTCTTCATGGAGGCATCCCTGCCGCCTCGTCGGATCGCCCTCTTCGACGGGGTGGTCACCATGCTGAGTACCAGCACGACGGTCGCCCTCGGATCCCTGAACGCGGCGGATCCTCCGGCTGCGGCTCTGACCTGGTACGCGCTCGATGGCGACCTCGGCGGGAGCGGAACCGAGCAGGTCGAAGTGGACGGGCATCCGGGGGTCGAGGGACCGCTCCTGCTGAGCGACGCGGTCAATCCGCTCGACAATCCGATGAACCACACGATCAACACTCAGAGCCCGGTGCGGACGGACACCCTCGGGGTCGACATCGACCACTTCGAGATCACCGCGGCGCTCACCCCGGGCGATACCTCGCTGAACGTCACCTACCAAGCCCACACCGACAAGTGGTGGCTCGCCCACCAGATCGTGAGCGTCGACGTCTCGCTCCCCGCGGCCGATCTCCGGATCTCGAAGACGAACAGTGGGACCGAGACGGTGCCCGGCGAAACCACCGTCTACGAGATCGTGGTCACCAACGACGGTCCGTCGAACGTCGCTGATGCCGTGGTCACCGACCAGCTGGACGCCACGAAGGCGGACGTCGCCGCGGCCAGCTGGACTTGTGCTCCGGGCGTCGGCTCGGGAGTGGGCACGAATTGCCCTTTCAGCGGCACCGGCGGCGAGCTCGCCGCCGGTGTTTCGGTGAGCCTCGAGGCCGGCGACTCCGTTCATCTCTCCTTCACCGTTCCGGTCCTGTCCTCGGCCACGGGCGAGCTGACGAATACCGCGACCGTGGGAGCGCCGCCGATCTTCCAGGATGGGGATGCGGGCTTCACGGATCCCGACGACTCCGACGACTCGGCCACCGATGTGGACACCCTGACCCCCAACGCCGATCTCTCCCTGTCGAAGGACGACGGCCGCGAGTACGCCGAGATCGGCGGCTCCCTTAGCTATGCCATCGCCGTGACCAACTCGGGTCCGAGCGACGCCCCGGGGACCTCGGTGAGCGATCCGTTTCCAGCTGTCTTGTCTTGCACGTGGACGTGCACACCGGCAGGAGGGGCCACTTGCACCGGCGGTCCAGTCATCGGTGACGTCGCCGACACGGTCGACCTTCCGGTGGGAGGCTCCCTGGCGTACGTCGCGAACTGCTCGATCGATTCCGGTGCGTCGGGCACTTTGACGAACACCGCCATGGTCACCGCTGCTTCGGGCGTCACGGAGACCGACGGGATCGACAACAGCGATTCGGACGTGGATCAGCTCACCGTCTGCGGGGAGCCCGAGGACCTGGTGCTGACCAGCCCGACGGTGTCGACCACCGAGACCTTCGTCGCCTGCTTCACGATCACCGCCCACCAGAGCTTCGCGGTCGGCGACGGCGGCGACGTAACGCTGCGGGCGGGCTGGACCGTGGCCCTGGGCGCCGGCTTCTCGGTCGCCACCGGCGGCCGTCTGGTCGTGGAGATCGACCCCGCCCTGAGCGAGTGACCCCGCGTCACCCGTTACCCCTCACCGCTGCGCGTACGGCAGAGCGGCCGTCCGGGCTCTCCTGATCCCAGCTGCTCGAAGAGGTACCCCACCGCCAGGTCGTCCTCACCATCACCGACCGCCGCGGTCCGCTGGCGATCAAGGCCTACCTCGAGCACGTCCGCGACGAGACCCGCAAGCGCTTCGACGCCGGCCTCGACGCCTTCGAAACGGCCGCGGACATCGCCCTCGGCGACTTCTCTTCGTGGGGCGACGCCGAGCGCATCGCGGTCAACGTCGACACCCTTTATCGCGAGCTCTCAGGAAGCTCCGAGCGCA
This sequence comes from Thermoanaerobaculia bacterium, assembly GCA_035524895.1. Lineage (GTDB taxonomy): Bacteria > Acidobacteriota > Thermoanaerobaculia > Multivoradales > Multivoraceae > DATLFI01. Next base: position 24,926 of record DATLFI010000122.1, on the reverse strand, counting down.
CCGGCGTCGGCGAGCTCTTCGCGCGCATGGCGCGGCTTCAGCGGCGACGCTGAGCGGCACCGTCAGTCGACGTAGCCGAAGGCGCGCAGCGGAGCGCGGCGGCGCTCCCGCTCCGCCTCGCCGAGCGCGCGATTCCAGCGGCGCGAAGCCGAGGTAGGCGACGGCCAGCCAGCGACCTGGCGCTCGCCAGAAGCGAGGGAATCCTGACCTTCACCACGGGCTGCTGGTACGATCGGCGCGGCGCAAGGAATCCACTACCCCTTTCTGAACTGCAACAGGTTCGGCTTCCTCGAGCAGGTGCTTCGCGGTCGGTGGACCGCAAGGTGTGCGACCCGCCGCGGCCCCAAAAGGGCCGTGCTCAGTGAGAGATTGGAAGCGACCGCGCAGCGGTCGTCTCAGACCGAGCCGTTGCTCGGCCGCCATCACAGAGAAAAAGGAGGCCCACAGTGCTCAGAATCGAGCGTCGAGAGAGGCAACTGTTCTGGCTCGCCGTGCTCCTCGGGATAGCGCTGCTGACTCACGGCAGGTGGCCCGAGTCCCTGCGCAGCGAGCGACTCGCTTCGTGGAACGGTCTGTCCCAGGTGATCGGACCGGCGCTGCTGGCCTACGCGGTGACCACCCGGCTGCACGCCGTCCCCTGGCTCTACCGGCTCTGGCCGATCCGGATGCGCCCCTGCTGGGGCGTGCGCAGGCACCCGTGGATCGATCTCCTGCTGGCGATCGCGACCGGATACCTGGGGTTCCGGATCTGTCTCCAGCTGTTCGAGCTCGGCACGCCGGGGCGGATCCTGGCCGCGTTCGTCGGCAGCGCTCTCGGCCTCTACCTGGCGGCGGTCCTGGCCAATCCGCGCAGCGCCCTGGTGGTGGTCAACTGTCCGGCGAGCGACTGCGTGGGCGACCCCGGCGACGGAGTCGGGCCGCCGGAGGTGCGGGCGCAGAAAATAGCGTACGAAAAGAGACTGGCCATGACCAACCTCCGCTCGCCGACGGAGAGGCTCTTCGACCGGCTCTTCCACCGGCCGCCTGCGAGACCCACCTACCCACTGGTCTGGCCCTTCATCTTCGTGGCCCAGGTCGGCGGCGCAGTGGTTTGGCATCTCAACGGACCCACGGGCTCCAAGGTCAAGATCTCGTTCGGCAAAGAGTTTCAGCCCTTCGGCCCAGACCGCAGGGAGTTCGAGGCCGAGGTTCCGGGCAGCCTGGCCATCGCTCCGGTCGTGCAGGGTGGCTGCGGCCACTACCGGCTCGCGATGACCCACGCCGGCAAGCTGCTCGCCGACATCGACCCCCTGGGAGACGATCCTCCCGGCGACGGAAGCAAGTGACGGAAGCAAGGGGTGAGGCGTTGCGAGCTAACCCGTAGCTCGCGACGCCGCCTCGCGCAGGGCGGCGCTCACCTCGGGGATCGCTCTCAATCTCTCGAAGTCGGGATCGGAGCGGATCTCCTGCACAAAAGCCCCCCACTCGATCAGCTCGAGAACGAGATCGCGAGCTCGCTCGTCCCGCCGGCAGCGCGCGAAAGCGAGGGCAGAGTAATAGTGCGTCCACGTCGCTGCCGGTTGCTCCCGCAGGACCCGCTCGATCTCGAGATCTGCTTCTTCACAGCGCCCCAGGGCGGCCAGTGCGACCGCCAGCTCCCCGCGCACGCGGGTTCGACTGCCGTCTCGCAGTAACCGCTCCCGGTAGAGCCGCACCGCCGTCGCGTAGTGCTCTCTCGCGGCCTGCTCCTCGCCGAGCTGGCGCTGGGCCTCTGCCACGTTGACGTGGTACCGCGGGTTGTCGGGGGCCTCGTCGAGCGCCTTCTGGTAGTGATCGCGGGCTTCGGCGAAACGACCCTCGGAGTAATAGAGCGCAGCCAGCCCGCTGTAGGCGTAGCGATAGGGGCCCTCGTGCAGCGCCTCCCGGAAGTAGGTCTCCGCCAGGTCGAGCTTGCCGCCTCCGAAACAAGCCAGGCCGAGCAGCACCAGACAGTTCTGACGATCCGGATCGAGATCGCAGGCGCGGTCGAGGATACGCTTGGCCTCCTCCAGCTCGCTGGTATCAAACAGCAGGAAGTGTCCCAGAGCGTAGTGGTTGTCCCAGAACTCGGGTCGTATCTCGATCGCCCGCCGCAGCATCGCCTGAGTCTCCGCGCTGCGCCCGAGCTCGCGATAGAAGGTTCCGACGTCGCGCGCCGCGGCGTCGTTTCCGGGCTCGAGCTCGAACGCGCGGGCAAAGGCCTTTCTCGCTGCTTCCGGCTGGCCGGAGAGCTCTTGCGCCATGCCCCAGGCGACGTGCGACATCGCCAACTCGCCGCCGCTGTCGAGGGCCTTCTGTGCCTGCTCCTTGGCCTCCGCGAGCAGCGACGGCTCCTCGCTCCGGAGGTAATGTCGCAGCAACAGCACGACGAGGCGGGCTCGTGCCGCGGCGAAGGCGTCGTCCAGGGCGAGGGCCTCCCGCTGCAGCGCCGCCGCCCGTACCAGCTCTTCGATTCCGGCCTCCGGCTCCAGCTCGATCGCCTCCACATAGCGCAGCAGGGCGGCGACCGGCGGCGTGCGTCGGGGATCGACCATCCGTCCCGCCCGGCTCGCCGGCAGGCCGAGAGCCTGCAGCACCTCGACCGTGGCGCGCTGCAGCATGAGGTCGAGCCGCGACAGAGTTCCCTGCACGGTGCCGCTCGATTGCGGCCCGCCCTCGGCCGAGGTCAGCCGCCAGTCGATCGTCGTCTCGTTGCCGTCGGACTCGACCTCTCCGCGAAGCAGCCACTGGACGCCCATGAGATCGCTCTCGGAAGGCGGCTCGCCGCGCTGCGAGACCTGCCTCGCGGTGAGATAAGGCGCGACGACGACGACGCCCATCGCCGTGAAGCGGGAGATCAGCCTCTCCGCCACGACCTCGCCCAACAGAGACTCCTCCCCTTCGTGCGCGAAGGGCACGATACCGAGAGTGATCGGGGCGCGCAGCCCGCGGACGAGCAGCAAGGCAGCGACGAGCACCGCTGCCAGTAGAGCGAAAAGAGCGGCAGAACGAGCGATCGGCGGCAGGCGCCAGCGGCGCAGCGCCGGAGCCCGATGGGGTCCGCTCGGCGTCTCGCCGAGGAGCACGGCTTCGAGCGCCGCGCGCACTTCCCCGGCATCTTGATAGCGCCGCTCGGAATCTTTCTCCAAGCAGCGCAGGATGGTCGCTCGCAGCGCCGGCGGCACGTGCGCCGGAAGCGCCTGCGGTGGATCGCGCAGGATCTTGGTCGCCAGCGAGTAGCGCGGGCCCACGAACGGCAGGCTGCCGGTGAGCGCCTCGTACATCAGCACTCCCAGAGCCCAGATGTCGGAGCGCTTGTCGACGCCCTTGCCACTCAGCACTTCGGGAGCCATGTAGGGCAGGGTGCCGGCGATCGTCGGCTGGTCGGGCAGAGTGCCGGCGGAGCTGGCCAGCCCCTTGTCGATTCCCTGCGGCCCGGCGTCGGCGAGACCGAAGTCCAGCACCTTGACGTCGCCGGACGGCGTGGTCATCACGTTGTTGCTCTTGAGGTCCCGATGCACCACGCCGTGCCGGTGGGCGTGGCTCAAGGCGTCGGCCACCTGCAGCCCGTAGCGGACGACGATCTCTGTCGGTAGTCCGTGCGGCGGAATCGAGTCGCCGAGCCGCCGCCCGCGAACGTGCTCCATCGCGATGTAGAGCTCACCCTTCTCCTCACCGACGTCGTGGACGGTGCAGATGTTGGGGTGATTGAGATTGGCGACGGTGCGCGCCTCCAGGAGGAGGCGTCGCCGGGCCTGCGGGCTGCGGCGCTCCCGGCTGACGAACTTGAGGGCGACGGTGCGGCCAAGCCGGGTGTCCTCCGCCAAGAAGACCTCGCCCCAGGCGCCCGCGCCGAGGCGCTCGACGATGCGATAGCGCCCGAAGGTGGCACCGATCTCCACTCGGCCTCCGGCGTAACGGTTGGATCGATGTGAGCGGCGACTGTCGACTATAACGAGACGGCGGCTCGCTTCGCGCCCATGGCCCGGCTCCGGCGGCGACGCTGAGCGGCGCGGTTTGGGTGAGCTCCCCGGCTGCGCCTGGCGGGCCCTGAGGCTCTACCTGGCCGCCGCCTACGGCCGCGACGACCTCACGCCGGGGGCGATCGCCTCGCAACCGCGTTGCCTGCCACGCCAGAAAGCGACTTCCTACACCGCCCAGAGGATGGGTAACAGCAGGATGGACAGAGCCATCGAGATGGCGGTGAGCGGTACGCCAACCTTCAGGCACCCCCAGCGGCAGCATGGTGGCGCTCAGGAACACCACCCACCACCGTCAGGCCGAAGGGCATTGCCGAGGCGACTCTCGACCAGATTGCGATCGACCAGCACCGACCCGGGCGGCACGCGCACCGCCAGGAGATCGGCGCCGAGGCCGCTGAGCTGCCCACGCTCGGAGCTGCGCAGCTCACGGCCGGGATCGCCTCCGCGTCGGCGTACCGCTCAACCTGCCGTTCTGGGCTCCGGCGTCGGCCGGGTCTGGCACCTCGTTGTTACGATGACTCTCGGACGCAGGAGGCGCCATGCTGATCGCACGCATCGCGCCCTCGCGAGGGCGCACCCGGACCCGCCAGGGCTCCTGTTTCCTCGCCCTGCTCCTCGCCGCGGGCTCGCTCCAGGCGAGCGTGACCCTCTATCGAGACGCCGGCTTTCGCGGCGAGAGCGAGACCTTCCGAAATGACGTGGCCGACCTTGGGCGATCCCGCGTGGGCAACAACACCGCGTCGTCTGTGCGGGTGCGACCCGGCTGCATCGTGACGCTCTACGCCGACGCCCACTTCCGCGGCACCTACACCGAGCTCGACCGCGACGAGCCGAGCCTCGTGAACGCAGCGGTGGGCAACGACCGCGTCTCGTCGCTGAGGGTTCGGTGCGAAGGCGGCGGATGGCAGGGTCCCGATGCCCGCAGCGGCGTAATGCTGTATCGCGACGAGAATTTCCGCGGTGCCGAGGAATGGTTCCGCGACGACGTCCCGGATCTGGGTCGCACCCGGGTCGGCAACGATGCCGCTTCGTCGTTGCGCGCGACGCGAGGCTGCCGCGTCCGCCTCTACCAGGGCGAAAGGTACGCCGGGCGCTACGCCGAGCTGGGCGGGGACGTACGCCGCCTCCGCAACACCCGAGTCGGCAACGACCGCGCGTCCTCGCTCCAGATTCGTTGCTCTGGGGACCGGCGGCCTTGGGGGCCGATGCGGCCCGGCGAGCCGGGTTGGGGTGGTGGACGGCCTCCGGCCCCGGGGGTGACGCTCTACCGCGACGCCGGCTACCGAGGTGCCAGCCAGACTTTCGACGGCAGCGTCGCGGACCTGCGCGGTTCGACCATTGGCAACGACGAGGCGAGCTCGGTGCGCGTGCCACGCGGCTGCCGGGTGCTGCTGTTCCGCGACGCGGGCTACCGTGGCGTCGCGATCGAATTGCGCGACGACGTCGCAGACCTCGGACGCACTCGGGTCGGCAACGACCAGGTCTCTTCGCTGCGGGTCGACTGCTGGTAGGGCGGGGCGCGTTTCGGAAGGCAGAGCCCGCGACCGCCGAGGGCCGTCCGTGGCCTCAGCGGTGGCGCGCGATGACCCGCTCGACCGCGTCGAGACCCTTCTCGAGCTGTGCCTGTTCGGCGCCGAAGCTGAAGCGCGAGTAGGTGGTGAAGCGGGCGTTGGCACGACGGCGCCCCGGGTTGACGTCGAAGAACACGCCCGGGACGGTGATCACGCGCTCGTCGAGGCAGGCGTCGAAGAACGCCATGCCGTCGCGCAGAGGCTCGGGCAGCGCGTCGAGGTTGCCCCACACGTAGAACGTGCCGGCCGGCTCGACCTCGACGCCGACACCGAGCGAGCGTAGGCGGTCGATCAGGTAGCGCCGCTTGCGCGAGAACTCGGTGCGGATCGCCGCGGTCTCGGAGAGCGCGAGCGTGGGCTCGAGCAGCTCGATCGCGGCGCGCTGGAACGGGTGGTTGGCGCCGCCGTCGAGGAACGAGCCGGCGCTCGACGCCTGCTCGATCACCGAGCGCGGACCGAGGATCCACGACACCCGCCAGCCCGGATAGCGCCAGTTCTTGGTCAGCCCATCGACCACTACCACCGGGTCGCGGTCGACGTCCTCGACCCACGCCGCGGCCGACACCAGGCGCGCCGACTCGGCGGTCTGCGACGGCTGCTGCGGCGCCGGCGTGTACACGTAGTGCGAGTAGAACTCGTCGAGCACGAAGGCGCAGCGCGTCGAGCGCGCGACCTCGACCCAGTCTGCGAGCTCGGCGCCTTCGACCACCTGGCCGGTCGGGTTGGCCGGGTTGGAGAACAGCAGGCCGCCGAGGCCGCGCCCGACGATCTCGTCGCGCAGGTCCGCGGCCGAGATGCGGTAGCCGGCCGACGCGTCGAGCAGGATCGGAATCGGGATGAAGCCGCGGAAGGCGAACAGCAGCTCCTCGTAGGCGGTGTAGTCGGGGATGAAGTGGCCGAGGTTGATCGGCGCCATCGCCGCCGCGAGCCGGCTCAACGCCGCGCGTCCGCCCGGAGCGATGCACACGTTCTCGACCGTGTACTGCGACGGCAGGCCACGTCGGTAGAGCGTGTTGTAGAAGTCGGCGACGCGCGCGCGCAGCTCGCGCAGCCCCTCGACGGGCGCGTAGGCGTGGAGAGCGACCGGCAGCTCGACGCTCTCGCGGCGGGGCGGCGCGCCGGGCAGCGGTCCCACTTCTGGTGACCCCTGACCGAGGTTGCACCAGAGTTCGCCGTCGGTGCCATAGCCGCGCCGCGCCGCGCGGTGCATCACGAAGATCACGCCCGTGCGCGGCACCGGCCGGAAGCCGGGGATGGTCGCCGGCGTCGTCGCGCCGCTGCTCGACGCGCGCTCCACTTCCGGATCGGTGAGTGCCGTGCGCTCGATCATGGAGGCGGAACGATAGCCCCGATCCCAGGCGGTTCCAACCGAGCCGGTAGCCAGCGCTCACGGCTCTTCCCCGGTCACGGAAACATCGAGCGCGAGCGCGACCCGCAACAGCTCGGCGACGCTCCACGCCTGCGCCGGGCAGCCTCCGGGCGTGTGGGGCGGGTCGCCGTGGAACACCTCCGAGACCGAGCCGATGCAGCCCTCGGTGCCGATGTGCTCGGCGAACGCCGCCAGCATCTGCCGCGCCTGCTCGCGCCCCGTCGCACCGCGCACGCGGCAGAGCGCGTCGGCGTAGGCGCCCAGCAGCCATGGCCACACCGTGCCTTGGTGGTAAGCGCTGTCGCGCTCGAGAGGACCCCCTTCATAACGTGGCCGGTAGGCGGGGTCGTCGGGTGAGAGGGAGCGCAGCCCGCGCGGCGTGAGCAGCTTCGCCTCGACCGCGCGCAACACCGACTCGGCGCGCTCGCCGTCGAGCAGCGCATGCGGCAGACCGCCGAGCGCCAGGATCTGGTTCGGGCGCAGCGAAGCATCGATCGCGTTCGGGGTGGCGCCCTCGAGCTGCTCGACGCAGTCGGCGAGGTAGCCGCGACTCTCGTCCCAGAACAGCTCGAGGAAGCGCGATCGTGCCGCGTCCGCGCGCGCGCGCAGCTTCGCGGCGGCTGCAGACAGGCCGAAGCGTTCCCGCAGCACGGTGAGAGAAAGCAGTGCGTTGATCCAGAGGGTCTGGATCTCGACCGGCTTGCCGCGACGGGGTGTCACCACCCACTCGCCGATGCGCGCGTCCATCCAGGTGAGCTGGGCGCCCTCGGCCCCCGACCACAGCAGCCCGTCGTCGTCGATCTGGATGCCGTGCCGAGTGCCGCGCCGGTGCCATCGGTAGGAATCCTCCAGCGCGGGCCAGAGCTCCTGTCTCACGAACCGGACGGCGGCTGGGTTCTCTCTCGCTGCATCGAGGTATCTTCGTACGGCGACGAAGAGCCAGAGCGTGGCGTCGACGGTGTTGTACTCGGGCGGCCCGCCGCGGTCCTGGAAGCGGTTCGGTACCAGGCCCTCGCGCATCGCCCCGGCGAACGCGCGCAGGGTGGCCTGTGCCTCGAGATGGCGTCCGGTCGAGAGGCACAGGCCCGCGAGCGAGATCATGGTGTCGCGACCCCAGTCGGTGAACCACGGGTAGCCGGCGATCACCGTGGCATCGTGCTCGCCGCGACACACGACGAACTGATCGCCAGCGAGTGCGAGGGTCCGAGGCAGCGGTTCGCGGCTCGGAAGCTTGCGCAGCAGGCCCTCGCGGCGACGCCGCTCCGCGGCGAGCAGCGCCAGCCCGTCGCGTCCAGCCGAGGGCTCGGTCGACACGACGACCGCAAGCGGCTCGCCCGCACGCAGGGCGACGCGCAGCACCCCCGGTGTGAACAGGTCCTCGTGCCCGTCGAATCCCCGCGCGAGCTCCTCCGCGTACTCGAAGCGCTGGTACCAATCGGGCGCGGGAAGGTAGCGGCCGTGCGGCACGCTGACGAACACCGCGGGCACGCCGTCGTGCGCCTCGTAGGAGAGAGCCACGCCATCGAAGGAGGCGTCGTGGCGGAAGGGGCGCGCGGCGCTGCCTAGCTCGTGGTACCCGCGCGCTGCAAACAGCGGTCGGAGCTCGAGCTCCACCGCCGCTTTCGCAGAGCCTGGGGCGGCCATCAGCTCGTAGAGCACGACCCGGGTACTCTCGCCCCAGATCGCCGCCACTGTCTTGCGCAGCCGCACATGGCCGGCGAGGTACTCCCACTCGGGGAACATCTCACGTCGAAACGAGTCGAGGAGCTGGTAGCCCTTCGCGTGGATCGCGCCGGGGAAGCGCGCACACCAAAGCTCCGTCACTGTGTCGGCCGAGCCGTCCTTGCCGGCGATGCGAAGCGTTTCGTCGAGCCGGGAGAGCAGCACCGCTCGCTCGGCCGGCGGCACCACCGCCGCGACCAGCAGCCCGTGATAGCGGCGCGAGTGCGCGCCGGTCAGCGTCGAGGACGAGAATCCCCCGAGGCCGTCGGTTTCGAGCCACTCGAGGCGGGACGCACGCTCGAAGTCGCGAAGGAGGGCGGCTGGGATGGTGAGGGGAAGCACGCAGCGAACCATGCCCAGGCCGCGCAGTGGCCGCGGGCGTCTCCATCGCGAGGACGAGCATCACGCTGGAGGCCAAGGGCCCCCAGCCGGCTCGTTCCGCCGACTGGGGACGACGAGTAACCGAGGCACTCGCGCTCCACCCGCCCCGACGATCCTACTGGCAGCCCGCAAACGCCTCCGTATCCGTAACCGCCTTCGCGAGGACCCCCGACGGGTTCTCGTAGACCCGCTCGACCTTGGTCACGCGGTCGTAGACCCGGAGGCGATACGCGACATCGGTGGTGGCCGCGGAGAACACCCAGAAGTGGCCGTTCAGCGCGCAGCCGTCGAGGACCTTCACCAGCAGCTCCCAGTTCTCCTCCTCGAAGAACCAGAACAGACCCGAGTCGGCGGTGCCGAACGGCACCACGGTTCCCTGACCCTCGCTCCCGCCACCTGGGGCTGTCCACTCGACGGAGAGCTGGAATCGGCCGCCGTGCAGGCAGAGCTCCTCCGTGTTCTCCGGGCAGGCGTCGGCCGAGAGCCCGGGCGGGATCACGCTCGGCTCGGCGGGTGCTCCGTCGCCGGGGAGGCAGGTGGCGAACGCCTCGGTGTCGGCGAGCGCCTGGGCGGCGCCGGCCGGGCTGGGGTAGTCGCGCACGTCGCCGGTCTCGGTGTCGGTCACCGTGAGTGTGTAGGCGACGTCGGTGGTGGCGGCCGAGAACACCCAGAAGCTGCCGTTGATCGCGCAGCCGTCGAGCACCTTGATCTGGAGCTCCCAGTTCGACTCTTCGAAGAACCAGAAGAGCCCGGAGTCGTCAGCCACCGCCGGAACGGTGTGCGCCGCCTTCGGCGCCTCGCCCGGCGCCTGGAAGGTCACCTCGGCGCGGAAGCGGCCGCCCTGCAGGCACAGCGCAGTGTCGGACGCCTTGCAGCCCGAGGGATCGACACCCGGCAGCACGATGAAGGCGCCGGCTCGATCCGCTCCGTCGACGTGGTGGAACGGCACGCCGACGACCAAGTCGTCAGCCCCATCACCGTCGATGTCGCCGGTCGCGAGCCCGGCGCCGAACCCGAACTGCTCTGCCTCTTCGCCCGGCATGCCTTGGGTCGCCGGCGAGAACACCTGCGACAGCGAGGCCTCGAAGCCGCCCTCGCGGCTGTAGAGCACTGTGACCGAGCCGGGTTGCACCACACCGGGACCCGGGCCTTGGGTTCTGGTCGAGATCGCGAGGTCGTCGCGGCCGTCGCCGTCGAAGTCGCCGACCGCGAGCTCACGGCCAAAGTTCAGGCTCGGGCTCGCTTCGACCGGCACCGGAGCTTCGCCGGGGACCAATCCCTGCTCGGGACCGAGCCCGGCGATGCCGCCGCGCCGGAGAAACACGGCACCGGTGGCTGCCACTCCGCCGACGTCCACCCACGGATCGCTTGCCACCAGGTCGTCGAAGCCGTCGCCATCGAAGTCGCCGCTCGCCACGCGAAAGCCGAACTGGGGGAACCCCGTCTGCGCCCCGACCAGGTCGCGGATCCAGATCAGCGAGCGACCGGGGTCGAGGCCCTCGTCGGAGCCGTAGACCACGGTAACGCTGCCAGCGCTCTCCGCTCCGGGGGCCCCCTTACCGTCGCTGATGGCACCGATGGCCAGGTCGTCGCGGCCGTCGCCGTCGAAGTCGCCGCTCGTGAGCGAGCTGCCGAAGAGGTCGAACTCCTCGGGCGTTCCCGGTATGCCCCCGAGGCCCTGGTGGAGCGTCTGCGTGCTCGCGCCGACCTCGAGCGAGCTGGCGGAGCCATAGAAGACGTTGACCACGCCGGCGGCCTCGAGACCGTCGACCCACGCGCGGTGGCCGACGGCGAGATCGTCGTAGCCGTCACCGTTGAAGTCGCCCACGGTCACTCCGCCGAGGCCGAACTGCTCGGACGGGTGGCGGCCCCCTGGCGTGCCCAGGTGGTCCAGACCGATGATCTGGTCATCGGGCGTGTTTGCGTCGAGTCCGTTGGCGCCACCGTAGACCACGTGCACCGCACCAGCCTCCTCGATCCCGAGCAGATCCATCAGGGGTGCCGTCGCCGCGACGTCGAGGCGACCGTCGCCGTTGAAGTCGCCGGTCGCCACCCGGCTGCCGAGCTCGTTGAAGAACGCCGGAGCGCCCTTCATGCCGCCGGCGCCCTGACGCCAGAGGGTGGCGCCCTCGACGGTGAGCTGGGCCCGGGAGCTGTCCGGCAGGGCGAGAACGCTCAGGGTCGCGAGAGCGGCGCCGCGCAGAGCGGGCAGCGCCGATTGCCAGCGAGGACGTCGTCCTCGAGAGGTACCAAAGTTCGAAACGCGCATCGTTCTAGCTCCTGGAGATCTGAGGGATTCGTGGGAGGCGGCGCCCGGACTGGGCGGCTGGAAGCCCCGACAACCCAGGAGTCGGAAACGAGCGACGGACGGCGCCAGAGCTCAGGAAGCGGTGAAGACCCGGGTGGTCACCGGCACGCCGGTGCGAAGCGACTGCATCAGGATGCAGCTACGCTCGGCGCTGTGGAGTAGCCGCTCATGGGCCCTCGGGTCGGTGCCTGGCGCCGCGAGATGGGGCGAGAGAGCGCCGCGATCACTCGCTCGCCGACCGCGATCGCAAACCAGGCGCCGGCGTGCCGAGGGCTGCCGAGCTCACACCTCGATCAGCGCGCCGTGCACCGCGCGCGCGGCGTCGGTGGCGAGGAACACCAGCACGTCGGCGATCGCGTCGGCCGGCGTGCCCTCGCCGCCGGTCGAGCCGGCGGGCGCAATCGCCGCGGGCAGCAGGCTGTTCACCCTCACCCCGGTGCCGCGCAGGTCTTCGGCGAGACTCTCTGTGAGACGCAGTACGCCGCTCTTGGCGGCACTGTAGGCGGCGAGGCCGCCCGGCGCGCGCAGGCCCGCGCGCGCGGCGATGAACACCAGCACGCCGCTCTTCTGCTCGATCATCGCCGGCAGAGCGGCGCGGGCGACCGAGAACGCGGGATGCAGGTTGAGGTCGAGGACGGACCGGTAGTCGTCGTCGCTCGTCTCGTGCAGCGGCGCGACGCCCAGGAACCCTCCCGCGAGGTGGAAGACCGCGTCGAGCCTGCCCCATCGCGCGCGCGCTTCGTCGAAGGTGGCGCGCGTCGCGCTGGGATCGCTCAGGTCGGTGGTGAGCAGCAGCGCTTCGTCTACGCCGAAATTCAGCTCGCGTAACCGGTCCTCGAGCGACTCGCGGTCGCGATCCACTAGCACCAGTCGCGCACCTGCCGCCCGGCATGCGACGACCGCCGCGCGACCGAGGTTGCCGCCCGCGCCGGTGATCAGCGTCACCTTGCCTTCGAGACTAGACATCGTGGTCTTCGGGCTCACCGCGGCCGCTCCTCGTTCCGAGACGGAATAGTAGCCGGCCGGAGTCTCGACCTGTCCCTTCGGATTTCGTCGGAACTCTCGGAACTCTCGGAACTCTTAGAAATCGCTCTGCTCACAGCTCCCTTTCGATCCACCGCGCCTTTTCCATGCGGCGCAACACGCGGTCGCGGTGGGTTCGGTAGGCGCGGCTGTCGGAGCCGGGGTGCCACTGCGAGTGCGGCAGGCTTGCTGCGAGCGATGCCGCCTCCGAGGCGTCGAGCTGGGAAGCGGACTTACCGAAGTAGTGGCGTGAGGCGGCTTCGGCGCCAAAGCGGCCGGGACCGAACTCGACGACGTTGAGATAGAGATCGAGGATGCGGCGCTTGGTCAGATGCCGCTCGAGCTCGGCGGTGAGGATCGCCTCCTTGGCCTTGCGCACCACACTGCGGTCGGCAGAGAGCCAGAGGTTCTTGGCGAGCTGCTGGGTGATGGTCGAGGCGCCGCGCAGGCGCCGCCCTTCTCGAACCGCTTCTTCGATGGCGGTCCGGAGCTCGTCGGTCGCGAACCCTCCGTGCGAGAAGAAGTCGATGTCCTCCGCGACGAGCACGGCGCGCTTGAGCTCGTCCGAGATCGCTGCGTAGGGCACCGGACGCCAGTCGACCGGCTCGCCGCGTCCGCGGCGGGTCTCGATCGACGCGGTCGTCTTCGGCGCGTTCGGCACCAGTGCGGCCACGTCGGGCCAGCGCCATGCCTCCCAGGCCATCCAGCCCAGGGCTGCGGCGACGAGCACCGAGGCCACGAGCAGCAAGCGCTTCAAGAGCTTCGATCCGCAGCGAGCAGACAGACCCCGGCGGAAGCGCCGTAGGCGGCGTCCCCTTCGGGAGGGAAGCGAGCGCACGCATATCGCGCGTTATGCGTGCGCTCGCCATCAAGGATGATCTAAGGGTCGATCGAGCGCGAGAGACTATTGGCCGTCGTCGCCCTCGACCACGTCCTCTACCGCTTCAGCGGTATCGTCGACGACCTCTCCGACGGCGTCGACGGCGCTCTCGGCTGCGTCACCGATCTCGTCTCCCACCGCCTCCGCCGCCTCCCTGACCTCCTCGCCGGTGCTCTTCTCCTGGCAGCCTGCCAGGGGCAACAGGAGTACCGCGCCGACGACGCCCATAGCCAACAGATCTCGAAGTCGCATCTTCATTTGTCCGTTCCTCCTTGGAGGATGGGAGTGTACCGCGATTGCCACACTGTGCCGATATCGCGCCCTTCCCGTTCCGCCCCCGCTCAGTCGGCTGGCGAGGGTCTGACCACGAGCACCGGCGTGACGCAGGCCCGTATCAAGCGCTCGGCCACGCTGCCGAGCAGCAGCCTGTCGAGACCGGTAAGGCCGTGGGACGACAGCAACACCAGGTCGCTCTCGAGCTCGCCTGCTGCCGCGAGGATCTCGCGTGAAGGGTCGCCGTTCCGCACGTGGCATCGGAACGGCACCGCCTCGCCCGGCGCCGCGGCCTGGAGTCGCTCGAGCTCCTTCAGTGTCTCCTCGCGCAGCGGGCCACGGTGGGTATCGTAGATGGCGGCGACCGAGGTGCCGTAGAAGGTCGGCATCACCGGATCCGGCAGCACGTGGAGCAGATCGAGCCCCGCTCCCGACCAGGCAGCGAGCTCCTTGGCGACGGCCAAAGCGCGTTGCGAGTGCTCGGACGTGTCATGCGGTACCAGGATCCGCTCCAGCCCGGTCCAGGCCTTCGCACTCGCTGGATCGCGCAGTACTAGCACCGGCACGTGGCTGGCCCGCACGACCTCCGAGGTGACGCTGCCCAGCACCACCCGTCCGATACCGCGCCTGCCGTGGGTGGCCATGACCACGAGGTCGATCTGGTGCTCCCTCGCATGATCGAGGATCGCGGTCGCGGGCGGGCGATGCACCGCGACATGGCAGGTGCGGACCAGCCCCTCTGCACCCGGGGCGCCGGATCCCAGCTTGCTGGCGGCCACCGACAGCTCTTTCCCCGCCCGGGTGTGCAGCAGGTCGAAGGTGGCGCCAAGGTCACCCTCCTCCGACGCCAGCTCGGCGTCGAGCAGGCCCGGGTAGTGGAGCGCGTGGAGGAGGTGAAGCTCCGCGTCGAGGGACCTGGCCAGCTCCGCTGCGTAGGGCAAGGTAGCCCGGCCGACATCGGTAAAGTCGTACGGGAACAGGATACGAAGCACGGGAAACATGCTGTCCTCCCTCGGGAGTTCTGGACGTGGCAGCGACGCTGCGAGCTCGGGTGGGCCAGGCCGAGTCGAATCGGTCAATCTTGCCTTACCTTGTGGAAGCCTTTGCCGATGCACAGGCCCCGTCGACGGGTGGACCTCCAGAGCGGTATGCGGCAAGGTATGGGTCGGCGGACCGGAGTCCCGTCCAAAACGGCACGGGGCTTGCTCTTTCCTCTTTCCTTTACGTGTCCTTGCCACTGGAGGGGGGCGTCAGCAATGTCACTTGCGAGCGATCTATCGGAGACATCTCGACCCGTCTCGCGAGCGACGGCGGGTCAGGAAGCCGAGCGCGAGGCCGCCGCTTGGTGTCACCTGCTGGAGGGGCTCGAGCCTACGCTCGCGCACGATCTGCGGGGACCGCTCAACGCCCTCACCTTGCACCTCGAGTTGCTCCGTCGGTACGCCGCCGGTGTCGAGCCTGCGCCTGCTGCGGAGCGCTTGCGCCGCTCGGTGGAGGCTCTCGATCGCGAGGTCGGCCGCCTCACGGCTGGGCTGAACGGCCTACTCCGATTGGTCGGAGCACCCCAGGATCCTCCCGTCTCCGCGACTCTCTCCACGCTGCTCCAGGAGTGCGAACAGGATCTCCAAACGGCGGCGCGGCATCGCGGCGTCGAGCTGCGTATCGAGCTGGAGTCGGACGGCCGGCTGCGGCAGCGCGAGGCCCTGCGGCGAGCCTTGCTCCTGTTGTTCTACAGCGTGCTGCAGTGCACGTCCAGCGGCGACGCCATCGTGGTCTCGTGCGCGCTCGAGGAAGAGCGCGTGGAGATGGTGTTGGAGCCGCGCACGTCGCTCAGCGGTGAGACCCGCCCCTGGGCTCCCGTGGACCTCGCGGTCGTCGAAGCGCTCCTGCGCCGCTGTGGCGGCGAAATCGCCAAGGGCCGCGGCGGCGGCAACGGGGCCGGTGTGCGGCTACGCTTCCCTGCCGACGTCGTTGCCTAGCATTACCCCATGGCCCCTCGGTCCCTGGCGAATCCGGGTTGCGGTCGGGCTCCACCCCGGCCGCGCGTTGTCGAGCGGGAGATCGCCACCGCGTAGGCCCGCGGCTGGTCGATGAAAGCCCGGCCATCGTCAGAACAGCGGTATTCTTTGAAGATCACGTTCGGACCGCGCGGTCGCCCCGGAGCATCGCGCTCCTGGCGGCCTTGGAGAATCTCGTGCCGGAAGTCCTGATCGTCGAAGACGACCACAGCTCGCTCGAAGCATTGCGCTACCTCGTCGCGGACGAGGGTTTCGAGGTGACCACGGCGACGTGCCTGGCGCAGGCGCGCGCGCAGATTGCGGAAAGTACGCCGGATCTCATCCTCGCCGACCTGGTGCTTCCCGACGGCAAGGGCTCCGAGCTGCTCGGCGAGATCGACGGCAACGGCACGGAGATGATCCTGATCACCGGCCAGGCCTCCGTGGAGACCGCGGTCGAGGCGTTGCGTCTGGGCGCGCTCGACTATCTGACCAAGCCGGTCGACGTCGCTCGGCTCAAGACGCTGCTTGCCACGTTCAACCGCACCAGCGAGCTCAAGCGGCAGGTCTCGACGCTCCGCGGCGAGTTGCGCGAGGCGGGTCGGTTCGGCCTGCTCGTCGGAGCATCCGCGGCGATGCAGGAGGTCTACCGGTTGATCGAGAGGGTGGCGGGCACCGAGGCCACGGTGTTCGTCACGGGCGAGAGCGGCACCGGCAAGGAGCTGGTCGCCGAGACGGTGATGCGACTCAGCCGGCGCTCGTCGAGACCATTCCTTCCGCTGAACTGCGGCGCGGTGTCGGCGAACCTGATCGAGAGCGAGCTGTTCGGCCACGAGCGCGGCAGCTTCACCGGCGCGGACCGCCGGCACCTCGGGCACTTCGAGCGCGCCCACGGCGGCACCTTGTTCCTCGACGAGATCACGGAGATGCCGATCGAGCTGCAGGTGAAATTGCTGCGAGCGCTCGAGAATCGGCAAGTGCTCCGCGTGGGCGGCACCAAGCCGGTCGACGTCGACGTGCGGGTGATCGCCGCCAGCAACCGCGACCCCAAGGAAGCGATGCGCGAAGGCCGGCTGCGCGACGATCTCTACTACCGCCTCCGGGTCTTTCCGATCCCTCTGCCGCCGCTGCGCGAGCGTGTCGACGACATCGAGATGCTCGCTCGCCACTTCCTCGCCGAGCTCAACCAACTCAGCGAGACGCAGAAGAAGATCGCTGACGAGACCATCGAGCTGCTCCAACGTCACTCCTGGCCGGGCAACGTGCGCGAGCTCAAGAACGTATTGCAGCGAGCCTTCATCCTCGCCGAGGATCGGATCACACCAGACTGCCTGCCGGTGGAGGTGCGTCTCGGCGAGGAGACCACGGTCGCTGGCCCCTACCTGCAGGTGCGCATCGGCTCCAAGCTCGCCGACGTCGAGCGGCGCCTCATCGTCGCCACGCTCGACGACCTCGGCGGCAAGAAGAAAGAGGCGGCGCAGGCACTGGGCGTGAGCCTCAAGACTCTCTACAACCGGCTCAAGGCGTACGAGCAGGAGCGGGACGGCGACTGACAGGTGTACGGACAGGGGTACTGTCGCGATCGGTGCGGGCCCGCACCACGGCGACGCGCCGCAGCTCGACGTTGAGCTCGACGCCCACCAGGACGCTGACCGCCGACAGGTAGAGCCAGACCAGCGTAACCATCACGCCGGCGAGCGTGCCGTAGATCTGAGAGTAGCTCGGCACGTACGCGACGTAGGTGGTGAAGAGGCCTGACGCGATGAGCCACAGCGCGGTGCCTAGCGCCGATCCCCAGCTCACCCAGGCTGGATGGCGCCGCTGTCGGGAGGGCGCGAGTCGGTAGACCACCGCCAGGAAAATCATCATCAGGATCGCGAGTAGGGGCCACCGCACCGCTCCGGCCAGCCAGATCAAGACCGGCGCGCGGGGCAGCAGCCGGAGCGTCGCTGGGACCAGCACGAGCAGCAGGATCGCGACCGTCGCGTAGAGCAGCGCGAAGATGGTCAGCGCGAGGCTCACGCCCTGCAGGGCGACGAAGCCGCGACGCTCTCTACGCCGATGAATGCGGTTGCAGGCGATGATCAGCGCGCGCGATCCGCGCATCGAGCTCCACAGCCCGAAGACGGCGCTCACCGCCACGCCGAGACCGAGCGATGGATTCGGGCTCTCCGTGAGCGCGCGCAGGTTCGCCTCCACCAGGGCCACGCCGCCCGGCGGCAGCACCGACTGCATCGCCTCGAGCTGGCGGCTGACGTGCGCGGGGTCGGCGACCAGCCCGTAGATCGAGACCAGGAGGCTGAGCGCGGGGAACAGCGACAGGAATGCGAAGAAGGCGACCGCCGCAGCGAGCAGGAAGACGTCGTTCTCGTTCGTCCCTCGCCACACTCCCGCGACGACGGCACGCCAGTCCCGGCGCAGCACCTGACTAGGGCGCGGCAGGCGCTCGGCGAGACGACTTCGCTGGTGTCGGGCCGCCCGCAAACGCTCCGGCAGGTGCCGCAGCATGTGCCACAGGCGTTGCATCGGACCTGACCCGTCACCAGGCGCACCGCCGCCGTGGGCCTGCGGGCGCTCGGTCATCGTGCGGCGCACCGGCCGGTGCCGGCTCGTACCCACCGGTCCTGCGAGTGCGCGAGTGGCTCAGGCGTTCCGGTCTCGCTCACCATTTTCCTCGGGCCGTGACCTCGCCTCGGCAGGGGATCTCGATGTCGAGATGTGAAGCGGCGGGCTCTCCGCCTTCCAGTGCAGGGTGCGCTGCGGGAACGGGATTTCGATGCCTGCCTCGTCGAGCGCCAGCTTCACGCGCTCGATCAAGTCGACGAAGGCGCGTCGCTCCTGGCGCGGGTCGCGCAGCCACACTCGCAGCTCGAGATCGACCGACGACTCGCCGAGGCCGATCACGACGACCTCGTGGCGGTTGGTCTCCTCGAGCATCGGGTGGCTGGCGACGGACTGGAGCAGCACCTCGCGCGCGCGCCGAATGTCCTCGCTGTAGGCGATACCCACAGGCACGTCCAGCCGCAGCTCCGCGCTCATCGTGTGGTTGGTGATCTTGTCCTCGATCACCATCTTGTTGGGCAGGATGACGTGACGGCGATCGAAGGTGCGCACCCGGGTGGTGCGGATGCGGATCTCGACCACTTCGCCGAACGTGCCGGCGATGGTGACGTGGTCGCCGGTGCGGAAGGGACGGTCCCACAGGATGGTGAGACCCGCCACCAGGTTTGCGAGGCTCTCCTGCGCCGCGAGACCGATCGCGAGGCCCGCGATGCCGACGCCCGCGAGGAGCGAGCCGACCTGGAGTCCTGCCTGCGCAGCCGCCATCAGAGCGCCGAAGATGAGGATGACGTACGTGACCAGGTTGGACGCGACCGTCTCGAGCGCCGGGTCGGCGCCGGTGCGGTGAACCAGACCGCGCATCAGCCGGCTGCTCAGCCACGCCAAAGCGAGGAAGAAGGCCAGCACCAGGAGCGCGGTGAGCAGGGCTGGGATGGCGTCGACCAGACGCACCACGAGGCGCGTGCCGAGCGCTATCCAGGTCTCGGTTTCGAACAACCCGTCGGTGGGGAGAGGCGGTCCGATCGCGGGCTCTGCTGGCGGCTCGCCGTTGCCGCGCGGCATGCCCGGGAGCTGGGTCTTCGCGGCCGAGGCCTGAAGCGCCATGGCGATCGCTGCTAGCGACGTTGCGAGGCGCGACGGGGCGGCTCGGGGTGGGCGGCGTGTCCGTTCGCTCAAGTGTCTCGAGTCTATTGGATCGACGCGGTTGCCCTGCACGGTTGCTGGTCGGAAGCAGCTCGGCGCAGGGGGACCTTGGTCGAGCTCCTGGCGCTCTCTTCCCGTCGGAGCGTTAGACTCCCTCCGGGGTGCTTCCAGGATGAAGGGCCCCAGACTCGGAGGATCCGACGACGAAGCGGCGCACGACGTGCGCCGGAGCCACCCACACACGACCGCCGGATCGAGGGAAGGGAGTGCAAGGCTCCCGCCGCCCCGCGACTGTGATCGGGACGAAAGCCGCCCGCTGCCAACGCTGCGGACCGCCACTGCCGCCGAGACCTCGGCGGCGGGAAGGCGCAGGCGAGTAGGACGAACGTAAGCCAGGAGACCTGCCGGAGGTCAGGCCGACCTCCCCGAGGGGGGAAAGGAGCCTGCATGTCGAGACACCGTCAAGGTGAGGCGCGCCTTGGGCGCGCGTACCGCCCACGCCCCACGTCCGCACTTCCCTGCGTTCTCTTCGTCGCTCTCTCTTGTATCTGTGCCGTACCCGGCGTGGCTCAAACCCAGGGCGGCCTGCCGGTGATCGAGCGCATCGTGGTCACCGCCGACTTCGAAGAGCTGCCTACCGACGAGGTCGGCAGCTCGGTCACCACCATCGAGCACGCGGAGATAGAGCGGCGCGGCTACCGCACGGTGTACGAGCTGCTGCGCACGGTACCCGGCGTCGAGGTCACGCGCGGGGGTGGTCCGGGCAAGGTCACGAGCGTTCGCATCCGCGGCGGCGACGCGTCGCAGACGTTGGTGTTGATCGACGGCGTGCGGGTCAACGACGCCACGACCGGCGACTTCGACTTCGCGGACCTGCTCACCGACAACGTCGAGCGCGTCGAGGTCGTGCGGGGTCCCCAGGCGATCTGGGGCTCCGAGGCGGTGAGCGGCGTGATCGCCATCACCACTCGCCGCGGCGAGGCTGGGCGGCACTTCGGCGGTGCTGTCGAGATCGGCAGCGACGTCCTGCGCTACGCGCGCTTCGACGCCTCCGGTGGCGGCGAGAGTGCAGACTACTCGGTCTCCGTCGGCAGATTCGCCACCGACGGCGTCTCGCACAACAGCGAGCGGGCGGGCAACACCGAGGTCGATCCCTACGAGAACACCACGGTGGTCAGCCGGGTCGGTGTCGAGCTCGGGGAGGACGGTCGGCTCGACCTGGTCGGCCGCTACGTCGTGGGCGAGAACGAGCTCGACGGGTTCCTGGACGACGACCCCAACGCCCAGGCCACGCGCGAGGCGGTCACCTTTTCCGCGACGTGGCGGCAGCAGGTCACGGCACGCATAACCCAGACCGTCCTGCTCGCCGGGAGCGACACCAACCTGCTCGGCGAGGACCCGGACTCGCCTTTCAACAACTACGACATAGACGCGCGCACGGTGCGCTTCGAGTCGCGCTCGTCGTTCCGCGCGAGCGACGCCGCGACCTTGACCGGCGGGCTCTCGGCGGAGCGTCGCGAGGGGGTGAACGCCGGTAGCTTCGACGAGGACGCCGACCTGCGTGCGGGGTTCCTGCACGCGCGCTGGGCGCTGCGCGGGCGGTACTTCCTCTCCGCCGCGACGCGGCTCGACGACCACTCCACCTTCGGCAGCGAGGTCACCTGGCGAGGCACCGGCAGCTTCGCGTTCCCAGCTTCGCGCACGCGGCTCCACGCCTCCGCCGGAACCGCGTTCCGCGCTCCGGACTTCAACGAGCTGTTCTTCCCGTTCGCGGGCAACACGCGCCTGCGTCCCGAGACCAGCGAGGGCTTCGACCTCGGGGTGGAGCAGAGCTGGCTCGACGAAAAGCTGGTGGTCGACGCGACTTGGTTCCGCCACGAGCACGACGACCTGATCGACTTCGACCTCGAGACGTTCACCTTTCGCAACATCGCGCGAGCGATCTCCGAGGGGCTGGAGCTGGAGCTGCGCGCGCGGCCGGCCGAGCGGCTCGAGCTGCTGCTGGGGCACACCTGGAACGACACCGAGGATCGCGACAGCGGCCTGCCACTGCCGCGGCGGCCCGAGCACCGCAGCTACCTCGTCGCCAGCGTGCAGGCGAGCGAACGGATCCATGGCGCGCTCTCGATGCTCGCGGTGCGCGACCGCGTCGACTCCACGGGGCTCGCGATGGACGACTACGAGCGCGTCGACCTGGCGTTCGACTACCGGGCGCATCCGCGACTACGGCCGTACCTTCGACTCGAGAATCTGTTCGACGAGGACTACGAGGAGGTCACCGGCTTCACCACTCCGGGTTTCACCGCCGCGGTGGGACTGAGCATCAGGCGCTAAAACAGACCCATGAGAGAGACATGAGGCGCGTGCTGCCACTGTGCGCGGTGCTGTTGGTGGCGGGCTGGCTCGCCTTGGACCGCTTCGGCCCGGCGACCGCGCCCCCCGCCGGTGGTGCCGGCGCGGGGCGCGCGTCAACAGGGGGAGCGCTCGTCCCGTCGCCCGCCGCGAGCCTGGGCGTCGCCGCTCGGCCGGAGGCCTCGGGCTTCTCGCTGCGCGAGCTCGGCGTCCCCGGCGGCTGGCGCGAGCTGCGCCCGCTCGAGCGCGGCGCGCGGAGCCTGGTGCTGGCCGAGCCGCCGCGGCGGATCGTGTCCCAGGCGCTGGTCGCCGACGAGATCCTGCTCGCGCTCGATGTCGGAGACCGGCTGGTGGCGGTGTCGCGGCCTGCGCTCGAGCCGCGCTTCAGCATGGTGGTGCCGGAGGCTCGCCGCGTAGGCACCACCGTCGCCGCGAGCGCCGAGCACATCCTGTCGCTGCGTCCCGACCTGGTGTTCCTCGCGGTCTACTCCACCGCGGAGGCGCAGCGCCAGCTCGCGATGGCGAAGGCGCCTGCGATCCGGCTCGACCGCTTCGACTCGCTCGAGTCGGTGCGCGGCAACGTCCGTGTGGTCGGCTTCGCGGTGGGCGAGGACGCTGCGGCGGCGGCTCTGGTGGAGGAGATGGACCGGCGCATCGAGCGCGCGCGGTTGCGCGCGCGGCTGTCCTTGGGAGGGCGCGCGCCGCGGGTCCTGGGTTGGGAGGACGGCGCGGTGCCGGCTCGCGGCACCATCTTTCACGACCTCGTCGCCACGCTCGGCGCACAGAACGTCGCGGCAGGAGCGGGGCTCTCGGGCTGGCCCCGCGTCGCCGCCGAGCAGATCGCGAGCTGGGATCCGGACCTGCTGTTCGTGCCCGCCGAGGCACACGAGTACGCTGCCGTGCTCGGTTCCCTCCGCGCGCAGCCCGGCCTAGGCGAGACGCGGGCGGTGCGCGAGGGGGCGGTGGCCGCGGTGCCGCGCGCGGTCTACTCGACGGTGTCGCACCATGTCGCCAGCCTCGCCGACTCGATCGCAGATTCGTTGGGCCAATGGGCGAAGGATCATGGCTCTGACCGCTGAGCTCGTGCCGTCCGGGTCTGGCCGGCCCCGATCCCGGGCGCCACTGGTTTTCGCCGGCGGTGCGCTGCTGTTGCTCGGTCTCGGTGCGGCGAGCCTGCTCGCCGGGGCAGCCGAGCTCGCGCCGGCTCAGGTGCTGCGCATCCTGCTCTGGCATGTGCGCGGTGTCGACGTTCCCGAATCCGAGCACGTCGCCGACGTGATCGTCTGGTCGCTGCGCCTTCCGCGCACGCTGCTTGGCGCGATGGTGGGGGCGGCACTGGCGCTCTCGGGAGCGTTGCTGCAAGGACTGTTTCGTAACCCGCTCGCCTCCCCGAGCATCATCGGCGCCAGCGAGGGGGCCGCCTTCGGCGCGGTGCTCGCGTTGTCGTTCGGGCTCGCGGAGCGTTCGGTGGTGGTCGTGCCGACGCTCGCGATTCTCGGCGCCTTCGGCGCGCTCCTCGCTGTGGTGCGGGTGGCGACCCGGGATGGCCACGCGCCCGTCGCGACCCTGCTCCTCGCTGGCGTCGCGCTCTCGGCCCTGCTCTCGGCGCTCAACACCTGGCTGATCGCGCGCGCCTGGGAGGAGCACGAGGCGGCGCGCCGCATCGCCTACTGGCTGATGGGTGGCATCGCCGACCGCGGCTGGGTGCACGTAGGGATGCTGCTGCCGGGCCTGGTCGCGGGGCTCCTGGTCGCGCAGGTGCACGCGAAGGACCTCGACCGGTTGCTGGAGGGCGAAGAGACCGCTGCTGCTCTCGGGGTCGAGGTCGAGCGAGCCAAGGCGTGGCTGCTCGGAGCCGCCGCGCTCCTGGTCGGCAGCGCAGTGGCGGTGAGCGGCGTGGTCGGCTTCGTCGGGCTCATCGTGCCGCACCTGGTGCGGCTGGTGCTCGGCGCCGGCCATCGGCTGCTGCTGCCCGCGAGCGCGCTCACCGGCGCGTGGCTGGTGCTCGCGTCCGACCTGTTCGCGCGCACCGCGGTGGCGCCGCGCGAGCTGCACCTGGGCGTGGTCACGTCGTTCCTCGGCGCGCCGTTCTTCCTCTACCTGCTGCGCCGGCACCGCGCCGAGACCGTGCTGTGACGACCCTGTCCCTCCACGGTGCTGGCATAGCGCGTGGCGATCGTGGTCGCTCGCGCTGGCTGGTGCGCGGCGTCGACCTCGAGCTGCGGTCGGGCGCAGACGCGGGTGAGCTGGTCGCGCTGGTCGGCCCCAACGGCGCCGGGAAGACCACGCTGCTGCGCCTGATGGCCGGCGTCTGGGCGCCCTCCGAGGGGGCCATGCGTCTCGACGGCGCCGACCTCCACACCTTGCCGCGCCGAAGGCTGGCCCGCCGCATCGCCTACGTGCCGCAGTCGAGCACGCCGGCGCTCGACTTCACCGTCTCCGAGCTGGTCGCGATGGGCCGCTACGCGCACCAGGGCTGGCTGGGCGCGCCGGCGCCCCGAGACCACGAGCGGGTGCGTGCCGCACTCGAGCGGTGCGATGCCGCACACCTCGCCGGACGCAGCGCCGCGCACCTCTCGGGTGGCGAGCTGCAGCGCGTGCTGATCGCCCGCTGCCTCGCCACCGAGGCCGAGATCCTGGTGCTCGACGAGCCGACCGCGAACCTCGACGTGGCGCACGTGCTCGAGATCATGGAGCTCCTGGCGGAGCTGGCGGGCGCGGGTCGCGGGGTCGTCCTCGCGCTCCACGACCTCGCGCTGGCGCGACGCTTCGCCGACCGCGTGGCGCTCCTCGCCGGCGGCCGGCTGGTCGCCGCGGGGCCGGCCGGAGATGTGCTGTCGGCGGAACGCGTCGAGCAGGTGTTCGGGGTCCGTGTCGTGGGCGACCTGCGCGACGCGACGGCGCCGTTGCGCTTCGAGGCGGTGTCTCGCGAGGACCGCCCGCCGTGCTGATCGCGGTGTTCGTGGTCCTGCTGACCCTCGCGCTCCGTTCACGCTTCGTTGCGGGTTGGCGCGAGGCGTTGGTGCTGGCGCTGGGCGGAGCTGCGGTGCTCGCCGTCGCGTTCACGGTGATCCCGAGCCTGTTCGCCGCGTTGCGCTTCGGCGTCGTCGCCACTTGCTGGTCGCTCGCTTGCGTTGGGGCCGGTCTCGGTGCCGCCTCCGCCCGGTCTGGGCCTTGGCCGCTCGCCCCTCGGCTACCGCGGCGCGCCGAGACCTGGCTCGAGCTGGGCACGATCGTGCTCCTGCTGCTGCTGACCTGGGTCGTAGCGGCGCTCTCGGTGCCGCGGGTGTACGACGCGCTCGCCTACCACGTGCCGCGGGTGTTCTTCTGGATCCAGAACCACAGCGCCGCTTTCTACCCGACGC
>DATLFI010000121.1:0-7109 GCA_035524895.1 Thermoanaerobaculia bacterium | reverse complement strand
TCGGGCACCGCGAAGGTCGGCATCTCTGCCTTGTTCGTGTACTCGTACTCCATGAAGCCGATCATCATCTCGTCGGTCGTGGCCTCGCCCCAGGTGACCTCGACCGTCGGGTCCGGGTTCGAGGGATTCCCTGGCGAGTTGTCGAACACCGCGCGACAGTGCACCTTGGTGCCCTTCGGTACCTGGAGTGGCTGCCGCGGGGTGTAGGTGAGCTGCCAGTTGAAGTCGTAGTTCGGCACGTCGAGGAGCACTTCCTCGCGGCCGTCGGGGAAGATCGCGGTGTAGGTGAAGGCCTTGCCACGCACGTGCATGTGCGGCGTGAAGTTGTAGATCACACCGTCGTCCTCGAACACGAACTCAGACTCCGACACGTAGTTGGCCTCGCCCGGTGGAATGCGCAGGACCGGGTCGACGACCCACATCGTCGTCACCGGCTTCACCACCTCGCCAGGCTCGTAGAAGTCGATCGCCACCGAGGTCGCATCGATGCCGCCGGTGCCCGGCCCGGGAGTCTTGTGGTAGTGCATCTGAAAGAGCACGTTGGCCTTGGCGGGCAGCAACTTGCCGCGGCCTTCGGGGTAACGGAACGGCTGCGCGCCGGGAGCCCAGCCCACCAGCAGGTTGCGCTCACCTCCGAGCGCCTCCGGTCCCTGACCTTCGGGGACGATGAACGTGAGGTTGTGGTGCGCGCCTTCGAAAAAGCTCGGCCGGACCTCGATCGACTTGATCCAACGATCTTCGGTCGAGGTGTTGGGAATCACGCGCCACTCGTAGTGATCCTCCATCTCGTCCGTGATCTCGAACGGCTCCATGGTCAGGATCAAGTCGGGCACGCCGATCTTCCACTCGGTGGAGAGCTCGGGCGGCTCGGGCATCCGCGCGAGATCACCGGCCGGGGCGCCGGCCGCGACCCAGCGACCGATCAAGTCGATCTGCTCCTCGCTCAGCCGCGAGTCCTCCTCGAAGTCGCCGTGTGCCGGGTTCGCGAACCACGGCGGCATCGTGCCCTCGACGGTGGCGCGCCGGATCGACTTCGCCCATGGGCGGGCCTCGTCGTAAGTCAGGAGCGACATCGGAGCGACCTGACCTGGCCGATGACAGCTCACGCAGTTGGCGAAGAAGATCGGAGCGACGTGCTCCGAGAAAGTCACCTGCCCGGCATCCGCCTTGGCGTTGGTGGCATAGACGGGCGCGGCGGCGACGATGGCCACTGCGAGCAGCAGCAAGAGACGCTTCATTTCGTTCACTCCCCTCCGGATCTTCTGGTTCTCGACGCGCGTGAAAGCCTTCAAGAACTTAGGATAGCAGTGAACTGGCCGTTCGGTCAATTAACCTTCCAATCTGCCTGTACCTAAGCTCGCGACCGCGTCGCCGGTCTGTCAGGCTCGCGCCATGAGCGGAGCCAAGAGATGAGCAGGACGACCGACGGCGAGCTGCAGGTCGCGCTCGGCAACGACTACCCGCACCTGCGCGAGCAGGTGCGCAAGTTGTGCGCGCGCTTCCCGGGCGAGTACTGGCGCCGACTCGACCGGGAAGCGGCCTACCCCACCGAGTTCGTGCGGGCGCTCACCGAGCACGAGGTGCTGGGGGCGCTGATCCCGGAAGAGTACGGGGGCGCAGGCCTGCCGCTTCGAGCGGGCGTGGTCATCCTCGAGACCATCCACGCGAGTGGCTGCAACGCCGCCGCTTGTCATGCCCAGATGTACACCATGGGCACTTTGCTGCGGCACGGCAGCCCTGCCCAGAAGGACCAGTACCTGCCGCGGATCGCTTCCGGCGAGTTGCGGCTGCAAGCGTTCGGGGTGAGCGAGCCCACCACCGGGTCGGACACCACCCAGCTCCGCACGCACGCCGTGCTCCGCGGTGACCGGTACGTCGTCAACGGACAGAAGATCTGGACCAGTCGCGCGCTCCACTCGGATCTGATGATCCTGCTCGCACGCACCACGCCGGCGGACCAGGCTGTCCGGCGATCCCACGGGCTGTCGGTTTTTCTGATCGACCTGCGCGAGGCGGTCGGGCATGGGGTCGAAATCCGTCCGATCGAGACCATGATCAACCACAGCACCACCGAGATCTTCTTCACCGATCTCGAGGTACCGGTCGAGAACCGCATCGGCGAGGAGGGCGAGGGTTTCCGCTACATCCTCGACGGCATGAACGCAGAGCGCACACTGCTCGCCGGCGAGGCCCTGGGTGACGCGCGCTGGTTCCTGCGCAGGGCCGTCGACTACGCCAACGAGCGCACCGTGTTCGACCGTCCGATCGGACAGAACCAGGGAATCCAGTTCCCGCTCGCGCGCGCCCATGCCGCCACCGAAGCCGCCGATCTGATGACTCGCAAGGCCGCGGCGCTCTTCGACGCGGGCCGGGAGTGCGGCGCGGAGGCGAACATGGCAAAGCTGCTGGCTGCCGACGCATCGTGGCAGGCAGCCGAGGCCTGCTTTCAAACCTTCGGGGGCTTTGCGTTCGCGCGCGAGTACGACGTCGAGCGCAAGTGGCGAGAGACGCGCCTGTTCCAGACCGCGCCGATCTCCACCAACATGGTGCTCAACTACCTGGCGCAGCACGTGCTGCGCCTGCCGCGCTCGTACTGAGCCTGTTGGCCGGACTCGGACCACCAGCCCGTGAGGCCACCCGAGAGGGTGGCCAGGGCCCACCGAGCGGCGTGCTACGTTGGCTGCGGCCGCCACTCGCGGCTCTGACCACGAGCCCACCCATCGGGGTGTCCCTAGGCCCACGGTGGAGGACGTAGCCTCGTGTTACACCAGCAGGGGGCCGAGTACAACATCGACTCTGGCCACCAGCCAACCCACGGCCATGGCGGAGACCCTTGATCGCGACCCGCTCTCGCTGCTCGGGGAGAGCGCTCGCCGCGAGCTGGAGAGGCGGGCCGGTGAGTCGGGCCTGAGCCCCGCAGCGCTCGCCGCCCAGCTCCTGGCGCGCGTGCTCACCGGTACCAACGGCCGTGAGATCGCGCAGACTCGCGCCGAGGGCGAAGACTTGGCCCGCTCACTCTTGCCGCGCCTGATCCACGAGCTGCGCACCCCGGTCGGCAGCCTGCTGATGCTCTCCGAGATGCTCGACGCCGAGGCCGGCGGCGACCCGGCGCGCGCCGCACACAACGTCCACCGCGTCCGCATGCTGGTGTCGGACATCCAGACCCTGCTGGAGGAGGTCGCGGAGCTGAGCGCGCTGCAGCGAGGCGCGGTCCTGCCGCGGCCCGGAGAGGTCCGCGTCGCCACTCTGGTGGCGGAGCTGGTGCGCCTTCACCGTGCGCTCGCCGCCGAGCACAGCGTGACCTTCGAGCTCCAGATCGAACCGTCCGCTCCGGCCGTCGTACGCACCGACCGCAGCCGCCTCGACCGAGCGCTCCAGATCCTGCTGCGGAACGCCATCCGCGCCGGGGCCAACGGTCGCGTGGCGCTGTGTGTGTCGCTCGACGGCGAACCGCCCGAGGGCCGCATCGTGTTCGCCGTCGTCGACCGCGGCGCTCCCCTCCCGCCGGCCGGCGAACGCTCGGTGTTCCAGCCTTTCGCGCTGGCGGACGCGAGGACGCGACGGGCTCACGGCGGCGGCAGCTTGGCGCTGCCGATCGCTGCCGCGACGGCGACGGTGCTCGGGGGAACCGTGAGCGCCGAATCGAGCGCGGACGCCACCACCTTTCGTCTCACGCTCCCGGCCTGAGCCGAGTCAGCCGTCGAGCACCTCGCGCAGCCGGCGCAGCAGCTCCTGGTTGCGAAACGGTTTAGCCAGGAAGGGCTCGTTCGGGCTGTCCTCTTCCGGCATCGTTCGATCGCCGTAGCCGGACATCAGCAGAACGCGCAGCCCGGGCAATCGCTCGCGCAGCCGGCGAGTGAGCTCGAGCCCATCCATCTCCGGCAGTCCGAGATCGCAGAGCACGAGTTGGGGTTCCGGGTCGCCCTGCGAGGCGGCCGCGATCGCCTCCGACGGCGTGGCCGCGGCCAGGACCTGGTAGCCGGCACGACCCAGCACCTCGCTGATCAGCCCACGGAAGATCTCGTCGTCCTCGACCACCAGCACCACCTCGCCCCGGCCGGTCGACGAACGCTCCGCTTCGACTCGTTCCGACTCCGGCGGCGGCTGCGCGGCGCGCGGCAGGAACACCGAGAAGGTGCTGCCGGCGCCCGGCCGACTGTCGACCCGGATGGCGCCGCCGCTCTGCTCGACGATGCCATAGACGGTGGACAGCCCGAGACCCGAGCCCTTGCCCGGCTTGGTGGTGAAGAACGGATCGAAGATCCGCCGCTGCACCTCTTCGGACATGCCGCACCCGGTGTCGCGCACCAACAGCACGACACCGTCGGGATCGTCGAGACGGACCGTCACCGAGATGCGTCCCGATCCGGTGATCGCGTCGACCGCATTGAGCACCAGGTTGACCACTACCTGTTCCAGCAGTCCCGGGTCGGCGACCACCGGCACCTCGTGCGGCGCCGGTACCAGCTCCAGCTTGATGTTGGCGCCGATCAGCCGTTCGAGCATCGCTGCCATCCCGCCCAACAGCACGTTCAGGTCGAGCCGCTCGACCGCCATCGGCCGTCGCTTGCCGAACGCCAGGAGGCGTCGAGACAACGCCGCCCCTCGCTCGGCGCTGGCGCGGATCTCGTAAGCCGCTCGCCGCAGGCTGTCGTCGACTCCGCGCTCGATCAACAGCTCGCTGTACCCCAGGATCGACCCGAGCAAGGTGTTGAAATCGTGGGCGACGCCGCCGGCGAGCAGGCCCAGCGCTTCCATGCGCTGGCTGTGCTGCAGCTCCTCCTGCAGCCTGCGGTGCTCGGTGACGTCGAGCCCGATCACCAGGAGCGCGGACAGGGCGCCGGCGGCGTCCTTCAGGCGTGCCGCGTTCCACACCACCTGCAGCTCGGCGCCGGCGGCGTTCCGCAGGGGCAGCTCGACGTCGCGCGCCGCGTCGCCGGCGAGCCAGCCCGCGAGACGGTCGCGGGCCGCAGCTCGTCTGGCCTCCGGAACCAGAGCCTCGATCGCATCCAGCCCCATCAGCTCCCCGAGCGGTCGCCCGACGAGCCGCTCGAGGTACTGGCTGTAACGGACCACGTGTCCTTCCGAATCGACCACCAGGATGATCGCCGGCGCGATCTCGAGCAACTGCTCGAGGAAGTCGCGCTGGCGTCGGATCTCGTCCTCGGCGGCGCGCCGCGCGCTGATGTCGCGCACCGTGCCCATGAAGATGCGCCGGTCGCCGACCACCGCCTCGCTCACCGCGAGGTCGATCGGGAACACCTCGCCGTCCTTGCGCCGAGCCGTCACCAGGCGGCCGATGCCGATGATCTTTCGCACGCCGGTGGTGCGGTAGGCATGCAGGTAGCCTTCGTGCTCGTCGCGGTACGGCTGCGGCATGAGCATCGAGACGTTGCGCCCGATGACCTCCTCAGCGCGATAGCCGAACAGGCCCTCGGCCGCCGGGTTGAAGCTTTCGATCAGGCCCAGCTCGTCGATGGTGATGATCGCGTCGACCGCGCTCTGCAGCAGCGCCCGGTGCAACGCCGAGGCCTCCGCCAGCTCGCGTTCCCGCTCCTTGCGCTCGGTGAGGTCCTCGACGATGCCGAGCGCGAACCGACACGCCTCGGCCTCGCCTTCAGGTACGGCGCTGACGCTGAGCCGCACCCACAGGCCCTGGCCGTCGCGACGCAGGCATCGCAGCTCGATCTGGAACGAGGGCTGCTCGCCCCGCGCCACCGCCAGCAGCAGCTCACGATGGCGCTCGCGGTCGTCGGCGACCGACAGGTCGAGTACCGCGCGGCCGTTGAGCTCGCCGCGCGCGTAGCCGAACAGCTCGTGCACTGCGGCGTTACCGTCGAGCACCCGACCGCCATCCTCGAGGTCGAGGATACAGATGCCGACCACCGAGTGCGCGAGCACGGCCGCGTAGAGCTCTCCCGCCGCGGTCGACGCGGACGAGGACGGCGGGCTCGGCCGGAATGAGTCGGTGGACATGTTCGGCCCGGATCTTAGACCCGCGCCACCCGAGGCGACGGGTCGGGAGCCACCCCTCGAGGCGGTGCCGGGGCTACGCCGTCGAGTGTGTGCGGTCCTCGCGGTCGCGGTCATCCTCGCTGTGTAGAGGCGGCGCAGCCGGCTCAGGTCGATAGACTCCGAGGGAGTGACCGATGTCGAGCGAAAGGACGCGATGGTGAGGATCCTGATCGCAGACGATCACGCCTTGTTTCGCGAGAGCTTGCGTCAGCTGCTCGAGTCGCGGGGGCTCGAAGTCGTCGGCGAAGCCGGCGACGGCCTGGAGGCGCTCCGGCTGAGCGCCAGCGTGCACCCCGACCTGGTGCTGATGGACCTGTCGATGCCGGGGCTCGACGGCATCGAAGCGACGCGGCGGATGGCGGCCGAACAACCCGGCATCCGGGTGGTGATGCTGACCGCGTCGACCGAGGACGAGGACCTGTTCGCGGCGCTCCAGGCCGGTGCCCAGGGCTATCTGGTCAAGAACCTGCAGGCCAAGGAGTTCTTCGACCTGCTGGACGGCGCCCTCGCCGGGCAGCCGGCGTTGACCCCGGATCTATCCCGCAAGGTCCTCCGCGCGTTCAGGCGGCCGTCGCGGGTGGAGCGCAAGGACCCCGACGCCCTGACCGAGCGCGAGCTCGAGGTGCTCCGGCTGATGGCGGAAGGTGTCACCTCCAACCGCCAGCTCGCCCGACGCCTGGAGCTGAGCGAGAACACCGTCAAGTTCCACGTGCGCAACATCCTCGACAAGCTCCACCTGCACAACCGAGCGCAGGCGGTGGGTTACGCGCTGCGCGAGAAGGTGGTCAAACCGAACCCGCCCCTGAGCTGACACCCGAGGAAGCCCTCACGGCGATTGCCTCCACCGCTCTCCGGCGCGCCTCGGCCCGTTCGGCGAGCGCGCGGGTCCACCGCCACCCCGGTGCGTGACGCAAGCCGCGCCCCGGACGGCCTAGCCTGCCGAGCCTCCCCGGCGGTCGCCACGGTCTCCAAAGCGCATCTCGACGCCAACGCCGAACCCGGGCACCAGCTCTCTCGGCTCCTCCGGCACCGGATGACGCCACTCGAGGCGCGGCTGCAGCTCGAGCACCAGCCACTCCCGGTGCAGCCGTTGC
>DATLFI010000120.1:0-2607 GCA_035524895.1 Thermoanaerobaculia bacterium | reverse complement strand
GTCCCCAGCCACCTGCGCAGTGCGACATGGCGCGAGCAGCGCGACTTCGGCACCGGCCGCGGCTACGTGTATCCGCACGACTACGAGGGTGCCGACGTCGAGCAGCAGTATCTTCCCGACTCACTCGCCGGCCGGCGCTACTACGAGCCATCCGACCACGGCTACGAGCGCACGATCGCCGAGCGCATGGTGGCCCGCCGCGCGGCGCGGAAAGCGGCCGTGGCCGACGGCGGACCGCAACCCGAGCCTGCCGCGCGCGGCAAGGTCAACGCGATGAAGGTGGCCGGCGGCGTCATGGCTCAGCGCGAGGATCGGCGCCGAAGACTCGCCGAGCGGCAGAAGCGGGAAGCCGAGGGATCGGGCGAGTAGTCCGAGTCGGGCGGCCTAGTAGAAGGGCAGCTCGATGACTCGCAGCACGACCACCAGCAGCCAGAGCACGATCAGCGTGGCGAGGAGCACGCCCGACACCACCAGGATGCGGCGCATGTCCTGCGAGACATAGACGTACTCGGTCGCGGCACGCGCCGCGAGCAGGCTGCCTGCCTTGACCCGGTGCCTCGACTGGGTGGCGCGGGCGGTTCGATGGAGCTCCTCGGCGGCGGCTGCCGGACGCTCGTCGACGACCTCTTCGGCAATCTCCTGCGCGGCTTCCGGCTGGCTCGGTGGGCTGACAGCCGGGGCGCGTCTGACGCGCGGGCCGCTGCGCTCGGTGGGCGGGCGGGCGCCGGGTCGACGGCGGCTGCGGGGGGTCCCACGGACTCGCTTGGTCACGCGCCCGAGTCTAGCATCGGGCTCGGCCGGCGGCCCTAGAATGCCCGGCGAAGGATGCCCGTCCTGGTTCCGGAGGTTCCTTGATCGCGCAAGAGTTGGTCCCGTGGCTCGCCGTAGCCGCTCTCGCCGTCGCGCTGCTCAGCCTGATCGTGGTGTTACTTGTCGCGTTCCGCCTGCAACGCTCCGGTCGCCGCGGTGTGACGGGGGGCGAGGCAGCGGCACCCGGCCTGGAGGAAGAAATCGCGCGCATCGATCGGCTGGCCCGCGATCTGTCTGCGCTGGCCGGGCGACTGAGCGCCGAGGAGGACCAGGGCCGGCGTTCTCTCCAGCGCGTCGGCGTCGTCCGCTTCAACCCGTTTCCCGACACCGGCTCGAACCAGAGCTTCGCGCTCGCCGTCCTCGACGTGCGCGGCGATGGCTTCATTCTCTCGAGCCTTCATTCGAGGCAGGCCACCCGGGTCTTCCTGAAGTCGGTCAGCGGAGGCCGATCGGAGACCGCGCTGTCGGAGGAGGAGGCGGAGGCAATCCGCATCGCGGGCTCGAAGTAAGTCCCTCTTCCGGTTCTCACGTAACGACGTCACGGGGCGTGCCACGTGAGCTGGCACGGGTGCCCGAGAGACTCAGGTCATGGTCGTCCAGCTCACGCCACGCACACCGTCGCACGCCACCGCCGAGGTCGGCCCCCCGGTAAGTCTCGATGTCGCCGCCGGCTTGCTGGCCGGCCTCAATCGCGAGCAGCGCCGCGCGGTCACCCACGGCAAGGGGCCGCAACTGGTAGTGGCCGGACCGGGAACGGGCAAGACAGAGGTCGTCACCAGGCGAGTGGCGTGGCTGATCGCCACAAAGCGCGCACGTCCAGCGGAGATACTCGCGCTCACCTTCACCGACAACGCCGCAGATGAGATGCAGGCGCGAGTAGACCTATTGGTTCCCTACGGACAGGCCGACGCCGCCATCCATACCTTCCACGCGTTCGGCGACCGACTGCTGCGCGAGTATGCATTCGAGATCGGCCTGGCAGGCGACGTCCAGCTGATCACGCGTGCCGAGGCGGTGGTGCTGCTTCGCGACCACCTGTTCGACCTCGGGCTCGAGCGTTACAGGCCGCTGGGCGACCCGACTCGCTTTCTCGGCGCCCTGGTGGACCTCTTCGGGCGGGCCAAGGACGAGGGCATCGACCCGCCGCGAATGAGCGCTTTCGCGGCCCGAGCAGCGGACACCGCGACGGACGATGCTCAGCGCGATGCCGCCGCTGCACTCGCCGAGCAGTCCATCGCCTACGGGCGCTACCAGTCGCTTCTTGCCCAGCGCGGGCTGATCGACCACGGCGACCAGCTGGCGCTGCCGCTGCGCCTGCTCCGCGAGCGACCGTCGGTCAGCGCCGCGGTCGTAGGCAGCTACCGCTATCTCCTGGTGGACGAGTTCCAGGACATGAATCGAGCACAGATGGAGCTCGTCTTCGCGCGGACCGGACGCGACCGGAACGTGACGGTCGTGGGTGATCCGGACCAGGCGATCTACGCCTTTCGCGGTGCTGCTCAAGACAACCTGCGCAGCTTCGCCGCCACGCATCCGGACCTGCGGCGAGTCGTCCTGAGACGCAACTACCGCTCACGGAGGCCCATCGTGGAGGCCGCCCAGAGGCTGATAGGGCACGGTCCGCGCCGGCCCGTCCACGCGCCGGCCGAGCACCAGTTGGCCGCCCGACGGTCTCGGCGTCCGGCTCCGGTGCGACTGGTCTCGTATGCGACTCCTGAGATGGAGGCGGACGGAGTAGCCGCGGAAGTCGCCCGCCGCGTCGCGCAGGGGGAGGCGCCGCGCGACTTCGCGATTCTC
>DATLFI010000119.1:0-2177 GCA_035524895.1 Thermoanaerobaculia bacterium | reverse complement strand
GCACCTCCTGGGGACCGGGACGATAGCGGAAGTGGCGGAAGAACGAGTCCTCGAGCTTCCGACTGATCGACCCCTGGAAGGCGTCCTCCATGAACTGCTTGGAGGTTCCGGCGTAGAGCTGCATGTTGTCGCCTCCCGGGCGGGCTAGACGCCCTCATGCGACCTCATGCGGTTGCGAGACGCCTCCACCGAATGCTCGCGTGCATCCTGCATCATCTTACGCGAGAAAGATCTTCCGCTCTAGCCTGACCTATTCATGAATTCGGTGGTTTGGTCGGTGTTCGGTTTCGGGTTTGGTGTTTCGGTCGGTGTCTTTGTCTGTCGTGGTGGGGTGGCGGGCTCGTGTGGTGCTTTGGGGTGCCGCGGGTGTGGTCGGTGGGGTCGAGGTTGTCGTGTGGCGCGTGCTGGAGCGCGTTCGTGGCGAACCGTCCGCTATGAGGGCCGACGGCGGGTGGGGTTGGTTGTCGTGCAGGTCCTTGGTTAGGCGCTGGTGGCGGTTTGGAGGGAGTGGGCGATGCGGGTCCATTCGTGCCGCCAGGGCGCGTCGCTGGGGAGGTGCAGGGTGATGCGGCGCTTCGTGCGTTCGATCCAGCCGCCGAGCTTGATGAGCCGGTCACGGAGGGTGGCGACCTGGGCGCTGGCGAGGTCGGTGCCGCGCGCGTGGAGCCTGAGTTCTTGATAGAGCACGTAGGCGGCGGCGTGCAGCAGCAGTCGGGTTTGGTTGGCGCGGAAGCTGCTGCAGCTGGTGCGGCCCATATCGATGCCGTGATGGAGTTCCTTGATGCGGTTCTCGATGTCGCCGCGCTGCACGTAGACGCGCTGGTACACGGCCTTCGGGGGGCTCTCGAGGTTGGTGATCACGAACCTGGGATTGTCGCGCGGGTCCCTCGCGCCGAACCTGGTGACCTCGGCCTTGAACACCACCCGCCGCGCACGCGGCCAGCTCTCCGCCCGGTAGGTGGCGTCGCCGTAGCGGCGTTCGCTCGTCCCGCTCGAGCGCGAGGCAGCGCGAGAGCGCTCGAGGGTCGGCTCGACCAGCCGGTCGAGCACCTTGTTGGCTTGGAAGCCGACGACGTACTCGAGTCGCTGCTCGTCCAGGAAGTTCAGGATCCGCGGGTGGGCGAAGCCGCCGTCGAGGCGCACGCGCAGCCTGGCCTTGGGGAACACCGAGCGCAAGCGGGGAAGGAGGCGACGCAGCACCACCTCGGCGCCGACCCACGCTCGCGCGGTGCCGCGCCGCAGCACGGCAGCGAAGAGGTACTGCTCGCTCTCGCGATCGAACTGCAGGAAGCCGAGCAGCGGCAGGTAACAGTGGATGCCGTAGTAGCCGTTGAACAGCGCGCCCTGCTGCTGCCCGTGCACGGGATCGGCGCTGCCGTCGAGGTCGATGGTGATGCGCTTGACCGCCTTCCCGAGCCGGCGACGGTGCCGCGCGATCACCCGCTCGGCCAGCGCCAGCGCCATCCCCTTCAGCTCGAGCGCATCGACGACGTTCTCGAACCGCGAGATGGTCGGCTGCGACGCCAACGCCGCGCCCATGAGCGGATCACGATCCAGCAGCAGCTTCTGGATCGGGTCGTGCCGCAAGCGCGCCGCGTCGTTGCCGTCCTCGTACCCGCAGGCGATCCCGTACACCCGCTGCCGCAGCACGTCCACCAGCGAGTGCTGGACCCTGCCCGCAGCGCGACCGTCATCGAGCGCGTCGGCCATCGAGCTCGTCAACCCCAATCGATCATCGAGCCCACGAACCAGCACGGCGCCGGCGTCGGAGGAACTGTCAGGCTGATCGAACCGCGCCATGAGCGGCTTCGCGAACCAACCATCGAACAAAACCGGCTCGGTCGTGCTATCGTCCATCACAAGAAGGCCTCCGGAGTGGAGAAGTGTTGTTCAGCACACTCTTTCTACCACACCAGAGGCCTTCCCACTCCACCTTCATGAATAGGTCAGGCTAGGACGGTAACGCGGGTTCGAGCGCGAGAACCGGTTCGACGCCGCGCGGCCGCGCCGCCATACTGCGAGCATGACCGAGACGAGCGGCACCGGCCAGACGACCATCGACGCGACCTCCCACGCGCCGAGCTCGAGCACGATCCGTCGGCGGTGGCGCGACACGTGGCGGCGGTGCGGGCCTACCTCGACGGGCCCGGTCCGCGGGGGCGAGCTCGGCGGCTACC
>DATLFI010000118.1:0-3685 GCA_035524895.1 Thermoanaerobaculia bacterium | reverse complement strand
AGGATCGAGGCCATGTTGACGATCGCCCCGCCGCCACCGGCGAGCATGGCGGCGATCTCGTGCTTCAGGCAGTAGAAGACGCCGGAGAGGTTGACGTCGATGACCTGTTGCCAGCCCTCGTCGCTGTAGTCGGCGGTCAGGTTCTGCTCGCCGCCGATGCCGGCGTTGTTACAGGCGCAGTCGAGCCGGCCGAAGCGCTCGAGGGTCCGGGCGACCAGGCCGGCGCAGGCCGCGGAGTCCGCGACGCCCGAGCCTGCTCCTGTGACCAGAGCTACCTGACCCTTGAGGTCTTCCATGGCTCGCGCTGCCAGAGGCTTTCGTGCCCGGTGACGGCTGCTCGGTAATCTACCTCAGTGAACCGGACCGCGCTCCTTCCCGCTCTCGGCGCCGGGTGACGGGCTCCCCGGCCTTCGGCTCTGTGCGATCGAGAACATCCCAGCCTGGCTCAAGATCCTTGACGTAAAGAGTAAAGAGTATTACTCTGAGTAGCCGGAGGGCCGATCATGCCGCATCAGAGCAGACTGTCGAGCA
Organism: Thermoanaerobaculia bacterium; assembly: GCA_035524895.1. GTDB lineage: Bacteria > Acidobacteriota > Thermoanaerobaculia > Multivoradales > Multivoraceae > DATLFI01. The sequence continues at coordinate 3,154 of DATLFI010000118.1, read as the reverse complement.
AGGGCCAGGTCACGATTCCCGCCGCAGTGCGAGAGAAGCTTCATCTGGAGCCCGGCGACACGGTGATCTACGAGGTCGAGGACGAGCGAGCCGTACTGCGGCGGGCGGAGCCCTTCGACGTCGCCTATCACGCCGCGCTCTCGGACACCCTCGACGAGTGGGTCTCTCCAGAGGACGAGGAGGCCTTCGGTGATCTGTGACTCCGGTGACGTAGCCGTCGTCCCGTTTCCGTTCTCGGAGCGGCCGGGCACCAGGCGGCGTCCCGCCGTCGCGCTGAGTGGCCGAGGATTCAACCAGGCCGGCCACACCGTCTTCTCCATGATCACCACGAAGACCCACGCTCCCTGGCCTGGAGACGTCACCATCGAGGACTTGAAGGTGGCGGGCCTTCCCCGGCCTTGCATCGTCCGTCTGAAGCTCTTCACCCTCGACAACCGGTTGATCCTGCGCCGGGCGGGCAAGCTCGCCGCCGAGGATCGAAGCGCCCTGCGGGCGAGCCTCCAAGAGCACGTGGCTCTGAGCTCGCCTAGTAGTTGAAGGAGGGCGGCCGAGAAGGCCGAGAAGGCGAGAAGGTGCCGGCTGGTTTTCAGGCAGCTCTGGCTCCCTCGAGCGGGTCCGGCAGCCGAAGGTTTTCAGCTCGCGAGCGGATGGACTTCGTGCGCGATGCGCTCGCCGAGCGCCCGGTGCGCTTCCTCGATCTCGTAGTCCATCTGCAGGCCGAGCCAGAAGCGCTCCGAGGTCCCGAAGTAGCGCGCCAGGCGGAGCGCCGTGTCCGGCGTGAGCGAGCGCTTCCCCAGCACGATCTCGTTGACCCGGCGCGGCGGCACGCGGATCTCCCGAGCGAGCCGGTTCTGGCTTAGACGCATCGGCTTCAGGAACTCTTCGAGGAGGATCTCTCCTGGATGGATATTGGGGAGTTTCTCGGCCATGTCGGACCTCAGTGGTAATCGACGATCTCGACGTCCCAGGCATCCGGATCGCGCCAGGTGAAACAGACGCGCCACCGGTCGTTGATGCGGATGCTGTACCGAGAAGGTGCGGGCCGGTTTTCAGGCAACCATCATCAGCCGATGCCCTTCCAGCGATCTTCTGAGCATCCTCAGCGGAACGGGTCCTCGATTCGTACGCCGTCCACGACCTGGCCGTGTTGCAGGTCTTCGCTCAAGAGAAGGCCGCAACCGGCGGCTGCCGCGGCGCGTACGATCAGGGCGTCCCAGAAGGAGAAGGAGTGGAGCCGGCTGAGGTCGATGGCGGCGAGGATGAGGTCGAGGTCGACGCGGACCAGGTCCATCTCGGCCAGGAGCTCCACCTTACGTCGCGCGAGCGCGGGCTCCACGCCGAGCTTGCCGGTGGAGATGACGAAGAACTCCTGGAGGACCTGCGTGGAGACGACCCCTTCGCCGGACGCAAGGGCTTCGTCCAGGAGGCCCCGCGCCCTCTCCCGCTTCGTCCCCGCGTCCAGGTCGTCCGCGTAGACGAGCACGTTGGTGTCGAGGAAGCGGCGCATCAGAGCCGCCCCGGGTAGGCGTCCTCACGGCGCCACTTCCGCCCTCCGGAACGTCCGCCGTGGGCCTCCATCAAGTCGAGGAGCTCCCGGGCGGCGTCGGCGCCGCTGCGCTCGCCGGCCAGGAGGCGGAGCTGATCCCGAATGAGCTCCTGCAGGCTGATCCCCCGGCGCCGTGCCAGGTGCCGGGCGCGCTCGAGAAGATCGTCCTCCACCGCGATCGTCACGTTCATGGGCACATGATACGTGGACACGACTTCCGTGTCCAGCTACCGCGCTTGCGGGGAATCTGGACGGTTGCACTCGGGGCACAGTCACCCCTCCAGGATCGCCTTCAGCGCTCGCAAGTCCTTCTCGACCCACTCCGCATCCTGCTCGAACTGCTCGTCAGGCACGTCCAGGTGCCGGAAGACGGTGAAGGTCACCTCGCTGCCGGTGCCGTTCGGGACGACCCTCATCGGGTTGTGGATCGTCCCTCCCGACGGCAGAACGACGTCGTGGTCCAGGACTCCGAGCTCGTTCGGCTCGGCAAACCGGATCTTGACCATACCCATCGGCCCCTCCGCGATCCAGTCGCCGCCGACCTTCCGGATCGTGCCGCCGAGCCCCGTCGCCCAGCGCGGGAGGTTCTCGAGGTTCGAGGCGAAGTCGTAGACGTCCTGCGGTGACCGCTGGATGGAGACGCTGACGTTTCGGGCTTCGAGGAGAGTTTGCATAGGGTCGCGCCTCGGCCGGATCTCTGTAACGTACCCCCGATGCGCGCGCAGAGGCAAGAGGTCGGCGTTGGCGATACGCTTGACTGCCGATGAGCAAGCCCGACGAAGCCGCAGGCCAGTCGCCGGTCGTGGACTCCGCGATCGCCGAGGACACGCCGCCCGAGGTCCAGGCGATGATGATCGAGGGGTACCGCCGGATGTCGCCGGCGGAGAAGCTCCAGCGGGTGGTTGACCTGAACCGGGCGGTCGAGAGCCTTGCCCGGGCGCGGATCCGGAAGCAGTACGGGCCGGATCTCTCGGAGCGGGAGGAGAAGCTACGGCTCGCCGCCCTCTACTTGGACCGAGAAACCATGATCCGGGTCTTCGGGTGGGACCCGGAGGTCCAGGGCCACTAGGGGGACTCCGTGCCGGCGGAGGAGGCTCTGCGGGTGTGCCTGGAGGTCGCGCGGTTGTTCGAGCGGCTGGGCGTTCGGTACGTCGTGGGCGGGTCGCTCGCGAGCTCACTCCACGGCGTGCCCCGGTCCACTGATGACGCCGACCTGGGGGCGGAGCTGCGGGAGGAGCACGTCCGACCTCTGGTCGAGGCGCTGGAAGGCCGCTTCTACGTCGATGAGGAGCGGGTCCGGTACGCCGTGAGACGGGGCGGCTCGTTCAATGTCATCGAGCTTTCGGCCATGTTCAAGGTAGACGTGTTCATCCTCGGCGAAGGGCCCTTGCACCGGGAGCAGTTGGAACGCCGGCAGCGGATCACGCTGCCGGAAGGCGGGGAGGAGCTCGAGGTCGCGTCGGCCGAGGATACGGTCCTCCAGAAGCTGCGCTGGTACCGCTTGGGGCGGGAGGTCTCCGAGCGCCAGTGGGGAGACCTCGTCGGAGTTCTGAAGACTCAGGGTCGGAGGCTCGACTGGGCGTACCTCGAGCGCGGGGCCGAGCTCCT
>DATLFI010000117.1:0-11964 GCA_035524895.1 Thermoanaerobaculia bacterium | reverse complement strand
AGCTCCTCCGCCGCGTCCGACGGCTTGGCCACGTCTTCCGGGTCCGCCGCGTCACGCGCGGCGGTCGCAACCGGCACGGACTGTTGCTCGACCGTGCCGACTTCGTCTGCCTCCGGACGGGCGCATCCTGCCGCGAGCGCTGCGGCGAGCATCAATCCCGACAGGGCGCGCAGGGCAGCCGAATGTTTCATGACATGTCTCCCAAGGAAGCGGCGGCGGGCGCGCCGGGCGTGCTCGCGCAAGTTCGAACGAGGGGCACTGATTGCTTATTCCGGCGCCCGTGGATGCGCCCGGCGATGCGCCCGCCGCGCTCATGATCGGGGCCCGTCACGACCCTCCGGCCGAAGTTCCTCGCGACTCGTCGGCTGTCGCTTCAGCGGCCGCAGGTCCGTCGCCCTCGAAGACCCCGGAGATGTCGACGATCTCGATCGCGTCAGCAGTCACCGCGAGCCGGGAGGAGGCGATCTCGTTGTCCTCTGCGAGCACCTCGGGAGGCTGTTCGCCCGCATAGCGGATCGGCGTCGGCTCGCCAGCCAACAGCTTCTCGCGCAGCGCAGCGGCATCGCGCGTCACGAACACGAGATAGAGCCCGTCGCTTCGCAGGTGCCGCCCGACAGCGCCGGCGACCGCCTCGGTGTCGAGCGCTCCGACGCGCTCGCGCACGCTGCGCAGGAAGCCCGGATCCGGCAGGCCGTAGAACGCGTCGTCGATCGCAAAGCCCAGCCGGCGGAGCAGCGTCGCGCCGAAGGTGACGGCGTTGTTGCCGAGGTACGTCTTGGTGCGCTCGACTTGCTCCGCCGGTACGCCGCCGTCGGCCAGACGTCCGACCTCGCGCAGCGCAGCGCGCGTGGCGAACAGCGCGCGGTCGTGCAGGTCGTCGCCGTTCTCGCCGCCCGTTCCCGACACTGGGCGGATCCACACTTCGAAGAGCTGGCTCCGCCGCGCCACGTTGATGGGACGGTCCATCGTCGTGAAGCCCAGCGGAAACGCCTCGACGTAGGCGTAGTCGCCGTAGTTCATCCCGCGCTGCTCGCGCAGCACCTGGTAGAGGCGGCCAAACGAGCTGCGGTGCTCGCCGAGCCACGAGGCGGCGAGGAAGAGAGGCCAGTAGTCGTCGTCGCCCCGTACCACATCGATCGGGAATCCGAGGGAGATCGCGGTGGCGTCGGTGTCCTTCTCGACGATCAGCACCTCGATGCCAGCGGGCCGGCGAGGCTGCGGCGGCGGGACCGCCGGCACCTCGCCCGGCGGCAGCGCGTCGAAGTCCGTCCTGGCCCGCGCGGGGAAGCCCTCGGGATAGCCGCCGCCGATTCCGACCACGACGCTGTCGCGGGTGTAGTGCCGGCGGTAGAAGTCACGCGCGTCGTCGAGCGTCAGCCCTCGCACCGATCGGACGGTGCCTTCTTCCGGGTGCGCGTAGGGCGTGCCGCGGTAGGCCATGGCGAAGAGCAGCTCCTTGGAGAGCTCTTCGTCGCGCTGGAAGCGACGGCCGCGCTCGACATAGTCGAGCTGCTGCCGTTTCACGCGCTCGAAGTCCTCGGCCGCGAACGCCGGCCGGAGGATCGCGTTGCGCAGCAGCCGGTAGTAGCCATCGAGGTTGTCGCGGTGCACTACGCCGCGGAAGGTCGTCATCTCCTTGTCCACGAACGCGGAGTAGTCCGCTGCCATCGGATAGAGCTGCTCGAGGATGCTCGGGTACGGGTCGTCCTGCGACGAGCCTGCCGCCAGGAGAGCGGCGGTGAGAACGGCGAGTCCTTCCTTGCCGGCAGGGTCGTGCTGCGACCCCACCCGCACCCAGACATCGAAGGCCACGAACGGGGACGCGGCCTCGGGGAACGTCACCGTGCCCGGTTTCGAGGCGGCGTCCTCGCCGTCGCGAGAGCACGCGACGAGAAGGGGCGCCGCCATGGCGACCGCAACGGGCAGCAGGGCGAAAGCACGGAAGCGGCCGCGGGTCGAGGAAGCTCCACTCACGACGCACCTCCCGCCTCGATCAGCGTCACCGCGGTGAGACCGTTCTCGTCGAGGTAGCGGCGCGCAGCCTCGCGCAGGTCGTCGGCGGTCACCGCCGCGAGAGTCTCGAACCAGTCCTCGATCGCCTCGATCCCGCCGGTGGAGATCACCGGCTGGGAGAGCGAGAAGGCGACGCCCTGCGCGGTCTCGAGCCCCATCAGGAACGAGTACTTCATATTGCTCTTGGTCGCCTCGAGCTGGCCGGCGTCCACCGGCCCCTCGCGCAGGCGGCGCACTTCCGCCAGCAGCTCGGCGCGCATCGGCTCGAGATCCGCCGGATCGTTCACCATCGCGGCGACGGTGACCACGCTCGGATCGCGCGCCAGGTCGAAGGACGGCGCGAGGAACTGCAGGCGCTGCTCCTGCAGCACCAGGCGACGGTACAGGTCGGAGTTGGGGCCGAACGCCACCGCACCCAACACCTCGGTGGCGACGGCGAGGCGATCGGTGGCGCTCCACGCCGGCGCCTTGAAGTTGAGCGACACGATGGGCAGCGTCCGCCCCGGGTACCGAACCGTGCGCTCGCGCGACGCCCTCTGCGGCGGCTCCGGGGGAATCTGCGGCGACTGATAGCCCCGCTCCCAGCCCCCATAGTGCTCTTCGATCAAGCGCCGCGCGCCAGCGAGGTCGAAGTCGCCGACCAACACCACCACGGTGTTCTCCGGACGATAGTGCCGGCGGTAGAAGTCGAGGCTGTGGGCGTACCCCTCCGGCATCGCCCTCACGTCGGCCTCGAAGCCGATGGTCTGATGGCGATACGTGTGCTCCTCGAAAGCCGTCTCCCGCATGACGCGGTCGAGCACGAAGAACGGGCTGTAGGCGTTGTTCTGGTACTCGCCGAGCACCGCGCCGGCTTCGGTCCGGAAGGCCGACTCTTCGTAGGAAAGGCGCTGGAACCGATCGGCCTCCAGGTCGACGATCTGCGAAAGATGCTCGCTCGCCGCGACCAGGTAGTAGACCGTGCGGTCGTTTCCGGTGGTGGCGTTGAACGAGGCGCCCATGCCCTCGGCGACCTTGTCGTAGCTCGGATGGCGCGCCGTGCCGCGGAACATCACGTGCTCGAAGAAGTGCGCGAACCCGGTCTTCCCGGCCTCGACCTCGTCGCGCGAGCCGGTGCGCACGATGGTCACGTACGCGACCTGCCCCGGCGCACCGGCTCGGATCAGGTAGGCACGCAGACCGTTGTCGAGGTCGACGCGCTCGTAGGGATAGGGGAAGACGCCGCCAGCCGAGGGCTGGCCGTGAGCTCCCGATGCGAGAACGAGCGGCGCAGCCAACAGGAGGCTCGCCAGGAAGGTGGATCTCATCGTGAAGGACCTCCAGAGCCCATGCTATCGAGCCAGCACCTCGTGCAGCCCCTGGCCGAGCTTTCTCCCTCGGGATTCCCGAACCTCATCCACCCGAGAATCGCGTTGTAGGCTGCTCGCTCGAGCCCTCTCACGATTGGAGGCGTAGCGTGGCCCGGTGCGACCTAACCATCACCATCGACCGCGACCCGCAGGCGTTGTGGCCCGGCGACCACTTCGCCGGCGAGGTCCACGTCGCTGCCGATGCGGATGTGCGCTGCGACGCGCTGACGCTCGAGCTGCGCTGGGTCACCGATGGCAAGGGCAGGGAGAACTCGGAGGTCGTCGAGGCCTGGACCCTGTTCTCTGGAGACCTGCGCACCGGAACGCGGCAGGCGTTTCCCTTCGCCACGCAGATCCCTCGCATGGGGCCGGCGAGCTATCAGGGGAAGCTGCTGCGCGTCGACTGGGAGCTGCGCGCGCGCGCGGACGTGCCCTGGGCGATCGACGCCAAGGCGACGCTGCCGCTAGTCGTGGGCAACCGCGCTGCACCGGGGGTCGACGCCATCGAGAGGGCGCACGACGGCCACGACTACGACTCGCACGAGGACGAGGACGAGGACGAGGACGAGGAAGCGAGCCGGAGTCCAGAACTGAAGCTCGTCGTACCCGGCCGGGCGACTACGCTCCAGCGGCGGCCGGGGTTGGCGATCGCGGCGATGATGGCGGTCGCGCTGGGGATCGGGCTCGCCGCTGGCCTCTGGCGTCCGCTCTGGGGCATGGTGCGGACGCTGCCGCGCCTCGTGCGCGGCGACTTGACCTGGGCGGACTCGCCGGAGCTGATTTTCGGCTCGCTGATCCTCGTCGTGGCGGCCGCGTTGGCCTGGGCGATCGCACGCGAGGGGCTGGTCGAGCGGCGCCTCGGCGCGGTGTACTGGGAGATCGCGCCCGAGATCGCGCGTCCCGGCGACGAGGTGCGCTGCCTCGTACGCTTCACCCCGCGAGCATCGTTCCAGCTCTCCGGCATCACCGCGTGTCTGCGCGCGGCTGAGCGCTGCGAGCGGGGCAGAGGCAAGGGCCGAAAGGTCTACAACTACCTCGCGCTCGAGCATGTGTTCGAGCTCTCGCCGGCGCGCGCGGTGAGCCCTGGCCTGCCCTACGAGGCAAGAGGCACGCTCCAGATCCCGCCCGATGCCCCGCCGACCTTCAGGTCACGGGACAATCATTTGGAGTGGAGAGTCGACGTGGCGATCCGCATCCCGCGTTGGCCCGACTGGAAGAGGAAGGCCTTCCTCCACGTCATCCCGTGACAGCAACGGCGATGCGCAGACGAGGCCGCTCGCGCGGACGCGGCCACTCACCCGCGCAGTCGCTCCCAGGCGCGCTCCCGGCGTCGCTCCTGTGCCGCCGCCGCCACTTCACGTGCCGTGTCGCGCTGCCAGGCCGCGGCGAGCCAAGGATCGGCGCGCCCCCACAGCGCGGCTTCCTCGCGCCGCGCTTCCTGCACCTGGGAGAGCCAGCCGGCCAGAGCGAGGTGCGTCCCCGCCGCGTCGTGCGGCGCAGCGGCGAGGTCCCGCGCTGCGGCGAGGAGCGCGAGCTGGCGTTCGAGCGCCGACTGCGGCCATCCGCAGCGCGCGCCGACGCCCAGCGTGAAAGCCACGAGCGCCGCCGCGACGTGCAGATCCTCGATGGTGCGGAACGGCTTCACCGCGTCGAGGTAGCCGTCGCCCGGCAACAGTTCGCTCGGCTCGACCACGACGTCGTCCAACGTGACCACGGCATGGGCTAGCTCCGGCAGGAACCCGGCAGGGGGCATCGGCTCGATGCGGATGCCAGGACGCGCGGCCGGCACCTGCGCCACGCGCAGCAGGTTGCGGTCACCCTCGTGACCGGTCGAGGCGACTACGAGGAGCGTCGCCGCGGACGGAGCGAGAGTGGCCCATCGCTTGCTGCCCTGCAGCCGGTAGTCGCCAGACGACCGCGCTACGAGCCGAGTGTGGATGGCGCGGGGATGCGCGCCACCCTCCTCGCTGGCGCAGAAGGCGACCACGCCGTCGGTTCCCAGACCGGGCAGCAGGGCCCGGAGGGCAGCCTGGTGACCTGCGGCAACGGCGTGCGCCGGGACGGCGGCATAGATCGCCGAGAGCGCGGCGCGCTCCAGCGGTGAATCCCACTGTCTCACCTCCGAGGGGAGGCCGGCCAGCCACTCTCCCGCCCCAACGGCCTCACCCGCGGGCGTCACCGCGGCTTGGAGAAGCCAGGCAAAGAAGTCGGGAGTCCGACTCAGCGGATGGTGACCGACTTGCCGCTCTTGGCCTTGGTCCACACCGTGCAGTTGCCCACCTTGCCGAGCGTGCTCGCGCACCAACAGACCAGCTCGTCACCGGACTCGACCGTGGCGTTCTGGCCGGGCTCGATGGTGACCTGGGCGCGGTCCGTCATCTCCTCGCACTTGTCGCCGCCGTAGACCGCCAGCACGTTCTGGGTGTCGCGGCTGCGATTCACGAAGGTGACGCCCTGGTCCTTGTCGATGGCCTGAGCTTGGATCTGGTCGGACTTCGCAGCCTTGTCGGCCTTGGCAGCCTCTTGGGCAGCGAACGAGGGGGCGGCGCCGGATAGAACGAGAACTAGGACAGCCAGGAGCAGCCCGGCGAAACGAGTTGTGCGGTCGAGACGATTCACGGCTGGATCTCCCACCTTAGGTTGTGCGTCGGTTCGACGTCGTCGAGTCTTCGGGGCAGCGATCGCGGAGATGACGGAAGAGCGAACCGAGGCGCGTACTCCACAGCTTCCGACCTTACAATTCTACCGACCGGTCGGTCAAATCCCCGCCAGCACGTAGCTCGGCATCCCGCCGCCTTGGACGGCGATGCTCCACCGCCTGCTGTTGTACAAGACGAGGCCGACGGCAGGTTTGTTTCGCGAACGACGTAGCAGCCCGTTAGCCTTCCGCAGCCAGGAGATCCCAAGGGACTTGAACGACTACCTCGAACGCATCCTCGACGCGCGCGTCTACGACGTGGCAATCGAGACGCCGCTCGAGCCGGCGCTGAAGCTCTCGCGACGCGTGGGGCAGCGCGTGCTGTGCAAGCGCGAGGACCTCCAGCCGGTCTTCTCGTTCAAGCTGCGCGGCGCCTACAACAAGATCGCACGGCTGCCCGCCGCAGCGATCGCTCGCGGCGTGGTCTGCGCATCGGCGGGCAACCACGCCCAAGGGGTGGCGCTGGCGGCGCGCCGCCGCGGCGTCCCCGCGACCGTCGTGATGCCGATCGCCAGCGCCTCGATCAAGGTCGAGGCGGTGCGCGAGCTCGGCGCGACTGTGGTCTTGCACGGCGAGGGCTACGACGACGCGTACGCGCACGCGCTGGAGGTCGCGCGAGAGAGCGGCGCAGCGTTCGTCCACCCGTTCGACGACCCCGACGTGATCGCCGGGCAGGGTACGGTCGGACTCGAGATCTTGCGCCAGCACCCCGACCCGATCGCGGCGATCTTCGTGCCGATCGGCGGCGGCGGTCTGGCCGCCGGGGTCGCAACCCTGGTCAAGGGCCTGCGCCCGCAGACGCGAGTCGTCGGCGTAGAGCCGGCCGACGCCGCCAGCATGCACGCGGCACTCGCCGCCGGAGCGCCGGTGACGCTCCCCCGCGTGGGTGCTTTCGCCGACGGTGTGGCGGTGCGTCGCGTGGGCGACGAGACGTTTCGGCTCTGCCGGCGCCACCTCGACGAGGTGGTACTGGTCTCTACCGACGAGATCTGCGCCGCGATTCGCGACGTGTTCGAGGACACCCGCACGATCGTCGAGCCGGCAGGCGCACTGAGCGTCGCCGGGCTCAAGAAGTGGCTCGGCGAGCGCAGCGGAGCCACCTTCGAGGGGCCCTTCGTCGCGATCCACGGCGGCGCCAACGTCAACTTCTCTCGCCTGCGCTACATCGCGGAGCGCACCGATCTGGGGGACCGGCGCGAAGCGCTGCTCGCGGTAGAGATCCCCGAGCGTCCCGGCAGCTTCAAGACCTTCTGCGAGGCGATCGGCGCGCGCCACGTCACCGAGTTCAACTACCGCTACGGCGACTCCGAGCGCGCGCGCATCTTCGTGGGCATCGAGCTCGGCGGCGGCGCCAAAGGAGCGTCGGAAAGGATCGAGCTGGTCTCGCGGCTCCGGTCGAGCGGTTATCCCGCCCTCGACCTGTCCGACAACGAGCTCGCCAAGGAGCATCTCCGGCACATGGTGGGCGGCTATGGTCACGGCGTCGCCGACGAGCGGCTCTATCGCTTCGTCTTCCCGGAGCGGCGCGGCGCCCTGCTCGACTTCCTGCGCGCCATCGGCGGACACTGGAACATCAGCCTGTTCCACTACCGCAACCACGGCTCTGATCACGGCCGGGTGCTGGTGGGCATCCAAACACCGGCGGCCGAGCTGCCCGACCTGCGCTCCCACCTCGACCGGCTCGGGTTCGCTTATACAGACGAGAGCGAGAACCCCGCGTACACCATGTTTCTCGCTGGCCGTCGCTGAATCGCTCTCAGTGCCAGCTCGAACCGAGCACGACGCACCGCAGGCGCACACCGGCCGCCGCGCAGGCGTGACGTAGCGCGTCGTGGTAGGGCCGCCAGCCGGGAGTCGAGGCTGGCCGCGCCCACAGCTCGATCACCTCGACGCGAAGGCGGCGGAGCTGTCTTTCGAGCTGCGCCGCCATCGCAGGTACGTCCTCGGACCGCAGCGCCTGGTCGTACCAGGGAATGCGTCGATCTGGAGAGAGCAGCCCGTAGCGGCCGGACAGGATCCGTGCCCGCACGCCGCGTCGCTCTGCCTCGTCGAGGACGCGCCGGATGCGGGGGCTGAGGTAGCGCTTCGACGCCGGGATCGGCGTCGCGGGTTCGCGGCGCTTGCGCTTCGAGCATGCGGTGCAGAGCACGACGCGCTGCTCTCGCAGCCCGGTGTTACCATGCGCCCGCCTCCCCCGCCCGGCAGCTCTTCCGATCGATCCGCACATGAGCTCCGATACGTCGCGTACGTCGCGCCCTGCCTCCGACGCCAGAGCCTACTGGCGAGCGCACCTGCGCATCATGAGCGTGCTGCTCCTGGCCTGGGCCGCCGGCAGCTACGGCCTCGGCATCTTCTTGGCCAGGCCGCTCGAAAGCGTGCGGCTCGGGGGCTTCCCGCTCGGCTTCTGGTTCGCACAGCAAGGCTCGATCTACCTGTTCGTCCTGCTGATCCTGATCTACGCGCTGTGGATGGATCGGCTCGACCGCCACCACGGCGTCGACTGACACCCTCTACGGGAGCCGTACATCCGCATGGGCATCCAGGCCTGGACCTATCTGCTGGTCGGGCTCACGTTCGCGCTCTACGTGGGGATCGCGATCGCAAGCCGCGTGCGCTCGACCGCCGGCTTCTACGTCGCCGGCCGCGGCGTACCTGCGATCGCCAACGGCATGGCGACCGGCGCCGATTGGATGAGCGCCGCGTCGTTCCTGTCGATGGCGGGGCTGGTCTCGTTCATGGGCTACACCGGCGCGGTGTACCTCATGGGCTGGACCGGCGGCTACGTGCTGCTCGCGCTCCTGCTCGCGCCCTACCTGCGCAAGTACGGCAAGTTCACCACCAGCGACTTCGTCGGCGACCGCTACTACTCGCAGTCCGCGCGCGCGGTCGCGGCACTGTGCACGATCTTCGTGTCGTTCACCTACATCGCCGGCCAGATGCGCGGCGTCGGCGTGGTGTTCTCGCGCTTCCTCGAGATCGACGTCACCAGCGGCGTGCTCGTGGGCACGGGGCTCGTCTTCTTCTACGCCGTGCTCGGCGGCATGAAGGGCATCACCTACACCCAGGTCGCGCAGTACTGGGTGCTGATCGCCGCATACCTGGTGCCGGCGATCGCGATCTCGCTGCGGATGACCGGTCACTTCGTGCCGCAGCTCGGCTTCGGCGCTGCGCTCCAGGGCGGCGAGAGCGCGGGCGTGTTCCTGCTCGAGACGCTCGACCAGCTCCACCGCGACCTCGGCTTCCCCGAGTACACCGCCGCGTTCGTGCCGGGCAAGAAGAGCATGATCGACGTCACCGCGATCACACTCGCGCTGATGGTCGGCACCGCCGGCCTCCCGCACGTGCTGGTGCGCTTCTACACCGTCAAGAGCGCGCGGGCCGCCCGTTGGAGCGCGTTCTGGGCCCTGGTGTTCATCGCGGTGCTGTACACCACCGCGCCGGCGGTCGCCGCGTTCGCGCGCGTCAACCTGCTGCACACCCTCAGTGGCAAGCCCTACGCCGAGGTCCCCGAGTGGTTTTCGAAGTGGGAGCAGACCGGGCTGCTGAAGTTCGACGACAAGAACGGCGACGGCAACATCGACTACCTCGCCGACCCCGCGCGCAACGAGCTCACCGTCGACCGCGACATCATAGTGCTGGCCAACCCCGAGATCGCGGACCTGCCGGCGTGGGTGGTGGCGCTGGTCGCCGCCGGGGGGCTCGCCGCGGCGCTCTCGACCGCCGCGGGCCTTCTGCTGGTGATCGCCTCCGCGATCTCGCACGACCTCGGCAAGTCGATCCTGCTGCCCGAGCTCAGCGGCGAGCGCGAGCTGGTGCTCGCGCGCATCGCGGCCGGCGGCGCGGTCGTGGTCGCCGCGTACTTCGGCATCAACCCGCCGGGGTTCGTCGCCGAGGTGGTGGCGTTCGCGTTCGGCCTCGCCGCCTCTAGCTTCTTCCCGATCCTGGTGCTCGGCGTGTTCAGCAAGCGCACCACGCGCGAGGGCGCCATCGCCGGCATGGTCACCGGCATCGGCTTCACCGCCGCCTACATCGTGTGGTTCCGCTTCGTACACCCCGAGGCGGGCGCCGACCGCTGGCTCCTCGGCATCAGCCCCGAGGGCATCGGCGCCGTCGGCATGGCGCTCAACTTCGCTGTCGCGATCGCGGTCAGCCGCTTCACACCGCCGCCGCCCGAGCACGTGCAGGCGATGATCGAGGAGATCCGGCTTCCCCGCGCCGCCCCGGAGCTCGGCGAGATGGCGAAACGCGCCTTCGACGAGGAGCTCGCGCGCGAGGCGAAGCGCTGAGCAGTCAGCGCTGAGCTCAGGACACTCAGCACCGCGCCCTGGCGGCCGACTCTCGAGCCGGTCGTGCAGTCTCTGCGCCGACGGGTCGCTTCGGCGCGAGACGCCGCTTGACGTCTCGCACTGGGTACATTACCTTCAATGTATGAAGACCATCACGATCAATGTAAGCGAGCCTGTCTACGAGGACTTCAGGCGCGCCTCGAGGAGCCTCGGTCGGCCCACGTCGGAGCTGATCCGGGAGGCCATGGAGACCTACCGCCGCGAGCGACTGCGCCCCCGTCACGACCTGCTGAGCTTTCGGCCTCGCTCGCTCGGTGCGGTCCTCCAGCCGCTCACCCAGCGCGACGACCTGCTCGGCGAGATGGTCGGAGCTGACGCTTGATCGGCGTCGACACCAGCTTCCTCGTCGGCCTCGCGGTCCAGGAGCACCCCGACCACCAGCGGTGTTGGGCGCTCTTCGAACGAGAGATCGTGGGCGGCGAGGCCACCATGGCCATGACCCCGCAGGTACTCGCCGAGTTCTGCCACATCGTCACCGACGAACGCCGTTTCGAGCGCCCGCTCGCGATGCACGAGGCGCTCGAGCTCTGCGAACAGTGGTGGAACGCCCGGGAATGTCGCCCGGTGGCGGTCGACGCGGAGGCCGGCGCGCTGTTCCTGACCTGGATGCACCAGCACCGCCTCGGCCGCAAGCGACTCCTCGACACGCTGCTCGCCGCGACCTACCATCGCGCCGGAATCGAACGCCTCGCAACCACCGACTGGCGGGACTTCGCAAGGTACGGAGTGTTCGAGGTGAAGCTGCTCTGAGCCGTTCTGGCAGACCACACCGACCACGAAGCCGGAAGCGGCTCGAAGACTGCGACTGAACAGCCGCCCACGCGCGCTAGCGACCGCCTCCCTGCTCGGCAGAGAGCCCGCGCCGGCGCTCGGACCGCTTCGGCTGCGCCTCGAGAGACTCGAGGCGCCGTCGCAGCTAGGGATCAGCTGAGGATCGCCCAGGCGATCGTGAGCTGGCAGAGGACGCCCACCACGAAGCCGAGCGTGCGCACCCAGGGAATGGCGAAGGTGTAGGCGACGAAGTGCGCAACGCGCGTCCACAGGTAGACCTGGGTGGCGAGCACGGTGCCGTCGGTGCTGACGCCGGCTGCGTGGGCGACGAGCACCAGGGCGGCGAACACCGCCAGATTCTCGATCGCGTTGTAGTGCGCCTTCTTCATCCGCTCGGCCCACGGCGCGAGCGGCTTCGGGTTCGCCGGGTAGCCGACGGCATCGTTGATGCCGCGCACCAGGATCACATTGGTCGTGTAGGGCATCCACATCAGCGCGGTGAAGAGCGCCACGTACGTCAGATAGGTCAGCTCGGTGCTCATGGTCCGGCCTCCTCTCCTTCGGCCCGATGGGTCGGCGCGGTCCTCGCCCCAGATCGTGCCGCGCACGCGTCAACGGGCTGAACGGTTCTCACCGCGCGCCCGGATCGACGCCACGCCCCGCTGCCGACTTGGTTGGAACGTCTCGACTATAGCCCAGCTGGCCGAGCCCGCCTACCCAACGGCGTCACACCCGCATCAGCACTGCGCCCCAGTGCAGGCCCGCGCCGAGCGCGGTGAAGGCCACC
>DATLFI010000116.1:0-41518 GCA_035524895.1 Thermoanaerobaculia bacterium | reverse complement strand
ACCATCGGTTCCGAGCCCTCCCGGATCGGATTCCAAAAGCGCGTCGCGCTCGGAGTGGTCGCCGACACGTCGTAGACGATGCGGAACGAGTGCGTCTCTGCCGCGAGCAGCTCGTAGCGCGTGTACGAGTCGGCGTCGGTTGGCCGCTCGGGCGACAAAGCGTCGAGCCGAGGCGTGGCAGTCGCCCCCAGGGACAGGAACAAGGCCGAGGCGGCCAGAGCTCTCGGCCGGCGCGGTGGAGAAGGCATTGCGGAGCACCCTAGCAGCCCGTGGTGGAGCCCCCGTGGGCTGCGTTGGGAGCGCCGTGGGGCCGGATGCAAGGCGCGTGAGCGGTGGCGATGCTGCGTCCATCGCTGAGCGAGCGCAACACCGCAGACGGCCCCACGCCGCCCCAACCGCTTTGGGCGCGGGGGTTTGCGACCGCTGGCCGCGTTGGGCCTCCTGCACGATGACCCAGCATCGCGTTCGTCGGCCGCGCCTTGCCAGCGGTCGCAGATCCCCGCGCGCAGCTCCACGCGGGTTTCACCACGGGCTGCTAGTGCTCGCGCTCCTTCCGGCCGGGCTGCACGGGCACGTCGCATGGCCGACGTTCCATTCGGCCAAGACCTCGATCGCCGTCGACGAGCAGCGCCTGCGCATCGCGGTAGTGGTCGAGGTGCCGTTGCCCGATCTCGTGCTCGCGTTCAACCAGCACTTCGCGCACCTCGACCTGCTCGCCGAGATCGAGAAGGGGCGGATCGAGGAGCTCGAGGAGGACTTCCGTCGCGGCCAGTTCGATCACATGGCCAAGGGGCTCGCAGTCGAGATCGACGGCGAGCCGGCGCGCGGGAGCTTCCGCGCCGCGGACACGCCGATCAACGGCCGAGCCACCGAAGGCTTCTTCGTCTATGTCCTCGAGTACGCCTTCGAGCGACCGCCGAAGCTGGCGAGCCGCCACACGGTCGATGTGGTCAACCGGCTCTACCCCGGCGCGGACATGGTCTTCGCCAACCACGTCGAAGTGCGCGGCGGATGGCGGGTTGCCTCGGCCTCCACGCCGCAGCCGCCACCGGGCGCGGATCTCACCGTCGGCTCGCCCGAGGAGACCGCGATGTGGAGCGAGGACGAGTCCCACCGGGAGTTCCGGGTAGTGCTCGAGCGCGCGGACCGTTGACGGAGCGCCAGCGGCTCGAGTTGCCCGGCTCGTCTGGTACGACGCACCAGCCGCCGAGGCGTTGACACCCCAGTGACCGGGCACCGGTGGCCGCACGGTATGCTCCCAACGTGCCTGGTACCAGCCCCGACGGGCCCACGCCCCAAAGCGACGCCGCGCCCGTTTCGGGCGCTACACCACCTGAGATCGGCCCGCGCGGGCTGACCGCGGCGGACCTGCGACCGGTTACCGTGCCGATCCTGGTCTCGGCCCTCGCCAACTTGGTCGGCGGGTACCTGTGGCTGTTCCTCAGCAGTTGCCTGGCGATCTTCTTGACCGCGCCGATGCTGGTGCTGTGCGCTTTCGAGCTGATCTACTTCGCCCGAGCGCCGCAGATGGCTGGGCGGGATCTCGACCGCCGCGGCACCGCGCTGGGGGTGTTCGAGGTCATCCTCGGCATCTTCAACGGGGTCTCGTTCGTGTGCGGCATCCTGGTCCTGCTCAACCTGATGAAGCTGCGGGAACGCCTCCAGACCAACGGCTGAGGAGCCCTGGGGGCGCGCGGTAGGAGCCGCGAAACACGGCGACTGCCCGCCGCGTCAGGCTGCGTCGGCAGCAGCGAACAGGGCCGCCACGAGCTCGTCGCGGGCGTCGATGTGCAGGTCGTGGCCGCTGTCCGCGAGCACGTGCGCGCGTGCCCGTGGGAAGTAGCGGCGCGCGGCCTCGAGATCGGACGGCGCGAAGTACTGCGACCTCCCGCCTGCGAAGAAGTCCACCGGGCCGTCGTAGCGGTCGAGCGGCCCCAAGGGCGAGCGGCCGAGCTCCGTGAGGTTGTTGCGGATGGCCTGCAGGTCGATACGCCAGGCAAAGCCTTCCCCGGTGCGTTCGAGGTTGGTCCGTCTGCGTTCGAGGTTGGTCAGCAGGAACTGGCGCAGCTCGACGTCCGCGATGTGCTCGGCCAAACGCTCGTCGGCTTCGGACCTCCTCGTCACCGCCTCGAGCGAGATCGCGAGCATCGCGGCCACGGGCGAAGGATCGACGGCATAGGCCCTGGGAGCGATATCCGCGACCAGCAGGTGCGCCACCCGCTCGGGGGCATCGCAGGCAAAGCGCATCGCGGTCTTGCCTCCGAGGCTGTGGCCCAGGAGGGATACACGACCGAGTCCGAGCTCGTCGAGCGTCTCGCCGACGTCGGCGGCGAGCAGCGGGTAGCTCATGTCGGGCGCGTGCGGCGAGTCCCCGTGGTTGCGCAGATCGAGCGCCAGGACCTGATACCGCTCCGAGAGCCGCCGGCCAGCCGTCGTCCAGTTCCGCGACGACCCGTAGAGCCCGTGCAGGATGACCAGCGGCGGACCCTCACCACCGAGCTCTCGGAGTGCCAGCCGCACGTTCACTCCGGGAGCGCCGGCGCGGCGCGCCGCCAGCACCGGGCCTCGATTCCCCGACCTCCGGCAACCTCGCCGGACCTCCGGACGGCCCCGCCGGCCCTCCGGCCGGCCTCGCCCACGACCATCATCCCAGCTCCTCAGGGGCCAGCTCTGCGGCGTGCCAGCCCGGAAGCCCGGTCACTGCGCCTCCTGGATGCGCTCCAGAGCCGCACAGCAGCAGCCCCTGGAGCTCGGTGCGTGCCCCTGCCGCGCGCTCGGTGCCCCTTAGCTGGAACAACTGATCGAGGAGCATGTCACCGTGATGCTCGCAGCCCCCCGCGGCGCCCAGCTCGCGTTCCCAATCGGCTGGTGTCAGGTCGCGCCACGGTGCGAGCTCTGCCCCGCTCCCCACTCCTTCGATCGCTGCGCGCAAGCCACTGGCCCAGGCGCCGTCTGTCGTCGCGGATCCGGACTGCGGTGCGCACTGTGCGTTGATCGTCCAGGTCGTCCCGCCGGCGCGCCCAGGCCAGACCGAGACTTCCAGCCAGGGTCGTGCCGAGGAGCGGCCCCACTTCGCGTCGTCGGCGGCGCGCTCGAGCTGCTCCAGCCCCCGAGCCACCAGCAGCGGTACCCCGGGCTCGCCTGTTGCCAGCGCTGGTCCCGCGCGTTTCGCGACCGGCACGATCGCCCTGCCGCGGACCCCGTGGTGGCGCAGGTGACGCAGCCTCCGCACGCTCTGCACCGGCAGCCGGGCAGGCCCCACCAGATCGAGTAGCGTCGTTCGCCGATCGAGCCCCGAGAGCACGCAGCGCGCGGAGACCTCGGTCCCGTTCGCCAGACGCAAGCCCACGGCACGGGATCCTCCCGCCACGTTCTCGACCAGGATCTGCCGCACCGGCGCGCCGGTCGCCATCTGCACCCCCGCATCGGCTGCCGAGCGCTCGAGGGCAGCGACGAAGGCGCCGGCGCCCCCCCGCGGACGGCGAGCGACCCGCAAACCCTCGGCTGTCGTGCCGGCGAGCTGGTGCAACAGCAGGATGCCGGTACCCGCTGCGCTCGGTCCCCAGGCGGAGCCTCGCAGCGCCAGCGCGCCGAACGCTGTGCGCGCTCGCGTCCCGTCGAACGCGGCGCCGAGGAGCTCCTCCAGAGAGCCGCCGCACCAGCGCAGGAGCTCGGGCGAGAGCACGAAGCGCGCGAGCTGCCGCAGCTCCGGAGGCCGACGCCACAGCTCCTCGAGCTCGCCGACCAGCCCACCGATCTCGGCGAGGAACCGCCGCAACCGCTTGCCATCTCCTGGCGCGTCCTGCTCGAACGAGGCGGCACACCGGCCCGCCTCGCGCCACAGCACGAGGTCGGCGTCGCCATCGGTCGCCTCGCTGCGCAGCGCAGCAAGAGCCTCCGCCGGAGCCCATGCCAACCCGTGCCGCTCGAGCTCCAGCTCCGCGAGGAGGTCGTCGCGTACCAGACCCCAGTCGTCGACCGCGAGCGGCACCTCCACGCCTTCGCCGAGCGCCAGCGGCGACGCGAAGCCACCGAGCTGCGGCCGGGCCTCGAACAGCGCCACGCGAGCGCCGCGACGCTGCAGCAACCCAGCCGCGACCAGCGCGTTGTGGCCGCCACCGACCACCGCGACGTCGAAATCGCGCGCGGTCATGCTCCGCTCCCTGTCGCGGCGGTCGCGCTCACCTCTGCGGGGCGATCGAGGTCGCGCAGCACGCGCAAGGCAGCCAACCGACCGGGCGCGCCCGAGATGCCGCCGCCCGGATGCGTGCTCGACCCGCACAGGTAGTAGCCGGGCACCGGGGTCCGGTAGGCCGCGGCGCGCGCGCCGGGCCGGTTGACGAAGAGCTGGCTCATGCGCAGCTCGCCGTGGAAGATGTTGCCGCCAGGGATGCCGACGATGCGCTCGATGTCGGGCGGCACCAGGACCTGGCGATGGAGGATCGACTCGCGCAGGCCGGGCATGTGCTCCTCGAGCACGTCGATCACCGCGTCGCCGAACGCCTCGCGCTGGTCGGCCCAGTCGGCGCCCGAGAGGGCGTAGGGCGCGTACTGCACGAAACACGACATCACGTGCTTGCCCGGTGGCGCCATGTCGGGGTCGAGGCACGACGGAATCACGAGATCCGCGAACGGGCGCCGCGACCAGCCACCGTACTTGGCGTCCTCGAAGGCGCGCTCCACGTAATCGAGGTCGGGCGCGATGCTCATGCCCCCCGCGAGGTGTGGGCCCGGCTCGGGACGACTCGCGAAGCGCGGCACGCGGTCCAGAGCGAGGTTGACCTTGCCCGAGCAGCCGAAGCTCTGCCATCGCATGGCGCGGTCGAGCAGCTCCTCGGGCAACAGCCCGGGATCGAGGAAGCGGCCGAGGCTCGCCTGGGGCGCGAGCGACGACAGCACCACCCGCGCCCGCACCTCCTCGCCGTCCTCGAGCACGACGCCGCACACCTCGCCGTCCTCGACCAGCACGCGCTGCACCTGCGCATCGAGACGGATGTCCGCTCCCAGAGAGCGGGCGGCGCGCGCGATCACCTCGGCGAGCCCGCCGGTGCCTCCCTTCTGCCAGCCCCAGGCGCGGTACACGCCGTCGATCTCGCCCATGTAGTGGTGCAGCAACACGTAGGCGGAGCCGGGCGAGCGCGGGGACACGAACGAGCCGATGATGCTCGAGGTAGCGAGCGCGGCCTTGAGCGGCGCGCTCTCGAACCACTGGTCGAGCAGCGACTCGGCGCTCGTCGTGAGCGCCTGCAGGAAGGTGAAGATCAGATCGCGCGGCGCCTGCACGTAGCGCCGGGCCAGCGCGGCGAGCGCGGCGGCGTCCTCGTCGGCCGCTGCGCCGTCGACCAGGTCGGGCGGCGCTGTCGCCTGCAGCTCGTGTACCAGCTGAGCGAGCTGGGTCATGCGCAGCCGATACTCGACGTAGGCCTCGGCGTCGCGGCGCGAGTGACGCGCAACGTTGGCGAAGGTGCGGTTGGAATCCGCCTCGCGGTAGAGCTCGTCGCCGCCGGGCAGCGGGTTGAGCGTGCTCTCCAGCGGCACCAGGAACAACCCGTGGCGCACCAGGTCGAGGTCGTGGATGACCTCGGGCCGCAGCAGGCTCACCAGGTACGAGAACACGCTATAGCGGAAGCCCGGATACGGCTCCTCGGTGACTGTCGCGCCGCCGACCCGTTCGCGCCGCTCGAGCACCTGCACCCGCAGCCCGGCGCGCGCCAGGTAGGCAGCCGAGACCAGCCCGTTGTGGCCCCCGCCGACGACGACGGCATCCCAGGACCGGGCGCTCACGCGCGAGCTCCCTGCACTTCGTCGATCGTCACGTCGTCGCGCTTGTGCGGCGGGTCGTAGAAGGGAAGGTGCGCGACGCGCGCGCTCGCCCGCACGCGCTTGTAGTCGACCATCATCTCGAGCTCCAGCGCCGTGCCCGGCTCGGCGAAGCGCGCATCCACCGACGCCAGGCCCACCTGCTTCTTGAGCAGCGGCGAGAACGCTTGGCTCGTCACCTGTCCCACCTGCCGGCCGTCCTCAGCGCCGTACGGCGCATAGAGAGCGCCGGGCTCGCGGCTCGGCGGATGGTGAGGGTTCTGCGGCCGCAGCCCGTACGGCGCGTGCACGCGCTCGAGCTCCATCCACGACACCTCGATGCCCACGAGCCGCGTGCGGAAGCCCTCGGCGACCGCGCGCTCGAGCGCGGCGCGGCCGACGAAGTCGCGGTCCGGCGACGGCTTGACCGTCCAGGCGAGTCCCATCTCGTGCGGCGCCGACTTGCGACCCTCGAGCAGCGCGTGCGCCGCCGAGACGAAGTCGATGTCGATCAGCGCGAGCCCGGCTTCGACCCGCGCCTGATCCATCGCCACCAGCCCCACCGGCATCGCGCCATGGGCCTCGCCGTGGTGGAAGAGCGCGTCCCACACCGTCTCGGCGTCAGCCGGCGCGATCCATACCTCGTAGCCGAGGTCGCCGGTGAAACCGGTGCGAGTGACCAATACCGGACAGCCCGCGATGTCGGCCTCGGCAGCCCGGAAGTACGGCAGCGCCGCGAGCCGTTCCGCGTGCGCGCGATCGCGAGCCGCGGCGACCAGCACGGCGCGCGAGCGCGGACCCTGCACCGAGAGCGCGGCGTAGTCTTCGGTGACCTCCGCCACCTCGGCGTCGATGCCGTGCCCGCAGTCCTGGAACCAGCGCAGCGTGGGGTGCGCGGCGGTGGCGCGGAAGCGATCGGGCGCGAGGCGCACCACGTTGCCGTCCTGCAGCAGCTTGCCGTCGTCGTCGAGCCAGCAGGTGTACATGACCTGGCCGGGCCGGCACTTGCGGAAATCGCGCGTGAAGATGCGGTTGGCGAGCGCCTCGGCCTGCGGTCCCCGGATCTCGTACTTGAAGAGCGGCGAGACGTCGATGATCGCCGCGGCGTTGCGGATGGCCCAGTACTCGCGGTGATACGTCGGCTCGTAGCTGGTGGCGCCGGCGACGCCGGACCAGTCGCGCCAGCCGAAGCTGGCGTGATGCTCTAGCTCGCGCGCGAAGAAGGGCGTGGTGCGCGGCGGCTTCTGCTGGCCGGCCAGCGGCGCGAGCGCGCCGAGCGCCCGCGCCCGCCGGCCGACGCAGTAGCCCATCCCCGCGCCGTCGCGCTCGACGCGCTCCACCCGGTCGAGCAGCCCCTCGGCTACCAACGCGCCGAGGATGCGATGGGCGGTCGGCGGGCGCAGTCCCACCCGGCGCGAGAGCTCGGCGAGCGGCAGCGGCCGGGCGGAATCCGCCACCGCTCGGAGCAGGGCGAAGGCGCGCTGGATCGCCTGGGTGCCGTGGGGCGGAGGGGTCGACATGACGCTCGCTGGGGTGTGCCGCGGACGCGGCGCGCGGAGAGGTTACCAGGGAAGCAGGGGGCTCCCGCGGCGGCGCGGTCCAGGTAGGATCTGCCCTATGACCCTCGCTACCGACGAGACCACGGCCGAGCTCCTGCACGCTTCTCCGCTCGCCGGAAAGCTCTACACCGACCCGGCGATCTTCCGCCGCGAGGTCGACGAGATCTTCGGCGGGCTGTGGCTGTGCGCGGGCCGCGAGGAGGCAGTGCCACGGCCGGGAGATTTCCTGGTGCGCGATCTCGGCGACGAATCGATCGTCGTCTCGCGCGCCGAGGACGGCCGGCTGCACGCCTTCTACAACGTCTGTCGCCACCGCGGCGCCCGGCTGCTGACCGAAGAGCGCGGCGAGGGCCGGCGACACTTCGTGTGCCCCTACCACGCCTGGACCTATGGCCTCGACGGGCAACTGCAGCAGGCGCCGCTGATGGCCGACCGGCCCGACTTCCGGTGCGAGCACTTCCCGCTCGTCGGGCTGCCCGTCGAGTCATGGCTGGGCTTCTTCTTCCTCCACCTCGGTGGCTCGGGCCAGGAGCCGCCGCGCGCTCTCGCCGAGCAGGTTCGCGACCTCCCCGACCTCGGCGACTACGACCTACCGGACCTGCGTGTGGGCGCCCGCGAGACCTATCGTGTGAAAGCAAACTGGAAGATGCTGTGCGAGAACTACGCCGAGTGCTACCACTGCTCGCTGGTGCACCCGCAGCTCCACCGCATCTCGCACTTCCTGAGCGGCGGCAAACAGGAATCGGCGGACTCCTTCGTCGGCGGACCCATGAAGCTGCGTCCGGGCTTCGACACCATGAGCCTGAGCGGTGTCAGCGAGCGGGGCTCCCTGCCGGGTGTCCGGCCCGAGGAGCACGACCTGGTCCGCTACTACAACGTCTATCCCAACTTCCTGATCAGCCTCCACCGCGACTACGTGCTGACCCACACGCTGTGGCCGCTCTCGCCCGGCGAGACCTGGATCGAGTGTGAGTGGCTGTTCCACCCCGACGAGATGGCGCGCCCCGGCTTCGACCCGGCCGACGCCGTCGAGTTCTGGGATGTCACCAACCGCCAGGACTGGGACGTCTGCGAGAGAGTGCAGCTCGGCGTGCGCTCGCGCGGCTACCAGCCCAGCCGCTACCAGGCGGGCGAAACCTGCGTCTACGCCTTCGACCAGTGGTATCGCGAACGGATGGGTCTCTGACGCGTCACGGTCACCGTTGGCCGATCATCCCGCCGAGATCGGTGCCGCCGAACAAGTGCATGTGCAGGTGCGGCACTTCCTGGTGGGCGTGGGGCCCGTTGTTCGCTAGCACGCGGTAGCCGCTCTCGACGACCCCTACCTGCCGCGCCACCTCGCCGATCGCGCGCACCCACGCCGCCAGCTCGGCGTCGGAAGCCTTCGCCGCGAACTCGTCGAAGGTGACGTACTCCCCCTTGGGGATCACCAGGACGTGCTGTGGTGTGAGCGGCTGGATGTCGCGAAAGGCGAGCGCGTGCTCGTTCTCGTAGACCCTATGGCAAGGAATCTCGCCGCGCAGGATGCGCGCGAACACGTTGTCGCGGTCGTATGGCATAGCGTCAGCACCTTTCAAACGCATGTCGATATTGGTGGTATGCCGGCTGACGCTCAGGCCCCGAGCACCCGCAGCTCGCGGGGGCTGGTCGTCAGGGTTTCGGCTCCGTCCTCCGTGACCAGCACGTCGTCCTCGATCCGCACGCCGCCCCATCCTTCGCGATAGAGCCCAGGCTCGATCGTGAAGACCATGCCGGGCTCGAGCACCACCTGACTGCCGGTCATGACCGAGGGTGGCTCGTGGAGGTCGAGCCCGAGCCCGTGACCGGTGCGGTACTTGGTCCAACCCTCCCACTGCGGACCGTGGAGGTCGGCCTGACACAGGTGATGGACCTCGCTGGCGGTGACGCCGGCGCGCGCCGCGCGACGCCCGGCCTCGTTGGCTGCCAACACCGCGCGATGGACCCGGCACTGCAGGTCGTCGGGCTCGGCACCGACCACGAAGGTGCGCGTGATGTCGGCGTGATAGCCGTGGTGCGAGGTGCCGAAGTCGACGAGCAGCAGCTCGCCCGAGCGGATCTCGTGGTCCCCTGGCTCGCCGTGCGGCAGTGCGCTGCGCGCGCCGGCGAGCACGATCGGCCCGAACGAGACACCCCCGCCACCGCGCAGCAGCAGCTCGCCCGACAGACGCCGCGCGATCTCGTCCTCGCGCACGCCAGGGCGCACGTGCGGCAGCACCGCCTCGAGCGATGCCTCCGCGATCTGCACCGCCTGCCGAAGCGCCGCCACCTCGGAGGATTCCTTACGCTGGCGCAGCGCCCGCACCACGGGCTCCGCCGACACGATCTCGGCCTGGCCGATGTGGCGCTTCAGGTAGGCATACTCGAAGTAGCGGAGCGAAAGCGGCTCCACCGCCACCTTGCGCGCCGTGGTCAGGTTCGAGAGCGCGCGCCCTGCCGCCACGTCGGGGCCTTCGGCGTCGTCCCAGTAGAAGACCCGCTCGAGGTCGGGCATCGCGTCTCGCCAGCGCTGCGCCTCGACCCGCGGCACCACCGCCAGCGGGGTACCGCTCCGCGGCACGGCCAGCATCAGGAGCCGCTCGTGGGCCTCGAACGCCTGACCGGTCACGTAGCGCAGCGTCGATCCGGAGACGAGCACCAGCGCGTCGATCTGACGCTCCTCGAGCTCTCGCTGCAGGAGCGCGAGCCGCTCGCTGGGGTCCATTTCGCGAGTCGCCATCGGCGCGCGCAGCGTATCAACGGTCTGGCCGCCACCTCCGGGCGAGACCGAAACCCTGGGGATCTCGATGGCGTAGACTGGTTCCGGTCTTTCGAATTCGGGCTTTTCATCCCTCCACGTACGGCTCCGCGGAGCCATGGAAAGGATCCTCATGAACCGCAGACCAGCGCCCCTCGTCGGGCTCGCCGCCCTCCTCGTGCTCAGCGTCCTCACCCTTGCCTGCAGCAGCGGCGGCGCAGGCGCCCCGTCCGCGCCCGCGGCCCCGCCGCCGCCGAGCGACGAGGAAGTCATCACGGCGCTGATGGTCAAGAACCTCGACCTGATCAAGGCCGGCGACATCGCGACCCTCATGACCAGCTACACCGACGACTTCTCGTCGGACCAGGGCATGAACAAGGCCGCCATGCAGCAGTTCCTCGAAGGCGCACGCGACCAGGGCTTCCTCGAGGGCTTCGCCGCCAATACCACCAACATGGTGGTCGAGGTGACCGGCGACACCGCGAAGGTGACCGGCGCCACGGTCGAGGGCGCCTTCGGCGTGCTCAACCTCGGCTTCGGCCTCGCGAAGCGCGACGGCCAATGGGTCGTCGTCTCGCAGACGCAACAGTAGGTCCCGCAGACGCAGCGGGCCTCGCAGGCGCAACAGTAGGTCGGGCGCAGACGCAACAGTAGGTCCCGCGCAGAGCAGCGCGCCTCGCAGACGCGACAGTAGGTCTCGCAGCAGCAGTATGCGGGCGACACGAACGGAGGGCGGGTTCGAAGACCCGCCCTCCCCCATCGCGTCGCTTCCACTGTCCGTTAGCTGCTACGAGCCGAGGGAGTACAGGTGCCGTCGGCCGCGTAGCAACAGTCGGTCGCCCGCGACAACCGGCGAGGCGTCGAAGTTGTCTTCGAGCTGGTTGTTGGCGATCACCTCGTACTTGCGCCCGGCGCGCAGCACCACGCCCTCGCCGCCGCGCCCCTGGATGTAGACGCGACCGTCCGCGCCGACCGGCGAGGCGTAGATGTTGTCGACGCCGTCGAGGCGCTGGGGCCCGTACACCACCTCGCCGTTGGCGACGTCGATCACGGTGAGGATCGGGCTGTTGACCTTCAGGAAGTACAGCAGCCCGTCGTAGAGCAGCGGCGACGGCACGTACGGCGTGTCGCGGTCGAACCTCCAGCGGATGGCGTCGGTGCCTTCGAGGTTGCCCCGGGCCTTGGCGAGGTCGATGGCGAGGAGGGCGCTACCCCGGAAGCCGCTGGTCAGGTACACCACGCCGCCCGCGTGCACCGGTGAGGGGATGGCGTTGACGGTCATGCCCGGCGTGTGCCAGAGGTCTTCGCCGGTCGCGAGGTCGTAGCTGCGGATCGCGCCGGTGGCGCTGACCACGACCTGCGCCCTCCCGTCGTGCTCGACCACCAGCGGAGTAGTCCACGATGTGATCTCGTCGCGATCGCGCCGCCAGCGCTCCTCACCCGTGCGCTTGTCGAGGGCGACGATGAAGTCCTCGTCCTCGTGGTCCCAGTTGAGCACCAGGGTGTCGCCGTGGAGCGCGGGGGACGCACCCTCCCCAAAGCCCAGGCGTGTTCTCATGTCGCCGAGGTCCTTCTCCCACTTCAGGTTGCCGTCCAAGTCGTAGGCGTACAGGCCCTGCGAGCCGAAGGTGGCGAACACGTGCTCGCCGTCGGTGACCGGCGAGCCCGAGGCGTAGGTGCCGTCGGGATGGTGGCCCTCGTGCGGGGGTGCGCGCCGCGCCGTGCGCTCCCAAACCACTTTGCCCGTGTCGAGCTCGATCGCCATGACGACGAAGCGGTGCATCATCCCAGGCGCTCCGGCGAGCCTCCGGCCGCCGGCTGCGCCCTCACCCTCGGCCGCCGGCGCGGCGCCGTCGGCCGGAACACCCTCGTCGACGGCCGAGGTCACGAACACCCGATTCCCCCAGATGACCGGAGTCGAGGTGCCGAGACCCGGCAGCTCCGCCTTCCAGCGGACATTCTCCGTCTCGCTCCAGCGCACCGGCGGGTTGCCCGCGGGGGCAACGCCCGTGGAGTCCGGGCCACGCCAGGCCGGCCACACCGCGGCGCCACCGGCGTCCTCCGCGAGAAGTGGAATCAGAGCGCCGGCCGTCAAGCAGACACCGGCTATCAGGGATGCGGCGGGTAGAGGGATCCTCGACATCTTTCGACTCCTTCGTCGGGGTGTGGTTCCACAGAGGCCCGCGCTCCAGCGCATCGCGATCGAACGCGGCGCGCCGGGTCGCCCGGAGCCATGCTGTCGGGGGCACTGTCGGCCGAAGCCCAAGCCCTTGTACTCGAGGCCCCGGCGTGAGCCGGGGCGAAGTCACTGCAGGCTGTTCCAGACGATCTCGATCCAACGCGCCTCGGTGATGAAGGCCCACGACCATGCCTTCCACTCCTCGCCGAGACCCGCTTCGGTCAGCTCCTCGCGGCTCGTGCCAGAGCCCTTGGCCTTGCGGATGATGTCGGTGGTGGCGACCAGCATCCGGTGGTAACCCTTCAGGTCGTCGAGCGTGGCCACCGGACCGTGCCCCGGAATGATCTTGACGTCCGCCGGCAGCTCGCCGATCAGGCGCCCGATGCTCTCGATCAGGCCGGTGACGCTGCCGCCGCTGTCGAGGTCGACGAACGGGAAGCGCCCCGCGAAGAAGTCGTCGCCGAGGTGGACCACGTTGGAGCCCACGAAGTGCACGTAGCTGTCGCCGTCCGTGTGACCCGGCGGAAGGTGGATGACCCGAATCTCCTCGCCGTTGAAGTGGATGGTGATCGCGTCGCCGTAGGTGAGCTCGGGCAGTGCGGCGCCGGTGACCGGCGGTGCGACGCGACCAGGAGTCTCGCTGCCGGCGGCGAGCCGCTTGCGCACGTTGTGGTGCGCGACGATCACCGCCTTTGGACCAAACACCTCGTTGCCGCCGGTGTGATCGCCGTGCCAGTGGGTGTTGACCACGAACGCGGGATCGCCGGGCGCGATCTCGGCGAGAGACGCGCGGATCTTGTCGGCGAGCGGGGCGAACTGGTCGTCGACGATGAGGATGCCGTCGGGACCGGCGGAGACTCCAATGTTCCCCGCGACACCACTGACCAGCACGTGCACATTGCCCGCGACCTTCTCGCCCTGGATCTGGACCTGGCTGAAGTCCCGCTGCTGCGCTGCCACCGGCAACGCGAGCACCACCATCGCTGCCGCGCAGAACGCGGCCGTCTCTCTCGTGTGCATGACGCTTCCTCCTCGACGCCCATGATACCCGGCGGTCGTGCAGCGGAAGGCTGCCGTGGATCCGTATTTGGCCCTCGGCGAGGGGCCTCGGCGGCGGCGTTCGAAGCACCAGAGGCAGCCAGGCGGCGAGCGCCGCGGCGAGCGCCACTCCGACGCTAAGATGCCATCACTCGCCAGGAGGATCCATGCTCCACCACGACCTCTCCCGGGCTCGTCTCAGCCGGCGGGCGCTGCTCCAGGTTGCGGCCGCCGGCGCCGCTGCCACCGCCCTGCCCCGCGCAGCCGCGGCACGCCGCGCCGAGGCGCCGTCGTTCCCGAAGCCGAGCTACGTCAATACCAACGGTATCCGCATGGCGGTGTACGAGGCCGGCGCGGGCGTGCCGGTGGTGTTCTCGCACGGCTTCCCCGAGCTCGCCTACTCGTGGCGCCACCAGCTCCCGGCCCTCGCCGGCGCCGGCTTCCACGCCATCGCCCCCGACCAGCGCGGCTACGGCAACACGCAGCGACCGGTCGAGATCGAAGCGTATGGCATCCGCGATCTGTGCGACGACCTCGTGGGGATGCTCGACGCCAAGGGCATCGACAAGGCCGTGTTCTGCGGCCACGACTGGGGCGGCGGCGTGGTCTGGAACATGGCGCTGCTCCACCCCAAGCGGGTGCTCGGCGTGATCGGCGTCAACACGGCGTTCGGGCCGCCAGCGCCCGGACCGCCGATCGAGCTGCTGCGCCGGATGCGCGGCGACGACAACTACGTGGTCGCGTTCCAGACCCCGGGCGTCGCCGAGGCGGTGCTCGAGGCCGACGTGCGCAAGGTGTTCGTGATGCTGCTGCGTCGCGGCATGTGGGACGCTGAGGAGTTCGCCAAGCTCCCGCCCGACGACCCACAGCGCAAGTTCCAGCTCCTCGAGCTGCTCAAAGCGCCGGTCGACGAGGCGCTGCTGCCGGGCGAGCCGCTGTTGAACGAGGAAGAGCTCCAGGTCTTCGTCTCGACCTTCGAGCGCACGGGGTTCGCTGGCGGCATCAACTGGTACCGCAACATCGACCGCAACTGGCGGGCGATGCGGAACCTCGACTACCACATCGAGCAGCCCTGCCTCTACGTCGGCGCCGAGGACGACATCGTGCTGCCGCCCTCCTCCGCGAACGGTCTCGAGCGCATCGCGCCCAAGGTCGAGAAGGTCACCATCCCCGACTGCGGCCACTGGACGCAGCAGGAGAAGCCGGCGGAGCTCAACCGCATCCTGATCGACTGGCTGCGAAAGACCTTCGCATGAAGCGGCCGGCTTCAGAGCGCCGCTGCCGCGAGGGCGAGACGCTGTCGCGCCGCTCGGTCCTCGGTCTCGCCGTTCCACCATTCGCGAGCACCACGCCGCCATCGGCCACTACCACACCGCCGGCGTGCCAGGTCGCCACGAGCTCGACGAGAATCAGGAGCTCCACTACCCCGCGATCGTGCGCGCCATCCGCGACACCGGCTACCGGGGCTTCCTGGGCCAGGAGTTGATCCCCACCGCCGCCGACCCGCTCGCGTCGCTCGAGCAGGCGGTGCGGGTGTGCGACGTGTGAGGTCCTCTTCGCCGCACTTGGTCAGGAAGCCGCACGCGCCTGCGTCTCGTCGCGGAACAGCGTAGCCACCAGCACCGCGACCACCAGGCCGATCGCGGCGGTGGTGTACCACAGCGGCGAGTAGTCGGTGAAGCCGCCTCCCGGGTCGCCGAACCGGCCCTCGAGGAACTGCACGAACGGTGCGGCGACCACCGGCCCGATGCCGAGGATGGTCATGCCGAACACGGTCTGCGCCGAGTGGCGCACGTCGGACTCGGCGATCCGCTCGACGTAGATGAACGCGGCGGCGAAGAAGCACGCGTAGCAGAGTCCGTGCAGCGCCTGGCTGCCGACCACCAGCCACACGGGCAGACCGGCGGCAGACCCGAACACCAGGTAGCGCAGGAAGTACGCGAACGCGCCGAGCGTGATCACCCAACGAAATCCGAATCGGGACAGCAGCCAGCCTGCGGCCACCATCACCGCGATCTCGGCGAACTGTCCGATCGTCATCGCCGGACCGATCTGGCTGTCCTGCAGACCGAGAGAGCTGAAGAACGGCGCGGTCTGCATGAAGTAGACCTGGTGGATCACGGAGATCAACAGGCTGGCGACCACCAGCACCGCGAACGAGCGGTGGCGCAGCAGCCCGAACGCCTTGCGGAAGGCGAGCGGCTCGACCGCGTCGGGTCTAGGCGGCGTGTGCGGCAGCGCGAAGCAGTACCCGGCGTAGAGGATCGAGACGATGCCGCTCGCGATCAGCGAGTCGACCAGCCTGCCGGTCACGCCCGCCACCTCGACGCCGCGGTAGAACGGCGGCAGCGCCTGTAGGCGCACGTCGCTCAGCAGCCAGAACAGGGGAAACGCCCAGCTCGCTGCGATCCAACCGATGGTGCCCCATACCCGCACGGCGGGGAACTGGCGGTCGGGATCGCTGAGGTGGGCGAACGCGATCGAGTTCGTGAGGGACAGCGTCGGCATGTAGAGGACGCTGTAGACCACCGAGAGCAGCAGCCAGGCGGCGAAGCTGGTCTGGTACGCGGTGACGATCTTGACCACGCCACCCAACAGGAGCAGCACGGCGAGGAACTTCTGTGCGGAGAAGAGGCGGTCCGCTAGCTGGCCCGCGATGAACGGCGCCGAGACCGCGCCGACCGAACCGGCGAGGCCGAGGATCCAGCCGACCTGGCCGGCGGTGAAGCCCAGGCCGCCATCGGCAGGGCTGGCTTGCAGGTAGCGGGCGAGGATCGGCAGCCAGATTCCCCAGACCGCGTACTGGAGGAACATCATCCCCGACAGGCGACCGTAGACGCTCTGGTTCATGGATGCTCAGCCTTTCGGGTCAGCGGGGGTCGTCGCCATCCGCGTCGTCGTCGTCCTCGTCGTCGTCGTCGTCCTCGTCGGTCCAGTCTTCCTCGTCGTCGTCCCAGTCGTCGTCGTCCTCGTCGTCGTCCTCGCCTTCGTCGACGTCAGCGTCGTCATCAGCGAAGCCGCCGAGGAGCAGGCGCGCCTCCTCGGCGCGGTTGCGCGGCACCAGCACCACCGCGACGCGGCCTACCGGATCGAGGCCGGCGAGCGAGGCGCCGGGCACCGCCGACTCGTCATCCAGCTCGAACGGAATGCCGGCGCCGTCCAGTGCCGACTCGATCGCGAGCATGTCCGCGGGATCGTGGACCTCGTGCACCGGCACCAGCTCCGGCGCCTCGTGGTCCTCGGGCGGCACCGTCGCCACCAGGGCCACTCCACAGTCTGCGCAGCGCGTGATGCCAGGGCGATACTCTGCCCTGCACTCTGGGCAAATCATGGTCGTCTCCGTCGCAGCGGTCGGATCGTTTCTAGAAGGGCGAAGGTGAAGCTATCAGAGCGACGCCGACGTCTCGCACGGGGCACCGGTAGAGTCGCCCGTGCATGAAGGCCGCAACCGGATCCACCCTCGAGCTGTGGCCAGACCCGCGCAAAGTGCGCCGCGGTCGCCTGCTCGCGCTCTTCCTGCTACTCAACTGGGTAGCGATGGGGTGGCTGGTGCTGGCGCAGGGGCTGCGGTCTCTGCCCGGCTTGCTCGCCTTTGGCTTCGGGCTGCTCACCCTGCTCGGCGGTCTGAGCCAGCTCCGCGGCGCGCGACTCGCCTCGAGCTTGCCGCTGGTGCGCGTCGGACCGGATCGCATCGAGAGCCGCTTCTACAGCGGAGGCGAGCTCCGCCCCGTGGAGCTATCGCAGGTGAAGGCCGTGCGGCGCGCGAGTCGCGAAGAGATCGTGCTCGCCCTCGGAGACGGCGGCGAGGTGTCGCTCCCGTGTCTCGCGCTCGCCGAAGCCGACCGCCACCGCCTCGAGGCGACGATCCGCTCGCTCTTGGAGTGAACCGCGGCGGCGGCGACCGCCACGAGCTCAGCTCAGAAGGCGAGTCGGAGGCTGAACGCGGTGGTGTCGCCTCGGTCTTCGTCCTCGAACCGATGCTCGAGGAGGAAGCGCTGCGGCCCGTTCTCGTAGGTCACCTTGAGCGCCATCTCGTCGCTCTCGAAGGCGTGGCTCACACGCAGGCCGAACCGGCGGAGCATCGGAGACGAACGGAGCTGGAACTTGGCGCCGATGTACGAGCTGTCGCCGAGAGCGACCCGAGGCGACACACGCACGCGGCTCGATCTGGTTTCCCCTTCGGCATCCCCGTCGTCGCCCCGCAGGCGACTCCGCAACCGTTCACGCCCTCGGTCGATCATGTCGTCGAAACCGAGCCGCTCTTCGACGTAGTCGCGAGCCAGCTTGCCGAAGTTGGAGCGCAGCGAGTCCTCGACCTGCTCATAGATGATCGGCAGGTCGCGGAGGTCGCGTTGCTCGTTGTAGCCCTGGGTCTCGCGGAGCTGTAGTTGGAAGCGGGCATCCGCCAGCCGCCGCCAGCGGTCGTAACCAAGGACCTGCCGCAGCGCGGTGCGCTGGCGGACGTCGCTCCGCCAGTCGCGCGACATGCTCAGCGCCGGGTCCAGACCTGCCGCGAGCTCGAGCTGCTGGCGGCGGAGCGTGCGGCGCAGGTCGACGATCTCCAGGCGCGGCAGGTCGGAGGACCCGTCGGGCGCTGCCTCCAGCAGGGCCGCTTCGGTCCGCGACTCACGCAACGGCACGTCGATCTGGGCCACCGCGCCCAGACCGGACACCGTCAGGATGAGGCCAGCAATCGCTCCGAACATCTGCGCTATCCCCTCTACACCCCTTCTGACACTTCAAACGACGTGCCAGCGGGTCGAGGGTGAGCCGAGCGCCATGGATCCGGACCGGCCAACCTGAAGGTGCAACCGGCCTTGTTTCATGGTTTTAGCGCCCAGCCTCATGGGATCACGACATAGATGCTAGCACAAGTTTCCGGCGCGCGCATGGACCCACGGGCAGCTAGCAACCCAGCCATGGGCTACCGCGTACCACCCCCAGCACGACCTCGGAGCCCACCCATGGCCACACTGCTGCGCGAGCTTCGTCAAGCCCTGCGCGGACTCGCGCGCGACCGTTCCTTCACGTTGGCGGCGCTGGCGACGCTTGCCCTCGCCCTCGGTGCCACCACCGTGATCTGGAGCCTGGCCGACGCGGTGATCCTGCGGCCGTTGCCGTACCCCGCCTCCGCGCGCCTGGTCAGCGTGGGCAACGACTGGGCAGGGGCGTTCGCGTTCGACCACGCCAGCCAGTCCCTGCTGGAGATGGGGGACGTCGCGACCCTCGAGGAGATCTTCGACCAAGTTGCCGCCTATCGAAGTCAGAGTTACAACTTCACCGCGGGAGAGGGCGAGCCCGTTCGAATTGAAAGCGTCGCGGCAACAGGCGCGTTCTTCGACATCCTGCAGGTGCCGGCGAGCCTCGGGCGCGCGTTCGGCGCCTCCGACGACCCCGAAGAGCGGGTCGTCGTCCTGTCGCACGCTCTGTGGCAGCGACGCTTCGGTGGCGATGGGGGAATCCTCGGCCGGCGCGTCCGCCTGGGCAGCGAGGTCCACGAGGTGATCGGCGTGATGCCCTCGGAGTTTCGCTTCCCAGACTCGCGCGCCGAGCTCTGGGTGTCCGAGGACATGACGCAGTCGTGGGCACAGGTGCGCGGCTGGCGAAGCTTCCGCACCATCGCGCGCCTGCACGGTGGCGTGCCGATCGAGCTGGCGGCGACCGAGCTCGACCGCCTGGCCTCGCACCTACGCGAGGAGCACGCGGGAACCTACGCCGACCCACGCCTGGGTTGGCGCATGAGTCTGCGCACCCTCCACCAGCAGATTGTGGGCGAGTCTCGGGCCGGTCTCCTGCTTCTCCTCGGGGCTGTCGGATTCGTAACCCTGATCGCCTGCACGAACGTCGCGAACCTGTTGCTGGCGCGCGCCGTGCGCCGGAAGCAAGAGCTCAGCCTGCGCGCCGCGCTCGGAGCCAGCAGCGGCGCTCTGCTCCGCCAACTGGCTTGTGAGGGCGTGGTCCTCACCGCGATGGCTGCCTTGCTGGGCTGGGTCCTGGCGCGCGCAAGCCTCGGTGCGTTGCTGCTCCTGGTGCCATCCGAGGTGCCACGGATCTCCGAGGTGGATCTCGACGCGCGGGTGTTCCTGTTCGTGGCAGCGCTCGCCTCTGTCACTGGGCTCGGCATCGGTCTCGCGACGTTCTTTGGGGTGCGCCGATCCGCGGTGGCCGAGTCCCTCGGGCGGCGAGACGGCCGAGCGTTCCCCAGGCGACTCCGACACGGCTTCGTGGCCGCGCAGACGGCGCTGGCGCTCGTCCTCCTGGCTGCTGCCGGTCTCATGTTGCGAAGTCTCGAGCAGCTGCAGCGAGTCGACCCGGGGTTCCGCTCCGACGACGTGTGGGTTGCGCGCGTCGTGCTCGACGCGGGTCGCTATCCTGACGATCCGGCTCGCATCAGGTTCTTCGACGACCTGCTGCTGCGGCTTCGTGGCCTGCCGGAGGTGCGGTCGGCGGGCGCTGTGTCGTCCCTGCCGCTGCGCGACGGCACCGGCGACTGGGCGGTGGCGATCACCGGATCCAGCGTCGCAGCGCAGGACGAGGCCCAGTTCGAGCAGTCGCGTTTCGCGACCGAGGACTACTTCGAGACGATGGGCATACCGGTGCTGATGGGTCGCGGCTTCGCGGCCGCTGACACCTCCGACGCCACGCCGGTGGCCGTGATCTCGGCTTCGTTCGCGCAGCGGTACTGGCCCGATCGCAGCCCCCTCGGCCAGACCATCCGGCCCGGCGGTCCGGACTCTTCGGAGCCGCCGCGGATGGTCGTTGGAGTGGTGGGCGACGTCAAACACGAGGCGCTCCACGACTCGCCGCGGCCGACCTTCTACCTGCCGGCCCGCCAGGATCCCAGCGCGAGCATGACCCTGGCGGTGCGCGGGCGAGACAGCCACGACCTCGTAGGGTCGTTGCGACGCGAGCTCGCCGCGATCGATCCCGAACAGGCCCTCGACCGCGCGCAGCCGCTGGCAGGAGTGGTCGCTGCCGCCAGCGGGGATGCCCGCTTCCAGGTCCGCGTCATTGGCTCCTTCGCGTTGCTCGCGCTCCTTCTGGCTGCGATCGGCACGTATGGCGTGGTCGCGTACGTGGTCGAGCAGGAGCGGCGCGCCTTCGGCATCCGGCTCGCGCTCGGCGCTCGCCGAGGCGAGGTGGCAGGGCTGGTGCTGCGACGCGCCGCAGTGGTCGCCGGCACCGGGCTCGCCTGTGGCCTCGCCTTGATTGCTGCCACGGCCCGCCTGCTGCGTCGCTTCCTGTTCGAGATCAGCCCTGCCGACCCGGCGACTCTCGCGGCGGTCACGCTCGCTCTGTTCGCCACTGCGCTACTCGCGGCCTGGCTTCCCGCGCGGCGAGCGGCGCGCGTCGATCCGATCGTGGCGCTGCGCGCGGACTGACATTTCGTTCTCGAGAACGCGCCGGGTTTCCTGCACCGTCCGCGGGCCCACGGCGGTGGCGATCTCCCACACCGCAAACGCGCGGCCGGGGCGGAGCCCAGACGCTGGGGCACTGCTTGCGCCGCCGGCTGGCTTCCCTGTAGTCTGCTCGTGCTCATCGAGACCGGCTGAGGGACTGGCCCGAAGAAGCCGGGGCAACCTGCAGGGAATGCGGAGCCGCCGCAAACTGCAAGGTGCTAACTCCTGCGGAGACCTCGACCCCGAGGTTTCCGGAAGATGAGGGCGAAGCGTCGCCGCTGCGGTTGCTTCGGTTCTCCAGGAGGCTCGGTGGGAGCTTCCGACACCCTACGACGGGAGGAGAACCCCATGGCAACCTATTCGACCGCCTCCAGCGCCGACGCCTTCTGCACTTCGGGCAGCTCGCCCACGGCGCGGTCCCCAGGGCGCGCCTCGCTCACCGACACGCTCACGCTTCCCGACCACCTCTTCGAACGCCTCTCGTTCACCCCGGCACCGGCCGAGCTCCGCTTCGAGCTCCAGGGCAACCCCGACGGCCCCACGGTCGTCGCGCTCGGCGGCATCTCCGCCCACCGCCACGTCGCAGCCCACGACAGCGACCCATCCCCCGGTTGGTGGGAGGCGGTCGCCGGTCCCGGCCGCGCCCTCGACGGGGATCGCGTCCAGATCCTCTCGTTCGATTTTCTGTCGGGCGATCTTCCTGCTGGCGACTCTTTCGCGAACCGCCGTCCGCCTTCGACCTTCGATCAGGCGGAAGCGCTGGCCTTCCTGCTCGACCAGCTCCAGATCGACAGCGTCCGGCTGCTCGCCGGCGCGTCCTACGGCGGCATGGTCGGCCTGGCGTTCGCCGCGCGGCACCCCGAGCGGCTCGAGCGTCTGCTCACGATCGGTGCGGCCCACCGCACCCACCCGCTCGCAACTGCCTGGCGCTCCCTGCAACGACAGATCGTGCAACTCGGGCTCGAGACCGGGCGCGCCGACCGAGCGCTCGAAATCGCCCGCGGTCTGGCGATGACCACCTACCGCAGCGCCGCCGAGCTCGAGTCGCGGTTCGACGCGGCGCCAGACGCCGCGGGCCGCTTCCCGGTGGAGGACTACCTCGCCGCGCGCGGGCGCGCGTTCGCGGCGGCATTCGAACCGTCGCGCTTTCTGGCGCTCTCCGAGTCGATCGACCGGCATGCGGTCGATCCCCTCGAGCTCCGTGTGCCCACGACCCTGGTCTACGTCGACAGCGACGCCCTCGTGCCGCCCTGGCTGGTCGCAGAAACGGCGCGCGAGGCTCCAGGCCCGGTGCACCTCCGCGAGCTCCACTCGCTGGCCGGCCACGACGCCTTCCTGGTGGAAAGCGAAGCGGTGTCACGGCTCCTGCTCGAAGAGCTCGCCGCCGCCGAAGGGGTGTCGCGATGACCACCACCCACAGCCGGATCACCCGAGGCGTGCGCGCGGCGGTCGCGGCCGACCGACAGCATGGCGCCGTGATGCCGCCGCTCTATCTCTCGGCGAACTTCACCTTCGACGGCCTCGAGGGCAAGCGAGCCTACGACTACACACGCAGCGGCAACCCTACGCGGGACCAGCTCGCCGACGCGATCGCCTCCTGGGAAGGTGGCGCCGGAGCGGTGGTCACCTCCTCGGGCATGTCGGCAATCCTGCTCGCGCTGCAGCTCCTGCCGCAGGGGGCGCGCGTGGTCTCGACACGCGACTGCTACGGCGGCACCCACCGACTGCTGCTCGCGCTCGCGGGCAAGGGTGCGGTGGTGCCGCACTTCGTCGACCTGTCAGGGCCAGAGGGGCTCCGCGAGCTCGCGTCGATCCGGCCAGAGCTCGTTTGGCTCGAGACACCGAGCAACCCGCTGCTGCGGATCACCGACCTGCGCGCCGTGGCCGCCGCGACGCACGGGTGCGGCGGGCTGCTGGCGGTGGACAACACCCTGCTCGGACCCGCGCTGCAGCGACCGCTGGAGCACGGCGCCGACTTCGTCGTGCACTCCACCACCAAGTTCCTCAACGGCCACAGCGACGTGGTCGGCGGCGCGGTGGTCTCCGCCGATACCGGCCGTCACGATCAGTTGCTCTGGTGGGCGAACTGTCTCGGCATCACCGGCGCGCCGTTCGACAGCTACCTCACGCTGCGCGGCCTGCGCACGCTCGACGCGCGCGTGCGCGTGCACCAGGAGAACGCCGCCGCGATCGCCGAGGCGCTCTCCCGACACCCTTGCGTGTCGCGCGTGTACTACCCGGGTCTCGTCGACCACCCAGGGCACCGCCTGGCCGCAAAACAGCAGGACGGATTCGGCAGCCTGCTCAGCTTCGAGCTCGGCGGGGGCGTCTCGGCGGTCGCGTCCTTCGTCGACGGCCTCGAGTGCTTCTCGCTCGCCGAGTCGCTCGGCGGCGTCGAAAGCCTGGTCGCGCACCCTGCCTCGATGACCCACGCCGCGATGCAGCAGGAGGCGCGCGCCGCCGCCGGCATCACCGACAGCCTGCTACGGCTGTCCGTGGGCATCGAATCGGTAGACGACCTGCTCGAGGACCTCGAGAGAGCCCTCGCGCGTGCCGGGCGCGCGTCACGGACGGCCTGGGCTGTGTGCGGACACAACAGCCGGGCCGTGTGAAGACACGACGGGGGGCTGTGTGAGGACACAACAGCCGGGCCGTGTGACACTACGGCTGGGCCGTAGCCCGTTCCGAGCCGCCCTGTCCTACCATTCCCCGCTGTGACCGCCCCCACCATCTTCCTCCAACAGATCTTCGCCGGGCCGATGGCGAACTGCCTCTACGTGCTCGGCGACCAGGCCAGCAAGCAGGCGTTCGTGATCGATCCGGCGTTCGAGCCGCTGGGTCTGATCGAGGTGGCCGAGACCGCGGGCTTCACGGTCGTCGGTGTCCTCGCGACACACGTCCACCCCGACCACGTCGGCGGTGACCTCATGGGCTTCGCCATCCCCGGGGTGCGCGAGCTGCTGGCGCAGCGCGACCTGCCGATCCACATCCACGCCATCGAGGGCGACCGGCTCGAGCTGCAGACCGGCGCGCCGAAAGCCAACGTCCGCCGCTACCGCGACGGCGACGTCTTCGCGCTCGGCGACCTGCGCATCCGCGTGCTCCACACCCCGGGTCACTCGCCGGGCAGCTCGTGCTTCCTGGTCGGCCGGCACCTGATCGCCGGCGATACGCTGTTCGTGCAGGGCTGCGGCCGCATCGACCTGCCGGGCAGCGACCCCGACGCGATGTTCCGCTCGCTGCGGCGTCTCGCCGAGTTGCCGCCGGAGACGCTGGTCTACCCAGGCCACAACTACGGCCCGCGGCCGACCTCGACGATCGCCGACGAGCTGCGACAGAACCCCTACCTGCGCGTCGAGTCGGCGGAGCAGTGGCGGGGGATGATGGGCTAGGCCCCGATGCCTTCCGAGACCTGGCTCCGCCCCACCGAGCTGCGTCCCAAGCCGGGCTGGCTGCGCGAGATCTTCGCGTACGAGCAGCGCGCGCTGGTCGTCAACGGACGCACCATGGCTCTCGTCGACGAAGGACCGCGCGACGGGAGGCCGGTGCTGTTGCTCTCGGGAAATCCCACCTGGGGGTTCCTCTACCGCGACTTCTTCGGGCCGCTCACGGCCGCCGGCTACCGCGCCATCGCTCCGGACTGGATCGGTACGGGCTACTCCGACCACCCACGAACCGACGCGGCCCTGACGCTGGCGCATCACGCGGCCGACCTGGTCTCCCTGCTCGACCAGCTCGAGCTGCGCGACTTCGTGCTGGTGGGTCAGGACTGGGGAGGTCCACAGGGCGTCGCCGCCGCGCTGCAGCGTCAGGAACGGCTCGGCGCGCTGGTGCTGATGAACACCTGGTTGTTCACCGGCCACGTCGGCGACTTCCACGCCTCGCCGCGGCCGTGGACGACCTGGCACGCGCCGCTCGTAGGCCAGGCGCTGATGAAACGGGCCAAGGTCCTGTCACACCACGGCCCGTCGGTCCTCACCCAGCGCGGCATGAGCGCGGCCGAGGCGCGCGCCTATCACCACGTCTTCGACGAGCCCGAGTCCGACGCCGTCGTGCTCACCTGGCCCCGCACCATCCCGATGCGCAAGGGCGACCGCGGTTGGGGCGACATGCGCGCGATCGAGAACCGTCTCCCCGAGCTCTCGCGGACCCCGACGCTCCTGCTCTGGGCTCCTGGAGACAACGTCTTCCCGCTCGAGTACGCGGAGCGTCTGAAGCAGCTCCTTCCTCACGCCGAGGGTCCGGTGACCTTCGACCGCGCAGCGCACTTCCTCCAGGACGACCGCGGACCGGATCTCGTCGCCGCGATGATCGAGTGGCTGGCGCGGCCCGCGCGCTGAGACACGATGCGCCTGCTCGACGCCACCGAAGCCGACCTCGCCGAGGAGCTCTCACTCCTGCGGCTCGACCCGATCCTGGTCGAGCAGGAGCTCGACGCGCGGCCTGAGCTCGCCGCGGCGGTCGAGCGCGTGGTCGGCCTGCGCGCGGGGCGGCGCTGGTTCCGCTCCGACCACGACCATCTCTACGGCCTCGAGCTGGGCGACCTCGGCCGCGGCCGGCCCTCGACCGCGACACTCTACGGCTGCTGGGAGCGTTGGGAGCCGCGACCTCCCGAGCACGAGATCGACGCCGACCTCGCCGCCTTCTCTTCGTGGCTCGCGGCGACCACCGCGCCCCACGGCGGCGGTCTCGATCCCGGCGACGTCGCGAAGGTCTTCGAGCGAGCCGGGGTACCCGCCGCCTGGCCCGAGGACTCCGTCGCGCGCACACCGGACGCTGCTTTCGACCAACTGCCCGACTTCCCGTACGAGCCCAGGTACCTCGAGATCGAGGGCTTGCGAATGGCGCGCGTCGAAGCCGGCGTCGCGGGCGCGGCGGAGACGTTCCTCCTGCTGCACGGCGAGCCCACGTGGAGCTACCTCTACCGCAAGATGATCCCGACCCTCGCAAAGGCCGGACGCGTGGTCGCGCCCGATCTCGTCGGCTTCGGTCGCTCCGACAAGCCGGTGGGGGTTTCGGCATACACCTACCGTTCGCACACCCGCTGGCTGCGCAAGCACATCGAAGCGCTCGACCTGCGCGGCGTGACCTTGGTGTGTCAGGACTGGGGTGGCCTGTTGGGTCTGCGGGTCGTCGCCGCGCACCCGGAGCGATTCCGGCGCATCGTGGTGATGAACACCTCGCTCCCCGACGGCAGCGGTGCCTCCGACGCATTCTTCGCATGGCGCCGCTTCTCGCAGCGCGTCGCGACCCTGGACGTCGCGGCGATGATGCAGCGCGCCGTGCGCCGTGCGGGGTTCACCAACGCCGAGGCGGCCGCGTATGCCGCGCCGTTCCCGACGCCATCACACCAGACCGGAGCGCTGGTGTTCCCGCGCCTGGTGCCGGTACGCAGCGACCAGCTCGCCGCCTGGGAGAACCGTCGAGCGCGGGCTCGCCTCTCCGAGCTGGACCTGCCGGCCCTGGTCCTGTTCTCCGACTCCGATCCCATCACGCGGCCGGCGCGCGAGGACTTCGGGCGGCTGCTGCGTCGCGCCGAGCTGCCGCCGCTGGTCGCCGGAGCCGGGCACTTCCTCCAGGAGGACGCGGGCGAGGAGATCTCGGCGACCATCGCCCAGTGGGTGGCACGGACCGCGGTGTAGACGGACCGCGGTGTAACACACCGCGGTGTAGACGGACCGCGGTGTAGACACCGCGATGTACACGGACCGCGGTGTAGAACACCGCGGTGTAGACGGACCGCGGTGTAGACACCGCGGTGTAGTCGGACCGCGGTGTAGAACACCGCGGTGTAGTCTGTGGAGCACACCCCACGGCCCGAGGTAATCCGCCATGAGCCCCTGGACACGACGCCTCGCCACGATGACGATCCTTCTCTCGGCGCCGCCGCTCGCAGCGCAGGTCGCGCCGCCCGCGCCCGACGACCAGATCCGCGCCGCGGTGCTCGCAGCACCCGCTGACCGGCGCGAAGGAGCCGGCGTCCTCGGCTACGACGCGGGCGGCAAGCTGGTGGTGCTGCGTGAACGCCAGAACGAGCTCATCTGCCTCGCCGACGACCCGCGCGACGAGCGCTTCAACGCCGCCTGCTACCACGAGTCCCTGGAGCCGTTCATGGCCCGCGGCCGCGAGCTCCAGGCGCAGGGCCTGCCCGAAGTCGAGCGGCAGCAGACTCGTTGGAAGGAGATCGAGGACGGCACGCT
This sequence comes from Thermoanaerobaculia bacterium, assembly GCA_035524895.1. Taxonomy (GTDB): domain Bacteria; phylum Acidobacteriota; class Thermoanaerobaculia; order Multivoradales; family Multivoraceae; genus DATLFI01. Next base: position 14,588 of record DATLFI010000116.1, on the reverse strand, counting down.
CGCTATGCCCCGCGAGCCGCGCACGCTGCACGTGCTCATCGGCAGCGCATTCGACCCCGCCACAGGGGAGGTGCGCGAGGCGTTCTTGCGCTGGGTGGTCTACGTGCCCTTCGCCACCGGCGAGTCGACGGGGTTGCCGACGCAGCCCGCGGGCAACGCGCCGTGGCTGATGTTCCCCGACACCGCCGGCGCGCACATCATGATCACCCCGCCGCGGCCGAGTCCCTGACGCTCACCGCGAGAGCGTTCGCTCTACGCCATCGGCGCGGCTTCGTTCAGCTCCCCGGGATCAGCAACCGCTGGCCGGGGTAGATCGTGCTGGCCAGCGTGAGGCCGTTCGCCTCGGCCAACTGGCGCAGCGAGATGCGCAGAGCGCTCGCGATCCTGCCGAGCGTGTCGCCGCTGCGCACGACGTGGACGCGCCCGGCCTCGGCGCTCACCTTCAGGCGCTGGCCCGGCTGCAGCGCGTTTCCGTTGAGCCCGTTGTCCCGGCGCAGGCGATCGACCGTCGTGCCGTAGCGACTGGCGATCAACCACAGGCTGTCGCCCGGGCGCACGGTGTAGGTCGCTGCGCTCCCGCCACCGCCACCGCCACCCCCACGGACTGAGGATGCGGTGCCGGCAACCCGCAGGCGCTGGCCCACGCGCAGCCGGTTGGGGTCGGAGAGCCCGTTGAGCCGCATCAGAGTGCTCGTCGCGACGCGGTAGCGGCTCGCGATAGTCGACAGAGTTTCGCCTGAGCGCACCACGTGCGTGCCGGTCGCCGACGGCGTCGGAGTCGGCCGAGTCGCCACCGGTAGCTCGCCCACCGCGGCGATCACCAGCTTCTCGTCGGTGCGATCGGGCACGCGCAGCCGGTAGACGCCGTTGGGCGTGACGCCGGAGCGCAGCTCCGGGTTGAGCGCGGCGAGCTCGCCGGCCACGAGTCCGAGGTTCTTCTCCAGCTCGGCGAGCCGCACGGAGCGAGCGATCTCGACCTTGGACTCGGGCAGCGGGTCGAGCGGAACCGGCAAGTCGTCGAAACCGTAAGCCGAGGGATCTCGCAGGATCTCGAGCACCGCCAGGAAACGCGGCACGTAGCGTCGAGTTTCGCGTGGCAGCTGCTCGTAGAGGTCCCAGAACTGATCGAAATAGGAGAGGTGCTGGCGGTTGATGGTGCGCAGCACGCGCGTCTCGCCGCAGTTGTAAGCGGCGATCGCGGTCAGCCAGTCGCCGAACATGTCGTGGAGCTCGGTGAGGTAGGCGAGCGCGGCGGTGGTCGACTTCTCCGGGTCCATCCGCTCGTCCACCCAGTCGCTGCGGCTCAGGCCGAAGCGGTAGCCGGTCGAGGGGATGAACTGCCACATGCCGAGAGCGCGAGCCGTCGATAGTGCGCGCACCTTGTACCAGCTCTCCACCATCGGCAGCCACGAGAGCTGCTCGGGCAGGCCCGCCGCGCGGAGCTCCGCGAGGATCCGCGGACGGAAGAGGCCCGAGCGCTCGAACCCGGCGAGGAACTCCTTGCGCTCGGACCCCTGGAAGCTCGCGATCTCGCGACGCACGTGGTCGTTGAGCACCATGGGGATCGCGGCGTCGGCATCGCCGACCACCGTGCGTCGCGACGCGTAGACCTCGACCACGCGCCGGGCGATCAGCCGTCGCAGGTCCTCTTGCTGGCGCAGCAGCTCGGGATCCTCGTCGGCCCGCGCGTCGGCCATCGCGGCGTAGGCCTGGTCGAGCGCGGCCAAGGCCGCGTCGATGTCGCCCTGCTGCCACAGCTCCTGGGCTTGCTCGAAGGTCGCGAGCGAGACGGCAAGCAGCGCCGCGGGGTCGGCGGCTGGTACGGTCTCGGCGAGAGCCTCGTCGACCGGCGCCTCAGGCTCGCCTAGCGGCTGCAGCGGCTCGAGCGGCACCTCGACGAGCGCCGGCGGCCCGGGCTCCTCCTCGATCGGGGTGATCGGGGTGTAGGTGATCTCGATCGGCGGCGGCGCGGCCTTCGGCGCCGGCCCGCTCCCCGAGGCGCAGCCGATCACCGCGCACGTGAGCACGAGCCCGAGCAAGCCGGAGACGTAGCGATGGAGAGGAGTACGGATCATGCCCTCGGACATCGTAGACGTTGCTGCACCCGGCATGGTTTCACGACGGGCGCGCAACCTCGTTCCCGACCGGCTCGAGCCGCACTGCCAGGGCGCTCCGGCCGGCTCCTCCTGACGCGCGCCGCGACGGCCGGCCCTCCTCGAGCCGCGCCAGGCAGGTCACGATCTCCTCGTGCGTCGCCGGCAGCCGCAGGTCGGGCACCGCGCCCGGCCTCACCTGCGCAAGCGCGTGATAGATCGCCGCCCACACCGCGATGCCGAGCATCAGCGGCGGCTCCCCGACTGCCTTGGTGCTGCGCAGGTTGTGGCGGTTGCGGTCGTTGTCGACGAACTCGACGCGAAAGTCCTCGGGCACGTCGGTGATGTTCGGGACCTTGTAGGTGGTCGGCGACGGCGAGAGCAGCTCGCCCTTCGCGCCGTAGACCAGCTCCTCGGTCGTCACCCAGCCGATGCCCTGCACCAATCCCCCGATCACCTGGCCACGCTCGATCTCATGGTGGATCATCCGGCCGGCGTCCATCAGCACGTCGAGCCGTTCCACCTTCAGCTCGCCGGTGAAGCGATCCAGCAGTACCTCGGCTACGGCGCAGCCGTTGGTGAAGTAGTAGAAGGGGTTGCCGCGACCGGTCTCGCGATCGAAATCGATGTCGGGCGTGGCGTAGAAGCCACGCGCCCCGAGGTCGACCCGCTCGCGATGGGCGAGCTGCGCCAGCTCCGCGAAGCCCATCCTGCGCTCGGTGCGCCGTTGGTCGAAGACCTCGCCGCCAGCGAAGACCACGTCCTCGGGCGAGGGTGCGAGCGTGTCGCTCCCGGACGCCGGCGCCGCGAGGTGCCTGGCGGCGAGCTCGACGAGCCTCGCGCGGATCGTCTCGCAGGCGCGCACCACCGCCGTGCCGTTGAGATCGGTGCTGGCGGAAGCTGCGGTCGGCGAGGTGTTGTTGTTGCGGTCCGTCGATGTCGCCAGCACCTTGACGGCCGCAAGCTCGATCCCCAGCTCCTCGGCCGCGAGGATCGCGAGCTTGGTGTTGACCCCTTGGCCCATCTCGGTGGCGCCGGTCGAGACCTGTACCGTGCCGTCGGTGTACACGTGCACGAGGGCGTTGCCCTGGTTGAGCGTCTTGTTGGTGAACGAGATGCCGAACTTCACCGGCACCATCGCGATCCCGCGCAGGTGCGTGCGCGACGCGGCGCCGAAGACCTCGATCGCATCGCGTCGCCGTCGATATTCGGACATGCGTTCCAGCTCGTGGAATATCTGCGGCAAAAGATTGCCGCGCACCTCCTGGCCGTACGGAGTGGTCGTGCGTCCGCTCGAAGGATCGTCCGAGTAGAGATTGGTCAGACGCACGTCGAGCGCGTCCCTGCCGAGATGCGCCGCGATGCGCTCCATCACCTGCTCGATCGCCGCCATCGCCTGCGGCCCGCCGAAGCCGCGGAAGGCGGTGTTGGGGGGCAAGTTGGTGCGGCACACGCGACCGCGAACCGAGACATTGGCTAGGAAGTACGCGTTGTCGGCATGGAGCAGCGTGCGCTCCATCACGGCCGTCGACAGGTCGGCGTAGGCGCCGCCGTTGGAGTGGAACACCAGCTCAGCAGCGGTGATGCGACCCTCGGCGCCGTAGCCGACGCGGAAGTCGCAGCGATAGGGGTGCCGCTTGCCGGTGTTGCGCATGTCCTCTTCCTTGCCGAAGACGATGCGGGCCGCCCGGCCCGTCTTCGCAGCGACCAGCGCCGCTGCGACCGCTGGGATGGTCCCCTGCGTCTCCTTGCCGCCGAACCCGCCGCCCATGCGGCGCACCTCGCACACCACCTGGTGGTGGCCGAGCCCGAGCGCCTCCGCGCAGACCTTCTGGATCTCGGTCGGGTTCTGGGTCGAGGAGTGGACACGAATCTCGCCGCCCTCGCCCGGCACCGCGATCGCAGCCTGGCTCTCGAAGTAGAAGTGCTCCTGCCCGTTGCAACGGAAAGTGCCCTCGAGCACGTGGCGCGCCGCTGCGAAGCCGGCGTCGAGGTCCCCGCGCTGGATCCTGCGCTCCGGGCCGAGGAACCAGCCGCGCTCGAGCGCCGTGTCGATATCGAGCACGGGCGGCTCTCCGGTGACCTCGACGCGCACCAACTTACGGGCGCGCCGAGCCGCATCAGGCGTCTCCGCCGCCACCACGGCCACCGGCTGCCCCAGGTACTCCACGCGCGCGTGGGCGAGCACCGGCTCGTCGACGAAGATCGGCCCCCAGAGGTTGTGTCCCGGCAGGTCGCGGTGCGTGTACACCGCCACCACTCCTGGCACCTCGAGCGCGGCCGAGGTATCGACTCCCACCAGCGTCCCGCAAGCGACAGGGCTTCCCACGAGTACGACGTGCAGCTCGCCTTCGAGCCAAGGCAAGTCGTCGGCGTAGCGCGCCGCGCCCGTCACGTGGCCCAGTGCCGAGTCGTGCGGCACCCCGTCGCCCGGCCGCCCAGCAGCGGCGAGGGCGCTACTCCCCTCTCCCTCTGGGAGAGGGGCAGGGGTGCAAGCGTTCCTCCCCTCTCCCTCTGGGAGAGGGGCAGGGGTGAGGGCGTCGTACCAGAGCTTCGCGAACGAGCTCTCGACCAGTCGGCCGCGGTACCCCGCGCTGCCACGCACGTCGGAGATCGGCGATACCTCGCCGGCGGCGAGACGCCCCGCGGCGCGCAGGGTCTCCTCGCCGAACGCCCGCCCCTCGAGCCACTCCTCGGTCGCGCGCAGTCGCACCGCGGTGGCAGCCACGCCACCCATGGCGACCCGGGCCCGCGCGATGCGATCGCCGTCGAGACCGACCAGCACCGCCGCGCACACCGTGGAGATGTCGAGGTCGCGCCGCTTCGACATCTTGTAGAGACCCAGCACCTCGCCGCTGGTCGGCAGCGGCACGGCGAGCCGAGCCAGCAGCTCGTCGCTCTTGAGGTCGACTCGCTTGTAGCCGAGCAAGAAGTCTTCGACCGCGACCTGTCGCGACCCGCGAGGCGAAACCAGCTCGAGCGTCGCACCCATGACGAGCAAGAACGGCAGCGAGTCGGCGATCGGCGAGGCGTTGACTACGTTGCCGCCCACGGTCGCGAGGTTGCGGATCTGCGGCGCGCCGAACAGCTCGATGAGGCGCGCCAGCTCGGGCACGTCGCGCCGAGTCGCAGCGAGCACCGCGCTCCAGGTCGCGCCCGCGCCTAGCAGCAACACGCCGTTGGCACGTTCGACAGCATCGAACCCTGGGATGCGCGGGCCGACGCCGAGCATGAGACTCGGCTCGAGGCGCTCCTTGTTGACCAACACACCGACGTCGGTGGCGCCCGCCACCACCAGGCTCCCGGGGTGAGCCACGCGCCAGGCGCAGGCGTCACCGAGCTCGACCGGCAGGTAGGCACCGCGCTCGCCGTCGACGATCTCGACCGGCTCGCTCGCGAGGGCCGATAGCTCACCTGCCATCTCGCGCTCGTCGTACAGCTCGCGCAGCCGCGGGGTCGCCGCAACGTCCACGGAGAGCGCCGCCTCCAGGATCTGCACGTACCCGGTGCAGCGACAGAGGTTGCCGCTCAGAGCGCGACGGACACTCGGGCCGTCGACCGCTCCCTCGCCACCGGCGACCGCCTCGGCCCGCGCCTGCTCGAAGAGACCGGCGAGCGTGACCACGAAGCCCGGCGTACAGTAGCCACACTGCGAGCCGTAGCCATCGACCATCGCCCGCTGCGCCGGGTGCAGCTCGCCGTCGCGGGCCAGCCCTTCGACGGTGACGACGTGCGTGCCGTCGAGCTGGTGCAGGAGCACGATGCACGCATCGACCACCTGGTAGCGGAGCGAGCCCGGCGCAGCCGCCGACCCTGCTCCCGACCATGGGTCGACGCGCCCCACCAGCACGGTGCACGCGCCGCAGTCGCCCTCCGCGCACACCACCTTGGTGCCGACGAGACGCCTGATCTGTCTCAGGTAGTCGGACAGCGTCAGAAACGCCTCGTCTGCCGACGCGGCGCAGCGCTGTCCGTTGAGGAAGAAGCGCAGTTCGTGGCGCATTCTGGTGTGCCTGGCATCGAGCAAGACGCCGAGCTGCCGATTGTAGCCCCGGGACCTCCTCAGGGTCCCGGCCTTTGTTACTCGCCGCCGCCCGAGTCCCTTCCTCCCGTCGCCTCGATTCGCCCAAACGGCTCGCTCGTCGGCACGAAGACGACGTTGGAGTTGTCGAGACCGAAGCGCGACAGGTCGGCCAGCAGGTGGTGGCGGTTGGGCAGCACCAGATGCACTTCCTGCACCAACGGGCTCGCGTCGAGCGCTGCCTCCGCCATGGCGTACAGCGTCTGTTGCACCGAGAGGCTCTCGTGGTCGGCGAAGGCGCGCAGCAGAGCGCCGCGCACGATTCCCCGCGCTGCTTCCCAGTCGGGCCTCGCGCTTTCCTCGCCGGCGACGGCGTACAGCCAGGTGGCTTCGACGACCGTCACGAACAGCCGATCGTCGGTGTCCTGGAGCGTGGTGCGGGCGTCGCGGAAGAAGTCGCGGAAGCCCGAGTGCGCGGTCTTGAGCAGCTCGAGACCGCGCAAGCCCGCGGTCAGGCGTGCTCTGCCGTCAGCCTCCACCGTCGCGCAGGCCGTGGCGCGCTCTTCGCCCGCCCTCTCGAAGGCGTCGATCCGCTCCTCGCCCTCGATCGCTATCGGCCTCCAGCCGCGCTGCTCTACGACCACTTCGGCGCGATCGACCTGCGGATAGGTCGCCACCAGGTGCCGTGCCAGGAGCAGAGCGAGCTCCTCGATCGTGGCGAACGGCTCCCGCCCAGCGATCCAGTAGACGGTGTTCTTCAGCGTGTCGGTCGGCACCACGCGAGTGTTGTCGCCGCGCGTGTAGGTCTCGCCGAAGTCGCCTTCGAGCGCAACGTCGACCGCGAGCTCGAGATAGCGATGGGGCGAGGCCGCCCGGTCGAGCACGCCGACCAGGACCCGGTTCTTGCCGTAGCGGTGCGCGTGGAGGGCTGGCATCGGTTGGCTCGGGGGTGCTGGCAGAGGAGTTTCCGCCGAAGATCTATATTACGGGCATGTCGCCGCCCGAAGCGCCTCTCGTGCTGCGCAGCCAGCGCGTGCTGATCGGGCAGCGGCTGCAGCCCGCCGACCTCGTCATCGCCGACGGAGTGATCGCGCGTGTCGCGGAGCACGGATGCGTGCCAGCATCGGACAAGGTTGTAATCGACGACGTCGCCGACCTGGTGGTGCAGCCGGGCCTGATCGATCCGCACGTGCACCTCAACGACCCCGGCAGGGCCGACTGGGAAGGGTTCGAGCACGGCACGCTCGCCGCCGCCGCCGGCGGCATCACCCTGATCGCGGACATGCCGCTCAACAGCGACCCCGTTACCGTGGACCCGGACGCGGTGCGGCAGAAGCGCGCCGCGGCCGCGGGCCGCACGTTCGTCGACGTCGGCCTACACGGGGGTCTGGTTCCAACGAACGCGCTGGACCGGCACGCCCTCGAGGCGTTGCTCGAAAGCGGCGTGCTGGCGCTCAAGGCCTTCCTCTGCGACTCCGGGCTCGCGGACTTTCCGCCGGTCGACCGGGGAGATCTCGAGGCCGCGATGCCGGTCCTCGCCGAGCTCGGCGCCACGCTCCTGGTCCACGCCGAGCTCGCGGGTCCCGCGGCGCATCTCACCCAGCCGCGCCACTATGCGGCCTTCCTCGCCACGCGACCGCCGCAGCTCGAGGTCGCGGCGGTAGAGCTGCTGGTGGAGCTCTGTCGCCGCACCGGCTGCCGCGTCCACGTCGTGCACCTCTCGACCGCCTATGCCCTGCCGTCGATCGAGCGCGCGAAAGCAGCAGGGCTGCCGTTCACCGTCGAGACCTGCCCCCACTACCTCACGCTGTGCGCGGAAGAGATCGCCGACGGCGACACGCGCTGCAAGTGCACGCCGCCGATCCGCGGGCGCGACAACCGCGAGCGCCTCTGGGCAGCGCTGGCCGATGGCACCATCGACCTCGTCGCGAGCGACCACTCGCCCTGCCCGCCGCTGCGCAAGGCGCTGCACGGCGAGACGCAGGGCGACTTCGCCCGGGCCTGGGGCGGCATCTCGTCGCTCCAGCTCGCGCTGCCGTTGCTCTGGACCGGCATGCGCGCCCGCGACCTGCCGCTGGAGCGGGCCGCGCAGTGGCTGTCGGAAGCGCCCGCGCGCCTGCTCGGTCTCGCGGAGACCCGCGGCGCGATCGCACCGGGGAGGCGCGCCGACCTGGTGGTGTGGAACCCCGAAGCCTCCTTCGAGGTCGACGCCGCCCAACTCTTCCACCGCCACCCCACCACCCCGTACCACGGCCGCGAGCTCTACGGTGTGGTCGACCGCACCTACCTCGCCGGTCGCTGCATCTACCACGATGGCGAGGTGATCGGCGACCCTGCGGGCCGGCTGATCTCGTGAGCCTCGCTGGCTGGCACGACCTCGACGACGACGCGCGTCGCGAGACCCTCCACCGCTGCTGCGGCTGCCGCCGCTGGGTGGAGCTCGTGTCGGCTGCCGCGCCGTTCGCCGACGCCGCGGCCTTCCACGCCGCCGCCGAAGCCGCCTTCGACCGCCTCGACCGCGACGACTGGCTCGAGTCGTTCGCCCACCACCCGCGCATCGGCGACGTCGCGTCGCTGCGTGAGCGGTCCTCGCCCCACGCCGCGACCGCGGACATCTCGACCCGCGAACAAGCCGGCGCTGCTGGCGCGAGCGACGAGGTGCTGCGCGCGCTCGCCGACGGCAACGCCAGGTACCACCAGCGCTTCGGTCACGTCTTCCTGGTCTGCGCCACCGGCAAGACCGCAGAGCAGATGCTCGCGCTGCTCGCGGAGCGCATCGACAACCCGCCGGATACAGAGCTCGCGCTCGCGGCGGGCGAGCAACGTAAGATCACTCACATCCGAATCGACGGGCTCCTCCGCGGCGAGGCAGGCGCGCACAGCGCCGGCCTCACCCGCCGAGGCGCGGAGAGGGTGAAGAAATGAGCGAGGTCTCGACCCACGTCCTCGACACCAGCCGCGGCGAGCCCGCCGCCGGCGTGGCCGTGCGACTCGAACGGCAGGGATCAGCAGGCTCCTGGCAGGACTTCGGCACCGACGTCACCGGCGCCGACGGCCGCGCCCGCGGCTTCCCCGCCCCGCTCGCCGGCATCTACCGACTCACCTTCGACACCTCCGGCTACTTCGAGGACCTGGGCGTCAAGACGTTCTTCCCCGTAGTCGTCGTGTGCTTCCGCGTCAGCGCCACCCGACTGCGCTATCACGTACCACTGTTGGTGAGCCCGTTCGGCTACACCACGTATCGGGGGAGCTGAGCAGCGGTTCGCTCCGAAACTGGTACCGGGAATAGGCTGGCGCCATGACGAGCTCTCCGCAGGATCCGGCGCCTGGCGCCCTGCGATTCAGACAGGCGTTCCTGCTCCTCCTGGTCGCCGCGATCAGCCTGCTGTTCGTGGCGGTCATCCAGCAGTTCCTGCTCGCGTTGTTCCTCGCGGCGGTGCTCGCCGGCATGGCCTACCCGCTGTACCGGTGGATCCTGCGCAAGGTGAGGGGCCGGCGCGCCCTGGCCTCGATCGCGACGATGCTCGTGCTGGCGCTCGGCGTCGCGCTGCCGCTTGCCGGCTTCCTCGCGTTGGTGGCGGCGGAAGCGGTGCAGGTGAGCCAGGGCGCCGGCGAGTGGTTCCAGGGGCAGTCGGGACGGCTAGAGGAGCTGCGGGGCCTGGCCGAGCGGCTGCCGTTCGCGGACCGGCTGATCCCGGACACCGGGGACCTGGCGGAGCAGTTCCGGGAGATCGCGAGCCGCACCGGCACCGCGCTCATGGGCACCGTGGCCGCGGCGACGCGGGGAACGCTGAGCTTCTTCCTGCAGCTCTTCGTGCTCCTGTACGCGATGTTCTTCTTCCTGATGGACGGTCCCGCGATCCTGCGCAAGATCCTCTACTACATGCCGCTCGACGCTGCCGAGGAAGAGGCGTTGCTCGAGCGCTTCGTGTCGGTGACGCGCGCGACGCTCAAGGGCTCGCTCCTGATCGGCGTGATCCAGGGCGCTCTCGGCGGCCTCGCATTTTGGTTGCTCGGCGTGCCGGGGTCGGCCTTCTGGGGGACCGTGATGGTCGTGCTGTCGGTGATCCCGGCCGTCGGCGCGGCTCTGGTTTGGGTGCCAGCGGTCGGCTACCTCCTGCTCGTCGACAGGATGGGCGCCGCCATCGCGCTGCTGGTCTGGGGCGCTCTCGTGGTGAGCACCATCGACAACTTCCTGCGCCCTCGCCTCGTCGGGCGCGACGCCAGGATGTCGGACCTGCTCATCCTGCTCAGCACCCTCGGCGGCATCTTCGTCTTCGGCGCGATGGGTTTCATCGTCGGCCCCATCATCGCGGCGCTCTTCGTCGCGATCTGGGACATCTACGGCCAGACCTTCCGCGCGTGGCTGCCGGAGGTGCCGGCGCGGCTCGGGCGAGCGGCGCCGGTCGCTGCCGCGAAGGAAACCGAAGAGCCGGCCGAGACGACGTGACGCCGGTCCGGGCACGGCAGTGGCCCTCAGCTCCCCGGGAGCGCTGCAGTGTCGCCGACGCTGGCGAACTCGCCCAGCGGATTGACGTAGGTCTTGGTCGCGCCGGTGACGCTGTCGGTCACGGTGAGAGTGAACTCGACGTTCGAGAGAGCGCCGTAGAAGACCCAGAACTGGTTGTTGAAGGAGCGGCCGTCGAGCACCTTGACCACCACCTCGACGTTCGCCGGGTCGAAGAACCAGAAGTAGCCGGTGTCGCCCGATAGCGGCACCGCCTGCCCCACGCCGCCCTGCCCGTCGAAGTCCTTCCAGGTGATGCTCGCGGCGAACCGCGACTGCTGGAGACACAGCGTCTCGTCGTCCGCCGTGCACGCCACCGTGCACGCCCCCGTGCACGCCGCCGCTGCGTTGCGCTCGACGCCGCTCGACCACGGGTCGAAACGCGCGGCGTCCGTCTCGCGCCACGGCTCTAGGACAGCGCTGCCGGGAATCGCGGCGGTGTCGCCCGCGCTGCCGAAGCTGCCGGCCGGGTTGAAGTAGGTCTTGCCGATGCCGGTGACCGTGTCGTGCACGGCGATGGTGTACTCCACGTTCGAGAGCGCGCCGTAGAACACCCAGAAGAAGTCGTTCACCGCGCGCGCGTCGAGCACCTTGAGCACGATCTCGACGTTGGCCGGGTCGAAGAACCAGAAGTAGCCGGTGTCGCTCGTCAACGACTCGGCGCTCGCCACTCCGCTGTTGCCCGAGAAGTCGCGCCATGTCACTCGCACCTCGAAGCGCCCCCCGGCGAGACACAGCGTGGTGTCGCCGGCGACGCAGGGGGCAGGCGGCAACGTCGCGCTCAGCTTGCGCGAGAAGAGTCCGGCCTCGCCGCCACCAGAGGTCTTGCGCTCGTAGACGACCGTGGCGTCGTCGCGGTCGTCGATCGTCACCTGCGGCGACGCCGGCGCGGCCCCGCCCTCGGCGACGGCGACCTCGACCTCGTCGCCGGCCGCCAGGCTCGAGCCGTCGAAGACACGGCCGACGACGCTGGTCGCCGCTGCGCTCGCCGAGCCGCCGGATCCCGCCGGCGCCGACTCCCAGGCGACCACGATGTCGCCAGCGGCGTTCACCGCGACGCTCGGCGCGGTCTGCTCGACGGCGGCCGAGTCGTGCACCCGGAAGGCGTCGCCGCGCGCACCGCCGGCGCGCGTGAAGCGCCGCGCCATCACGTTGCTGCCGCCGGCAGCGGCCTGCTGCCACACCACGACGACGTTGCCGGTGGCGTCGGCGGCCGCCGCAGGCGCGCTGGCCGACACACCCGGCGGGCTCAACGTCATGACTTCGCCCTTCGGCCCGGTGTTGGCGTCGAAAAAGCGACCGAGGATCGTCCCTGTCGCCGCGCTAGCCGATCCTGGTGCTGTCTCCGCCGCGCTAGCCGAGCCCTCCCACACCACCACGAAGTCCCCGGCGGGGCTAGTTGCCACGCGCACGGACGCGGCGGCTGGGGATGCCGACACCTCGAACGCATTGCCCAGCGGAGCGCCCTGACGACCGAACCGCCGACCGAGCACGTTCGCCCCGGCTGGCCACGTCACCACCGCGTCGCCGCCGGCGCTGGCGCCGACCGTCGGCGGAGCGGCCGCCCCCTGAGCGATCACCGACTCGCCGCCGAGCGGCGTGCCGCTGGCGGGGTCGAAGCGGCGACCCAGGATCGTGCCGGCGGCACCCGCGGATGCAGCGCCCGGCGTCTCGCGCAGCCACGCGACCACCAGCTCGCCATCCGCGTCGAACGCGATCGAGGGCGCGACGTCGTCGTCCGAGGATCCCGCGTTGACCCGGAACTCCTCGCCGAGCGCCTGGCCGTCGGCGTCGAAGAGCTGCGCGAAGATCTCGCGGCTGCCCCCGGCGCCCTCCTCCCACGCCACAGCGCGCCGGCCCGCGGGATCGGTGGCCACCACCGGGAGCGCGCCCCCAGTCGAGATCAGCTTCTCCGGACCGAGCTCGACCGGCGGTGTCGCGTCAGGCACCAGGGTGACGGTCAGGTTGTCGAGCAAGAGCCCCACGATCTGGGCCGGCACGGTGAAGAACGCGGAGATCTCAGCGGCGCGGAACGGTTGGCCCGAGCTCACGTCGAGCGAAGCCCCGAACGCCTCGCCGTCGAAGATGTTCTCCGCTGAGCCGTGACCTACCAGCGCGCCGCTCGCGCCGTACAGCCGTACCTCCACCCCGTGGCTCGCCACCACGCTCTCGGAAGGACTGGCCAGCAGGAAGAAGTCGAACGACAGCCGCGTCGCGTCGCCGCCGAGCTCGAGCCGCAGCACCCCGAAGTTGGGGGCGGCCAGGTACCTGCCCTGCATCGGCGAATCGATCTCCGCGTCCTCGAGGTACGCGGTCCAGCTGTCGTCGATGACGAGACCCTGAGCGTACCGGAACGACACGCGCGGGATCGGCGTGCCACCGAGCGTCACGAGGTCGAGGTCCGAGAACGACTCCGGGAACTCCGGCTCGTCGAAGCTGATCGGTCCGACCGTCACCGGCTGTGCGAGCGCGACGCTCGAAGCGAGGATCGCTGCCAGGAGCAGCCAAGCCGTTCTCGGCCCATGATCGAGCGATCGGCGGCGGCTCGCCGCCGCGCGCAGGAGCTTTCGGGATCCACCCTTCGACACCATGACCACCTCCGTGGCCAACGCGCGGCGGGCAGTCGCCGGCAGTGTAGAGATTCTGCTCCTAACTCGGGAAGAACGCCAGCGCCTTCGCACATCGACCTGGCCTAGCCGACACGCATACATCACGGCGGGCAGCGCAGCGATCGACTCTGGGCGGGGCCCAGCTCGGCCGGCACGGAGCTGGAACGCTTATGATGATCGACCACTTGCAGCGAGTGCACATCTCGAGCGTGGAAATTTCACCCGCGACCGCCCCCTTCGCCGGCCGCTACGTCAACCTTGCACAGCCTCGCCTGGGCGCGGCGGTAGTGTGGGCGAACGACGAGTTCTTCGCGGCGAAGGAGCGGCTGATCGATCCGACGACGCCGGTGTCCGTACCCGGCAAGTACGACGCGCACGGCAAGTGGATGGACGGCTGGGAGACGCGCCGGCGGCGCGTGCCCGGACACGATTCGTGTCTCGTGCGCCTGGGCTTCCGCTCGGTGATCTTCGGCGTCGACGTCGACACCACGCATTTCGACGGTAACCAACCGGTGTCGGCGGTGGTCGAGGCGTGCGACCACGACGACGAGTCGGAGCCCGGCGAGCATGCGGTGTGGTGGGAGCTGGTGCCCGGGACGCCGCTCGGTCCGAGCCGACAGCACCTGGTCGAGACGGCGGACCAGCGACCGTGCCGGTGGCTGCGGCTCCACATCTTCCCCGACGGCGGCGTGGCACGCCTACGGGTCTACGGCGTCGCGGCGGTCGACTGGTCGCGCCGCGACCCGGAGGCTCCCTGCAACCTGCTCGCGGTCGAGAACGGGGGGTGGGTGATCGGCTGCAACGACGCGCACTTCGGGCGGCCACAGCACCTGCTCCTGCCCGGCCGCGGCGTCGACATGGGCGACGGATGGGAAACGCGCCGGCGCCGTGAGCCCGGCAACGACTGGGTAGTGCTCACGCTCGGCTCCCCAGGTGTGCTGCGCGCGCTCGAGGTCGACACGGCACACTTCAAGGGCAACTACCCGGATCGCTGCTCGGTGCGGGCGCTGCCCCGCGGTAGCTTCCGGAACGGCGGCGCCGGCCCCGGTGCGTCGGAAGCGGAGATCGAGACGCTGTTCGTGTCGAGCGGCGACTGGCCGGTCCTGCTGCCGTCGCAGAAGCTCGAGGCCGACCGCGTGCACCGATTCGAGGAGGAGCTCGAAGACCTCGGTGTGGTCAGCCACCTGCGGCTCGACATCTACCCCGACGGCGGGGTGAGCCGATTGCGCGCGTTCGGCGTGCCGCGGGTCGGGCCGTGAGCTCCGTCCCCTCGACCGGCACTGCCACTGCCGTGCTGGCGCGGGTGCTGTGATCCAGGCGCCGCGGGCGGGCCCGCCTCGACGGAGAAGCGCTGCGCG